>CAMJAG010000010.1 GCA_946403545.1 uncultured Caryophanales bacterium | reverse complement strand
CACAGAGTCTAGGAGTTTCAGCTGTACCAGAAATTTTATTTCTAACACGAGCATGTCTTCTTAAACGAGAGACATTTTTGCTTTCTTTACTAATCATAACTCTTACCTACCTTCCTATTTACCTGCACCAGCACGTTTACCTTCTTTAGTAACAACGTGTTCGCCTTTATAACGAATACCTTTACCTAAGTATGGTTCTGGAGGTCTAACTTCTCTAATTAAAGCAGCAGTTTGACCAACAGCTTGTTTGTCAATACCTTCAACTTTAATGTTGACTAAGTTATCAACAGAAACTTTAACGCCTGCTTCAGGTTTGATAACGACTGTATGTGAGTAACCAGCCCAAATTTCAATGTTTTCACCTTTCATTTGTGCTTTGTAACCAATACCAATCATTTCAAGTTCTTTAACATAACCTTTGGAAACACCTGTGATAGCGTTATTAACGTTAGCACGGACTGTACCATGGTTTTGTTTGATTTGTTTTGTATCGTTAGCTCTCTTGAAAGAGACAACGTTACCTTCAACACTCATGGAGATGCCATTGTTTAATGCAACGTAGAGTGTTCCTTTTGGTCCAGTAACTTTAACTTTGTTATCAGCTTGTTCAACTGTAACACCAGCAGGAAGTTCGATATGTTTATTACCAATACGAGACATAATCTATCCTCCTATTACCAGACGTAGCAAATCACTTCACCACCAACACCGAGTGTACGAGCTTTAGCGTCTGTCATAACACCTTGTGATGTGGAAATGATTGCGATACCTAAACCTTTAAGAACTCTTGGAAGTTTTTCACAACCAACGTTAACTCTTAAGCCAGGTTTAGAGATTTTCTTTAAGCCAGAGATGACTTTAGTGCCATCTGCAGCGTATTTGAGTGTGATTGCTAATTCTTTTTTAACTTTACCAGTTACTTTGTAATCAGCAATGAAGCCTTCTTCTTTAAGAATACGAGCAATTTCTGCTTTCATCTTGCTAGAAGGCATTTTAACTTTTTCATATTTAAGTGCATTTGCATTGCGGATTCTTGTAAGCATATCCGCGATTGGATCTTGCATCATGTGTTATTTACCTCCTATTACCAAGATGATTTTTTCATGCCAGGAATTTCGCCTTTGTAAGCTAATTCTCTTAAACAAATACGGCATAATTTGAATTTGCTATATACAGAGTGAGGACGTCCACAACGTTCACAACGTGTATATTCACGGACCTTATATTTTTGAGGTCTGGAGCAACGAACTTTTAAACTTGTTTTTGCCATTGTAGAACTCCTTTCTCTATTTATGGAAAGGCATACCTAATAATTCTAATAAGGTATATGCCTCAGCATCTGTTTTTGCAGTAGTGACGATAACAACGTCCATACCACGAACCTTTGCGACTTTATCGTATTCGATTTCAGGGAAGATTAATTGTTCCTTGATACCAAGTGTGTAGTTACCACGACCATCGAAAGCGTTTTTAGAAACACCACGGAAGTCACGAACACGTGGGAGAGCGATAGAGACTAACTTATCTAAGAAGTCCCACATTCTTAAACCACGAAGTGTAACTTTACATCCAATTTCTTGACCTTCACGAACTTTGAATGTAGCAATAGATTTCTTTGCTTTTGTAATAATAGGTTTTTGACCTGTGATTTGAGCAAGTTCAGCGACTGATTCTTCTAAACGTTTGCTATCTGTTGTTGCATCGCCAACACCGATATTGATAACGATTTTAGCTAATGCAGGGATTTGCATTGTGGAAGAGTAGCCATATTTTTCTAAGAGAGCTTTTCTAACTTCGTTTTCGTATTTAGTTTGTAAACGGTTAACGATAGCTGCTTTCTTATTGCCCTTACCTGTTTTCTTGCTAACTTTCTTAGCTGCTGCTTTTGGAGCTTCTGCTTCTGCTACTGCAGGTGCTTCTGCTTTTGGAGCTGCTTTTTTAGCTGTGCTTGTGGACTTTTTAGTGCCAGTAGCTTTTTTGATTTCTTCTGCCATTTTCTAATTCCTCCTTATAGCACAGTTCCGCTCTTCTTAGCGACGCGGACTTTTTTACCTTTGACTTCTTTATGACCAATTCTTGTTGGTTTCTTTGTCTTAGGATCAACTAACATGACGTTACTAGCATCGATTGGAGCATAGATTTCAACGATACCACCGTCAGGGTTTTGTTGTGTTGGTTTTTTATGTTTTTTACGGACGTTAACGCCTTCAACGACAACACGGTTTAATTCTGGGATAACCTTTTGGATTGTGCCAGTTTTGCCTTTGTCGCGACCAGCAATGACGATAACTTTATCACCTTTTAATAAGTTCATCAGTCATACCTCCTTATAAAACTTCGGAAGCGAGGGAAACGATTTTCATAAATCCTTCGATTCCTTTTTCACGAAGTTCACGAGCGACAGGACCAAACACACGTGTGCCTACAGGTGCGTTATCATCATTAATAATAACGACTGCATTGTCATCAAATGCGATTTGAGAACCATCTTTTCTCATGATTTGCTTCTTAGTTCTAACGACGACACATCTTACGACGTCGCCTTTTTTAACTTTACCGTTTGGGATAGCATCTTTAACTGCTGCTAAGATGATGTCACCAACGTAGCTAGATTTTCTATAAGAACCACCATAGAGGTTGAATGCACGAACACTTCTAGCACCACTGTTATCTGCGACAACAAGGTTGGTTTCCTTTTGGATCATTATTCTTTATCCTCCTTTGGTTCTTCAGCTTTAGCATCATCTTCGATTTTTGCTTCGAGGATTTCTTCTTTTAATTCTGCTTCAGCTTCTTTAACTGATAAGACAGCTTTCTTATCAATGGAGACTAATCTCCATCTTTTACTTGCGGAGAGTTTACGGCAAGCCATGATAGTGACTGTGTCACCAACTTTAGCTTGGTTCTCTTCGTCGTGAGCATAGTATTTCTTACCGTATTTAACACGTTTTCCATACTTGCTGTGTTTTTTATGAGTTTCAACAAGGACGACAATTGTTTTGGCGTTCTTGTCAGAGACGACTACACCTTGAACTGTAGCACGTGCTGCAACATTTCTTTCCATCTACAATTTCCTCCTTATTTATTCTCTGCTAATTCTCTTTCGCGTAATACTAAGTTAACGCGTGCGATGTCTTTTCTAACTGTGATGACATCTTCACCTCTTTCGAGTGCTCCGACAGCTTTCTTTCTACGGAGTTCGAAGAGTTGTTCTTTAAGTGAGTATAATTTTTCTTTTAACTCACTCGTAGATAATTCACGAACTTCATTAATTTTCATAAATCTTACTCACCTTTCTTAATAACTTTACATTTGATTGGGAGTTTGTAAGCTGCTAAGCGAAGTGCTTCCATCATGTCTGCTTCTGCAACACCTGCGATTTCAAACATGCAGCAACCTTTCTTAACTACTGCTACCCAATCTTCTGGAGAACCTTTACCAGAACCCATACGAACTTCAGCAGGCTTTTTAGTCTTTGCTAAATGTGGGAAGATTCTGATCCAGATTTGTCCACCTCTTTTTGTATAACGGGACATGACGATACGAGCTGCTTCGATTTGGCGAGTTGTAATCCATGCGCCTTCTAAAGCTTGTAAGCCATATTCACCAAAGGCTACTGTTGTTCCGCTTTTACAATGTCCTTCGTATTTAATGATGTGAGGACGACGATACTTAACACGTTTTGGTTGTAACATGACTATTCTCCTTTCCCATTATTCTTTTTAGAAAGTTCAGGACGGATTTCGCCACGGCAGATCCATACTTTAACACCTAAACGGCCATATTGAGTTGCTGCAGAAACTGCTGCGTAGTCAATATCACTTCTAAGTGTATGAAGTGGGACAACACCTTCACGGTATCCTTCGCTTCTAGCAATATCAGCACCACCTAAACGGCCACCGACAGATGTCTTAATACCTTTAGCGCCTGCTTTACGTGTTTTTTGAATTGCTTTCTTTTGAACTGTTCTAAAGCTTGCTCTTTCTTCTAATTGCTTTGCAATTGTTTGAGCAACGATTGTAGCATCTAAGTCAGGATTTTTGACTTCGATGACATCAACTCTAACTTCTGCGCCAGAATAAATCTTAGCTAATTTAGATTTGATGACTTCAACGTTCTTGCCTTCTTGTCCGATGACAACACCTGGACGAGCGACAAATAACATAATTGTGAGCTTATAGCCTTTGTCTGTCTTAACTCTTTCGATTTCGACATGGCTTAATAATGCATCTTTGAGAGATGATTCAAGATATTCACGAGCTTTGATATCTTGATTGAGGAATAAGCTGTATTCTTGATCGTTTGCGTACCAACGAGAATTCCAATTCTTGTTGACACCGATTCTCATACCAACTGGACTAACTTTATGACCCATTGTTTCTCTTCCTCCTATCTCATCTTAACAACCACATAGAGGTGGCTGTTTCTTTTAACTAAGCCTGATGCTGAACCTTTAGCTCTTGGTAAGTATCTCTTCATTCTGAGACCATCATTAGCCCAGATTTTAGCGATATATAAGCTTTCTTCATCCATACCGAAGTTGTTAATTGCATTAGCAGCTGCGGATTTAATTAATTTAGTAATAGGTTCGCATGCAGCGCGATTAGTATTAGCGAGAATTCCTAATGCCACTTTGACATCTTTGCCACGAACTAAGTCCATAACAAGTCTTGCCTTACGTGGAGTTAATCTCACATTCTTAGCAATTGCTGTTGCTTCTGTTGGCATTGGCTTTTTAGGAGCTTCTGCTTTCTTTTCAGCTTTCTTTTCAGCTTTTGCTTCGACTTTTTCTTCTTTTTTAGCAGCTGCTTTCTTAGCAGGTGCTTTCTTTGCTTTAGGAGCTTCTTCAACAGGAGCTTCAACTTTTACTGCTTCTTCTTTAACTTCTGCTGCTTTTTTAGCAGTAGATGTTTTCTTTGCAGTTGTTTTCTTTGTTTCTGCCATGTATCAGTCCCTCCTATTATTTACCAGCTGCTGCAGCTTTATCTTCAGCAGTGTGGCCTGTGTGTCCTGTGAATTTTCTTGTTGGAGCAAATTCACCTAATTTGTGACCGACCATATCTTCTGTAACGTAAACAGTGATATGTTCTTTTCCGTTATAAACCGCAAAGGTGTGGCCAACAAATGATGGATAAATTGTTGAACGTCTTGACCATGTTTTGATGATCTCTTTTTTGCCAGCAGCATTAAGAGCGTCAACTTTTTTAGTAAGATAGGCATCAACGAATGCGCCTTTTTTCAAACTTCTTGCCATAATTCATTTCCTTTCTTTACGATTACTTAGCGTTGCGGCGTCTTACGATTAATTTACCGCTTGCTTTCTTGAGGCTTCTTGTCTTGACACCAAGAGCACGTTTGCCCCATGGAGTACGAGGTGCATCACGTCCAACTGGACATTTACCTTCACCACCACCGTGTGGGTGATCGATAGGGTTCATAACGCTACCACGAACTGTAGGTCTTGTACCAGCCCATCTTGTTTTACCAGCTTTACCTTTGTTAACAAGATTCCAATCGTCGTTACCAACATAACCGATTGTTGCTTTACATTCGCCTAAGATTTTTCTCACTTCAGATGATGCTAAACGGACCATTACGTATTTTCCTTCAGCACCGAGAACTTGTGCAGCAGCACCAGCTGCTCTACAAAGTTGTCCACCATTTCCAGGAACTAATTCAATATTGTGAATGAATGTACCTTCTGGAATGTTCTTTAACTTCATTGCGTTACCTGGCATGATATCTGCGACATCGCCAGACATAACTTTATATCCTATTTTGATATCCTTAGGTGCGAGAATGTATCTCTTTTCTCCATCAGCGTAAGCGACTAAACAGATGTTTGCGTTACGGTTTGGATCATACTCGATCGTTTTGATGAATCCTGGGATATCATCTTTATCACGTTTGAAGTCAATAATACGGTATTTACGCTTATGACCTCCACCAATGTGACGGCATGTAATTTTACCTTGGTTATTACGTCCGCCTGTTTTGGTTAAACTGACTAATAAGGATTTCTCAGGAGTTGCAGTAGTGATTTCACTGAATGTCGAGTTTGTCATGTTTCTACGAGAAGCACTCGTAGGTTTGTAAGTTCTAATTGACATTACTTTTTCCTCCTATAATTTGAATAGCCTGAACTTTTAACTATTCTTTGAATAAGTCGATTGCTTCGCCTTCAGCGATAGTAACGACTGCTTTCTTGTAACCAGAGATGCTACCTTGGTAGCGTGTTCCTCTAGTTGTTGCTTTAGCTCTCACGTTAAGCACTTTGACATCAGTAACCTTGACTTGGAAAAGTCTTTGGAATGCTAATTTGATTTCTGTCTTAGTTGCGCTTTCGAGAACTTTAACTGTGACTTTGTTGTCATTTTGCATTAAGCTCATTGTCTTTTCAGTAATGATTGGCTTAACGATAACAGCGAAGTCTTTTTCAGTTGCTTTTGGGAAACGATTTTCTGCTTTTGCAGCTGATTTCTTAGTTGCCATATTACTTCAATGCCTCCTCAACAGCTTTAACACTTGCTTGGCTCATAACGACTGTGTCAACGTTCATTAAGTCAACAACAGAGACGTTATCGGATGTAACTGTCTTTACATATCCAATATTACGTGTACATGCGAAGATTGTTTCATCGATTTCGCTAACGACGATTAATGCTTTAGCACCAACTTTGAGAGCGTCAAGCATCTTAACGCATTCTTTAGTTTTCTTTGCTGCGAATTTGATATCATCAACAATTACTAAGCCGTCTTTAGCTTTAATTGAGAGCGCGCTTCTTAAAGCGAGCTTGTGTTCTTTTTTGTTTTGGGAAATCTTGTAGTTTTGATTTCCAACTGGACCGAACACTGTTCCACCACCAACCCAGATTGGGGAGCGGCTAGAACCTGCACGAGCACGTCCGGTACCTTTTTGACGCCATGGTTTTTTACCACCACCGCTGACTTCGTGACGAACTAATGTTTTAGCTGTAGCTTGTCTTGCGTTGGATTGTTCGACTTGAACTGCATCGAACATGGCTTGTTTGTGTGGTTCAATTCCGAATACGGAAGCGGATAAGTTCATTTTTGAAACTTCTTCGCCAGCCATGTTATAGACTTTAACACTGACGGATTTCTTTTCTGCCATGATTAACTATCTCCTTTCCATTATTCTGCTTTGTCTTCTGCTGGAGCAGCTTCAACTGCTGGAGCTTCTTCGACAACTGCTTCTGCTACAGGTGCTTCTTCAACGACTGGAGCTGCTTCTTCAACAACTGGTGCTGGTTCTTCAGCTTTTCTTTCGATTAAAGGTTTAACTGTATCAGGATGTTTAACTTCTTTGATAGCGCTACGGATTGTAACGATAGATTTTCTAGCGCCTGGGATGCCACCTCTAATTAAGATGTAGCCTTTTTCAGCGTTAACAGCGACAACTAATAAGTTAAGAATTGTTGCGCTTTCATTACCATAGTGACCAGACATGTGTTTTCCTGGCATAACACCGTGGTTGTAACGACCGTTGTTAGCGAAGGAACCTTGTCCTCTGTGGTAACCGGATCCGTGGCCTTTAGGACCAATTGTTCTATTCCAACGTTTGATAACGCCAGAGAAACCGTGACCCTTTGTTGTGCCGATAACGTCAACGACGTCACCTGCTTTGAATAAGTCTGCTTTGATAGCATCACCTAATTGGTAATTTGCCATCTCGTCACCCTTGAGTTCTTTGCTGAATTGATGTGGAACTGTATTTGCTTTCTTAGCGATACCTTTTTCACATTTGTTAGCACGTGATTCTTTTAAATCTTCGTAACCAACTTGAACAGCAACATAACCATCTTTTTCAAGTGTCTTAACTTGTGTAACGATGTTTGGTAAGACTTCAACGACTGTAACGGCATACATTGTTCCATCTTCAGCGAAGACTTCTGTCATGCCCATTTTGCGTCCAATAATTGCTTTCATGAACTCTTACCTCCTTAAAGTTTGATTTCGATATCAACACCTGCAGGTAGATCTAAGTTCTTAAGAGCGTCGATCGTTTCTTTCTTAGGATTTGTAATATCGATAATACGTTTGTGTGTTCTGATTTCGAATTGTTCACGAGCGTCTTTGTATTTGTGAACAGCTCTTAAAATCGTGAATACTTGTTTTTCCGTTGGGAGCGGAATAGGACCCACAACTGTAGCCCCAGTGTTTTTCGCTGCTGTTACGATCTTCTCAGCACTTAAGTCTAAGTTTTGATGATCGTAAGCTTTTAAGCGAACCCTGATTTTGGTTGCTTTTGCCATGAATTGAATTTCCTCCTTATCACTTTCTGGCTTGACCTTAATCACTCGATGCGAATTACCTGATATCACCTTCATGACAACGCTTGTGGGTGTATCAGCAACCTCGCACGTCAACGCGAGCAGTCAACGTTTAAACTATACTCCTACGCATATACTGTGTCAACACTTTAAATAAATTTAATTATGTTTTGTGTATACCCTCAGGTGGCGCTTATACACTCTCGTACATGAGAAAAATTGTCCGAAATCATGGCAAAAGTGCATTTTTTTGGGTCTATTTTTGCTATTTTTGGGTAGTAAAAAACGGGTTTTGAAGCCCGTAAAAATTTTTATTTATTTTCTTTTCGAAGCAGATATTTGTTATAGCTAAACTCACATCCACAGTACTCTTGGAGGTACATTTCGTGTTCCTTTATGATGAGGAGTGACTTCTCGTATCCATCGTTCTTCTTGAAGTCTGCATCAAGCCATTTGACTGTAGGATATTGCGCTTGAAGTTCTCTACCAATTTTGTTTAAGTCTTGAGCATTTTTGTACCTAGAGATAGTCATGACTGTTCCATAGTAATCAAAGCCATGATCACTAGCGTATTTGAATCCAAAGCTCAATCTCTTACGGAAACAGACTCTACATCTTTCGTGTCCTTCAGGCATATCTCCATATGGTTTCAAATCTTCAATGTAGGTTGAATAGTCATATGGAAATTCTATGACTTGAATGTCCGCTTTTATGTCTTTAATGTAAGTCTTAAGTTCATTAAGACGTCTATTATATTCTTTCTCTGGATAAATGTTTGAGTTGTTATAAATTAAAGTGATTTTGAAGTAGTCCTTAAGAATTTCAAAAGGAATTGTGAAGCAAGGTCCACAACAAACGTGAAGCAAAAGAGATGGCTTTTCACCACTACTTTTCAAATTCGAAAGGGTTTCTAACAGTATTTTTTGGTAATTTTTATTGTTTTCCATAAATAAACATTGAGTCTCCAAAAGAGAAGAATCTATATCTTTCTTCCACTGCGTGTTTATAAACTTCTAAAGTAAATTCTCTTCCCATAAACGCACTTACAAGCATGATCAAAGTGGATTTTGGAAGATGGAAATTAGTAATCAAAGCTTTGACTACTTTGTATTCATAACCAGGTACAATAAAGATGTTTGTTGCTTCCTTTGTAGGTTGTATCTTTCCGTACTTAGAATAGTTTGCTTCTAAGGTTCTAACTGATGTTGTACCGATAGCAATGATACGTCTATTTTCTACAATTGCTTGGTTAATAATATCAGCAGATTCTTGAGTGATTTCATACACCTCTGAATGCATGACATGGTCATCAGTGTCATTAACCTTAACAGGTCTAAATGTGCCTAAACCAATATGGAGAGTGACATCCACTACTTGGATACCCTTTGCTTTGATTTTATCAAAGAGTTCTGGAGTGAAATGGAATCCTGCTGTTGGAGCAGCTGCACTACCTTCAAATTTAGCGTAGACAGTTTGATATCTATCATTAGTGCATAATTGTTCTCTAATGTATGGAGGAAGAGGCATTTTGCCAAGTTCATCTAAGACTTGTAAGAATATTCCTTTGTAATGGAATTTAATGATTCTCAAGCCTTCTTCTTTTTCTTCAATAACTTCTCCTACCATTTTTCCATCACCAAAATCGACTTTAGCGCCGACTTTGAGTGATTTAGCAGGTCTAGTTAAACATTCCCATTTATCTTCCTCTATTTGCTTTAAAAGCAAAAATTCGCAACTAGCTTTAGTTACTTCTTTAATACCTAATAATCTAGCAGGGATAACTTTAGTGTTGTTTCTAACTAAAACATCACCTGGTTGTAGGTAATCTATAATGTCATAGAAATGTTTATCTTCGTATGTATGATTAGTTTTATTAATTGCAAGTAATCTAGAATGATCTCTTTGATCAACCGGTTTTTGTGCAATTAATTCTTCAGGAAGATAAAAGTCAAATAAATTAATATCCATTAGAAACCTCTTTTATCTCCAAAAGCTGCTAATGTAGCTTTCATATATTCTTCAAATCTATCTTCTTTAATAGCTTCTCTAGCGCCTTCCACTATC
The DNA here is from genome assembly GCA_946403545.1 of uncultured Caryophanales bacterium. Classification (GTDB taxonomy): domain Bacteria; phylum Bacillota_I; class Bacilli_A; order RFN20; family CAG-826; genus CAMJAG01. The sequence goes on along the minus strand of CAMJAG010000010.1, from coordinate 8,159 downwards.
TTGATTAAGAATCTGACATTGTGAATAGACATAAGTCTCTTACCAAAAGTTTCATCACAAACATGTAGATGTCTTAAATATGCTTTAGTGTAGTTCTTGCAACAATAGCAATCACATTTAGGGTCTAAAGTAGTAAAGTCTTCTTTATATTTTTCATTTTTAATATTAATTCTTCCTGAGGAAGTCATAAGAGCGCCGTGTCTAGCTAATCTAGTTGGTAAAACACAGTCAAACATATCAATTCCACGGTAAATCCCACCTAAAATGTAATCTAATGAGCCAACACCCATTAGATATCTAGGTTTTTCAAATGGTAAGTATTTGACTGATTGTTCAATCATTTCGAAGCATTTTTCTTTTGGTTCTCCAATTGAAGTACCTCCAATTGAGTATCCTGGGAAATCCATCTTTGTTAATTCTTCTGCACACATCTTTCTAAGGTCTGCATAGTCACTTCCTTGAACAATTCCAAAGAGTGCTTGATCTTCTCTTTTATGAGCTTCTTTACATCTTTTAGCCCATCTAAGAGTTCTTTCTGTAGACTTCTTAGCGTAGTTATAATCAACTGGGTAAGGCATACATTCATCAAAAGACATAATAATGTCTGCGCCTAGTTTCTCTTGAATATCAATAGCGACTTCAGGAGAGAAGAATAATTTATCTCCATTAAGGTGATTCTTAAAAGAAACACCTTCTTCAGTAATTTTTCTATTTTCTGCGAGTGAAAAGACTTGGAAACCACCAGAATCAGTTAATATTGGTCCATCATAGTTCATAAACTTATGTAGACCACCTGCTTTCGCCACTATATCAGCGCCTGGTCTAATAGAGCAATGATATGTGTTTGCCAAAATTACTCCAGCACCCATTTCTTTGAGTTCTTCTGGAGATAATGTTTTAACTGTGGCTAATGTACCAACAGGCATAAACATAGGTACTTCAACATTTCCATGAGGAGTGTGTAAGATACCATATCTAGCACCACAATTTTTGTCTACGTGTAAGATTTCTAAGTAAAAGTCTTTCATAACTGCTATATTCTATTTGATTTTGAACATTAGTTCAATCTATAGATATCAATATATTTGTTTCCTTTCATTTCTGATTCGATAAGAGTGAGATTTGGAACTCTAGTTAAAACCTCGTCAACTGTCTTTTTATAAGTTTCATTCATAGTAGAGTAATCTCTAGTTACTACGTATTCCACTTCTCCTGCATTGATGTATCTAACTAATTCATCAACTACATCATCTTCAAAACTAATTGTCCATGATTGAGAGGAGAAATACTTGGTTTTCGTAGTGAAATTTGAATTTAAGTAGAAGGAAATACCATAGTCAATTGCAAGCATATTATTACCCTTCTTTTCTGTTGTGGTTTCAATATATTCTTGGATAGCTTTGTCTTTAGAATATAAACCTGTTAAGTAGTAATATCCTGGGTAAAGACCTGCTGCAAAAACACTTACTGCAATACACGCTATCAAAATAGCCTTATGAACTTTATCATTTCCTTTCGTGTAATCTAGTGTTCCATTATAATCCACTGCAGGTTCACCTTTTTGCATGAATCCAAATAAATTAAATACTCTTGCGAAGAAAATAATTAAGAATGGAAGCATTGGTAAGAAATAATGTGGGAATAAACAAATGAATAATTCAAATGGCCATACGATCGCACAGCTAATTACATAGAACATCCATTCATCTTTATCTATTCTCTTTCTTAAGAAAACTAGTGATATCACTAATAAAGGTAAAGCAACAAGAAGCATCAAGTATGATGCAACTTGAGGATGTGTGAATAAGAATCTCTTTGAGAGGATATAACCAACGTTAGAAGAGGATAGTGAAGCCATCATTTCATTGAAATATCCACCAGTTGCCGCTAAGACGATTGGTGGGATACACATAGTAACTAATCCTGCTAAGCATAATCCAGCATCTCTAAAAGCGTATTTCCACTTTTTATTCTTGATAGCGTAGTAAGCATAGAAACAAACACAAGAGAATGGAACAATAGCGTCACTCATTCTAAGATTGATATCTAAACCCGCTAATAAACCAGCAACTAAATTGCCCCACATAAAGGACTTAAAGTCTTTATTCTTAATACCTTTAGTGTAGAAGTAAAGAAGTAATCCAATAAATGGTAATTGAAGGTCTAAATCTGCTCCACCTTGGAACGTAAATGTCATAACGATGAAGAAGAACAAACCACAAATAATTGAGGTTTTGATATGGTTTTCGAATACTAATGACACTGTTTTGATAAAGAAATAATAGAAAACAGCGTATAAAGCTAACTCTAAAACAAAGAGACCAATCTTACCTCCCAAGAAGTTAACTAGATAGTAATAATAGAATATGTAAAGACCTTTATGGTCATAGATATCAATATATGGTTTTTGACCTTCTGCCATTAATCTACCGATATATAAGAAGTATTGAGGATCATTATCAAATCCATCACTTCTAAAGTTTTGATAAATTGGAGAAGCAATTGAGCTAGCAAAGATAATTGTTACTACTGCTGCAACAATACTAGAGAGAATAATAATTCCGTTTCTAATGTTTCCTTTATATTCTCTATTTTGAGTGCTTTGCAATATATCGTGGAACTTCTGGTTCTGTGATATAACCACAAACAAGCCATAGCCAAGTACCATTACTGCTAATTCACCAATACCAACAAATAATACGCTTTCCCAATATGGTGCTTGGAATACAATATTTAATTCCCAAGCAACTAAGAATGCATTGGTGAGAACAGGGAAAAAGATAGCGATTCCTAAATGTTTAACCATACATATGCCTATACATGCTAGGAATGTTGCTAAAGTACCAAAAGCTATATCTATCGGGCCTAATGTAGAGAAGGAATTTGCTATCGCACATCCTAAAGTAAGACCAAATACTAAATCTTTTCTAAAGAAACATAATAGAATGAGCACTTCAGATAATCTAAATTGGATTTGATCAAAAGCGAGTGGATAACACGCTAAAGTGAAGGCCACATAAAGTGCTGCTACAAACGCGTTAGCAGCGATTTTCTTAATAATTTCACGATTCATTGAAGAATCCTCCTTGTTTTGTCTAGTGTGGTTTCCAAGGGTAACACACTTCTAATCTATCAATTATTTGAAATATTTGATAGTGATTAAAGCCATTAATTTATTGACTTCATATTCATTTTTGATTCTCTTTGGGTCAAAAGAGAACCCTCTTGATAGAACATATTGTTCCAATTCTTCTGTTGGGAACCAATATCTAATATCAGTCTGTATAAATCTATTATTGTTTTCAAACTTCTTAAAGTCGAATTTTAAATAATAGAAATTATCTTTGTAGAATTTGAAATTCTCTGGTTTCCAATCTAGATAAATCTTATCTTGCTTTGCAAACCAATATGTTTGGAATAGTTTTTGAAACATATTATCAGTAAGTTCTGCTACTGAAAAATAGGCATCCATTGTGTCTCCTTCAATGTATTCCATCACTACGATTCTTTGATTCTTATCGTAGACATAGACTTTAGGAGTTTTAACACCACAAACTTTAAATGTTTGTAATTTGTCTACAAACTTCTCAAATCCTTCTTTATCTTCTCCATATTGTTTCATGAAGTAGATATCGTTTTTTCTTTGAACCTTGTAGCTTCTATCCCCTATCTTTTCGAGTATTTGGAAGAACTTTCTTTTAATTTCAATTTCTTGCATGTGTCCTATTATAGAGTAAACATATTTCTTTTAAAAGAAAAACCTCCCTTCTTTCGGAAGAGAGGTATTCTACTTATTGAATTTAAAATTGAATGCAATCAAGAGCGAGCATAATAACAAATCCAATAATGAAGGACCACACTCCAAAGTGGTCGTGTCCTTCACTAGTCATTTCTGGAATCATTTCTTCTGCAACAACATAGATCATACATCCTGCTGCAAACGCTAAGGCCCATGGCATAATTCCTTGGATTTGCATAGCAAGGAATAGACCAACTACCGCGGCGATTGGTTCCACTATTCCAGAAAACATACCAAATAAGAACGCTTTCGTGGAGCTTCCCGTCTCTCCTTTAATAGGCAGTGAAACAACTGCACCTTCAGGAATGTTTTGAACACCTATTCCGATAGCGAGCAATAAGGCTCCGACTAACATTGCATTATTATGACTTGCAATAGCGACACCAAAGCCAATACCTACTGATAATCCTTCTGGAACATTATGGATTGTAACAGCAAGGAACATCTTTGATGTTTTAGACATCTTTTTAGTCTTCAAACCTTCATCTTTGTTTTCATTTACATGCAAGTGAGGAATAAGTTTATCTATACCCCATAAGAAGGCGGCTCCTAATACGATAGAGATAGCCACTACTACCCAACTTGGCATGTAGCTTACTTCAGATTCAATAGCAGGTTTAATTAAAGAAAAGAAGCTAGCGGAAAACATAATTCCTGCAGCAAAACCCATGAAAATCTTGTTTAGTTTTGGTGAAATAGTCTTATTTTTGAAAAAGAAAACACTACAAGCACCAAGAGTGGTACAAACAAATATTAAAGATATCCCAATAATCGAATAAACTACTTCTTTCATAAATATTTTCTCCTTTCTTTAATTATATAAAATGACCCATTGGGGGACCATGGGTCATTTCTGTTTATAAATACATAATACTGGAGTATTATTTATTTACACATTTGCAGCCATACATTTTATGGTATTTTTTAAGGAGTTTTTCTTTGTTTGTATGGCAACATGCACAATCACCTGTAGGTTCCCCTTTAATTCTTCTTTTAATGTAAACCGTAAGGATTGCTAGGACAAAGGAAACCGCTGCAATAATAACGATAATTTCAATTGGTTGCATTATGCATTAGCCTCCTTAATCTCTTTATTCTTTTTAGCTTTATCGTATAAGTGAACACAAAGAATGATTAATGCAATAGCAGCAACGTAGATAAATGCTGTCCACCAGAAGGAACCAATAACATAGATAGCACTACTTACAACGTAAGATACTGCTAACCAGAAGATTACTGTAATCCAGAAATCTTTCTTAGTTAACTCACCTCTTGCTGTAGCAACTGCTGCAAAGCAAGGGACTGTTAGCATGTTATATGCGATAAACGCCAATAATGCTGCAGGATTTAAACTAGAACTTGTAGCTCTCATTGTCATAACTAGATCGTTTAATGCGTCTCCGGTAGCGGATACATCAATACCTTTTGATGCCATAAGTGCTAATGTGGATGCTGCTAATGTGCCTAATGTAGCAACAACATTTTCTTTAGCAATTAAACCTGTAACGATAGCGACGACGAATACCCAACCATATTCAGAAATACCAAATCCAAGTGGGACAAATAATGGTTTGAATAATTGTCCTATTGAAGAAAGAATACTTTCTGACATTTGTTCATCTGGTAAATATGTCCAGTTCCATGAGAAGTGAGAGACAAACCAAATAACAATTGTGCTTGCTAAGATAACTGTAAATGCTTTCTTAACGAAGTGTTTTGCTTTATCCCAAACAAGAAGCGCTGTACTTTTTGCTTGTGGTAAGTGATATGTAGGAAGTTCCATGATGAATGGAGATGAGTGACCTCTCATGAATGTTTTTCTCATTAGTAAGACAGAGACAATCGCTACTACCATACCAAGGACATACATACCCATTGTAATTAAATCAACATTATTGAATCCAAATGCCATTGCAATACAACCTGCAATTGCAGTTAAAATTGGAAGTTTAGCACCACAAGAGAAGAATGGAATAACTCTAATAGTAGCAATTCTTTCTTTTTCATCTGCAATTGTTCTTGTATTGATCATTGCAGGAACAGAACATCCAAAGCCCATAATCATAGGTAAGAACGCTCTACCGGATAAGCCAAATTTTCTAAATAATTTATCTAAGATAAATGCAACTCTAGCCATATAACCAGAATCTTCTAAGATTGAGAAGAATAGGAATAAGACTAAGATTTGTGGTAAGAATCCAATAACTGCAAAGATACCACCTAAGACACCATCTACGATTAATCCACTCACCCATTCAGGAGCACCACTGAGTGCATTTCCTGCCAATGTAGAGAAGATATTAGTAAATCCATTTACGAGATTTGAGAGCATAACACCAGGAGAGTTAATTCCGTTTTCAGTGTAGAAAAGCCCTTTAAATCCCGCCCAAATTGAATCATCTGGTATGAAATCAAAACAATCTGAATTAAATAATCCACCTAAGAAGAATAGATTTTCAGAGAATGTAAAATGGAAGATAACAAATAAGATACATAAGAAGATTGGAATACCAAATACAACGTGAGTTAAGACTTTATCAATCTTATCTGACTTGGTTGGCACTCTATCATCTTTTCTAGCTTTCTTCATGAAGATAGCGTACTTGCTAGTAATGTATTTATATCTTTCATCAGCGATTAAAGCTTCATAGTCTTGTCCAAACTTGCTATCAACATTTACCTTTTGGAATTCTTTGACCATGTTAACAAGTTGTGGGTGGTTAGCGCATTCGAGTTCATCTAATTCCGCTAATTTACAAGCGTGGAATAATGGATCGCTAACACCTAAAGAAGAGAATGCAATTGTTAAGTCCTTAATCAAGTGACCAACAGGAGATTCTTCTAAAACGGTTTTACCGTTTCTCTTCTTTTCTGCTGCTTCAATAGCAAGATCCATTAATCTCTTTAAGTTATCTTGTTTTAAAGCAGAGATTTTAACAACAGGGACACCTAGTGCTTGGGATAATCTAAGTTCATCAATGACATCCCCGTTCTTTTCCACTACGTCCATCATGTTAAGTGCCACAATAACTGGGACATTCATTTCCATGATTTGTGTGGTTAAATATAAGTTTCTTTCAAGATTTGTGCTATCGATGATATCAATAACACAATCAGGTTTTTCATCAATAATATAGTTACGTGAGATAACTTCTTCTGGTGTATATGGTGATAAAGAATAAATACCAGGTAAATCAACAATATTAACTGCTTCTTTACCTAAAGAGCAAACACCTACTCTTTTATCAACCGTGACACCTGGCCAGTTACCTACGTGAGCAGTACTACCAGTTAAAGAATTAAATAAAGTGGTTTTACCACAGTTAGGGTTACCAGCTAAAGCAAAATTCTTCATATTAATATTTCTCCTTCATTTCCATAACCACTAAATCAGCTTCATTTTTTCTAAGAGTTAATTCATATCCTCTTAATGTCACTTCAATAGGATCGCCCAAAGGAGCTTTTTTTCTAAGATATATTTCACATCCAGGTGTAATACCCATGTCAAATAATCTTCTTCTAACACGGCCCTCGCCATTAACTATGACTACCGTTCCTGTTTCGCCAATGCGGAACTGAGATAATTTCTTTGAAATCATAATTTGTTTCCTTTCAGTTAGTGATGACTAACTACTAATTATTATATGCTTGTCTATCTACTAGTCAATAAAAACTGTAAAATATATTTTGTCCTTAGCTGAAAGGAGACAAATTATGGAAGAATTAGAGAGATTCCTAAGATATGTAAAAATAGATACTCAAGCAGATGACACTACAGGTGCAACTCCATCTACTGAGAAACAAAAAAATCTATCTAGATTATTAGTTAAAGAATTAAAAGAGTTAGGCGTAGATGATGCGTATATGGATGAATATGGAATTGTCTATGGTCATATAGATGGAGAGGGTGAACGTATTGGATTAAACGCTCATATTGATACTGCTTTAGAAGTTACTGATACTGGTGTTAATCCTCAAATAATTAAAAATTATGATGGAAAACCATTTAAATTAAATGATAAATACACTTTAACAGTGGAAGAATTTCCATCTCTAAAGAAACATATTGGAAAAGATTTAGTGGTCACTGACGGTAATACTTTATTAGGTGCTGATGATAAAGCGGGTATTGCTGTTATCATGGGTGTTGTTGCTTACTTTAAAACGCATCCAGAAATTAAACATCATCCTATTTCTATTGCTTTTACGGTGGATGAAGAAATTGGTGAAGGCACTAAACATTTCTCCTTGGAGAAGATGAATGCAGATTATGCTTATACTATTGATGGAGGAGATATTGATTGCATTGATTATATTAACTTCAATGCTCAAGGAGTTAAGTTAGATGTTCAAGGTGTTG
>CAMJAG010000009.1 GCA_946403545.1 uncultured Caryophanales bacterium | reverse complement strand
TTCCACCATTCATTTTTAGAGAAGATAGTAACTGCTGGTTCTTTAGTGAACCATCTTCTACCATTTCTTTCAATGACCTTTGCTTTTTTGGTGGCCACAACTAAAAAGTTGTCGTTATTTTCCAAGACTAAACCACGGTCCCAACATCTATGTAAAGTACCGTTATGTTTAAAACAATATATGTTTAGCCAACGACCATTTGGATTCATAAACTATTTTCCAATCTTGTTTAACAATTCAAATGCATCAGTAAGGTTATCTGCCATTTGGTCATATGGTTGTTTATCAAATGGTTTGTCAAATGGTAATCCCATTGCACCATCATCATATGAGAAATAAACAGCACTCTTGCCAGCCCAGACTACTAAATTAACATTAATTAAGTGGTCTTTAAGTGCTAAGTCTTCAGTGAATTCTTTAAAGAATTTCTTTCCTAAGACTCTTTCGTAATCAGTTTCTTTTAAACCGTAAACCGCTAAGTTTGTGGATGCATTTAAAGCTGTTAAATCTTCAGTTTTTGTAGGTAAGTCTAAAGGAGATTCACTCTTTTTAATGTTAACTATGATTCTGCCTTTCATTTGTAAGTTGTTTGGATAAGAAATGTATTTACCAACGAAAACAGGACCTTCTTTTTTAGCTTTAGGTTGTTGTGGTTTGAATAATGCAACTTCGCCATATAAGAAATCTTTGCCAGCGAATTTACCACGGACAACATTTCTAGATTGAGCGATACCTAAATCAGCATAAACACCATCACCGATAACTTCTGCTACATCGAATTTTTCTTCTGGATCTGTAACTACATCAGTGAATTGTTCGTTTTTGAATGTATTTTCATTAATCATTTTTGTGATTAATTTGATGTATTCTCTTGTTCTATTTGGGAATTTGTTCTTGTTGATTGCGTAGTAGATAATTAAACCTAAAACAGTTGCGCCCATTAAAGACCAACCAACAATTGTTAAAGCCATGTTCTTTTGTGTAATACAAATAACACCTGCTAAACCGACAAGCAAAACACCAACAGTAATGATGTTGGAGATTTTTCTAGATTTTTTATACTCGTTAAAAAGAACGCTTCTTTCTCTTTCAATAACTTTATCAAAGCCTTCTTCATTGTTGTCTGGCTTTTCAACACTAACCAAGTTTTTCTTTGGAGCTTCTTCAGCTTCTTGTTTTTGTGGCTCTTGTTCTTGTGCCTGAACCTCAGTCGGCACTTCTTCAACTGGATCGTTGTTTTCTTTTAATTCGTTTTCGATTTTTTCTTCCATAGGATATAATCCTCCGCGAATACTATATCACATATTTATAAAATATGATACGAGTATTAGGAATAATTACCTCTTATGAAGGTAGTTTGAGACATAAAGAAATGCTAAAAGCATTAGATAACTTGAAAGAATGTTGATAATTATTGAATAACCTACAAACAATATACAAAAAAAGCGTTGAGGAGGCTAATTCCCAACGCTTTTCATTTATTGAAAGAGAACTACTCTTCAATAGCGTTATCTTTATTTTTATCGCCAACAATTCCAGCAAATAAACTTGCAAAAACTGCTAAAGATAACAAAGCAATAAGATACCAAATTAAGTAGGTATTCCATACTTTTGCCTTAACAATCATTCTTAACCATCTTGCCATGCTATAAACAAGAGAAGCAATGGAAGCTACAGTTAAACCGCCAGTTAAAACAGCATAAGAAAACTTCTTTTTGAAGGATCCAATAAGACAAATAATACCTGTTACAGCGATTAAAATGCCTAATGTCATAATTACCATACAATCTGAATCAAAACTGTAATCGATAGCGCCATCATATTGTTCTACCCAGAAGCTCTTAATGTATTTAATGAGATAGTATACAAACACGAATAATCCAGCAGCAGTAACAACGCCTGAGATTAATGGTTTTTCAATTGATTGTTTTTCGCTTCTATCATCGCCAGATAACGATTTGTTTGTTAAAACTCTTGGAGCAGCAGCATACACAATCATTAATAATGCTGCAGTAATAAAAATAGATGGACCAATGAATGCGATGTTATAAACGAAACAATATAGATATGGATTCATGCTGTTTAAATCCCAAGCAAAGTTTGCTGGATCTGCCCAGAAGAATATACCTGCAAAATAATGAGAGAAGAACTTAGCTACACCGCCAACTACTGCTCCGATTAAAATCCAAAGGATTTTCCCGTTTTTGCTTTGAGCTCTATCAAAGAATGGTTTGAATAATCCTGCAAGACCAACAACTGCATAAGGTAAGATGTAATCTAATACCAATTGCATTGGGTTTAAGATGTATGCACTTGTAGCAATATCTAAAAGACCCATTAATAAGCCAGTTAAGAATGCTGGGATAAATCCACGACGATATGCAACGATAAGTACTGCGATCATAGCGAATCCAATTGATCCACCATTAACGAAGATGCCTTTCGAAAGAATGCCTTGTAATTCGTCAAATACAAAGCCTAAAGCGGCAAACATACCGACTTCAGTAATGGTTCTTACTGTGTTTGATTTGTTTTTCATAATATCCTCCTAAATAAAAACCCTCAATTTCTAGTTGAGGGGGGAACAAAATAAAAAATTCCCTCCGCTAGAATTACCTAGATCAGGTGCGGTCGATTCCAAGAAGAATCCTCTCAGCCAAGTTAACGCTTAGCTCCCGGAGAATATTCTATCACTTACTTAGTAAATGTCTATCTTTTATTACACCAATTTATTTCAGTTAATCCGTTTTTCTTTAAATACTCATTTACTAATTTAAAATGGTTATTCCCAAACCATCCACCTCTATTAGCGGAAAGTGGACTTGGGTGGTTACATTCTAAGATTAGATGGCTTGGATTATGTAGGTATCTTTTTAAACTCCTAGCAGGTCCACCCCAAAGGAGATAAACCATAGGTCTAAATTGATTTTCTAGTGTATCCAAAACATCTTGGAAAAAGAGTTTATATTCTTTGATATTATGGCTAAGTGGATAATGCGCTCTTACGGATAAAACTGAGTTTAACATTAATACACCTTGCTTCGATAAATACGTTAAATCCCCGCTAGAACAGTCCATATCTACCTTATATTCATCGCTAATTTCCTTATAAATATTGATTAAAGAAGGTGGAACTTTAATTCCTTTTGGAACAGAAAAAGATAACCCCATAGCTTGACCTGGTTCATGATATGGGTCTTGTCCAATAATAACTACTTTTACTTCTTCTAAAGGGGTTAATCTAAAAGCGTTAAATAAAAGATCTCTTGGAGGATAACATACTCCATTTCTATATTCTTCATCTAAAAACTTATGAAGTGATACAGCATAATCCTTATTTTGTATCTCTTTAAAGAATGCGTTCCATGTTTTCGCAGAGTTTTTCATAGAAAAAGTATAACATTTTCTATTGCTATAAATATAAAAATTAATAATAATCTTATGTGTAAGGTATAACATGAAGATTATTTACATCACCACTGCGATGGAAGAAGGAGATTACAATGCTTTTGTAACTCAATGGTCTGTAGCCCTTAATCCAAGCAAACAAAATTTCAATTTAAAACTAATTAAAGCATTAAGTGAGAAAAACGAAATTGAAGTATTCTCAATTCGTCCATTTTCTCGTACTTTATGTCAAATATACTATCTAGATAGAGCATCAAGAGATGATAAAAACATCAAATGGCACTATCTAGCTATTCCAAGATACAGGGTATTTAAATTCCCAGCATGTAAATCTCAAACTCTAGATATCCTAGATCATATGGACCTCGTAGACACTATTGTTTTAACAGAAACAATTAATCCAATATGTTTACATGTTGCTAATGCAATTCAAGATAAATATAAAATCCCAGTAGTAGGTATAGTTACTGAATCTCCGAGTAATATTAGAAACACCACAAAAGATTTCTCTCAAAGAATCTTTAAAATGGGTCAAAGATTTGATGGCTATCTTGCTCTTACTTCTGGTTTAAATACAGTCTTTAATCCAAACAACAAACCAAATCTAGTCTTTGAAGGAGTTGTTAACAACGACTTCCCACCTAGAATCACTAATGAATTTGGTAGATACATCTTCTATAAAGGATCTTTACAAGATAATTCAGGTATCTATCAATTAATTGATGCATTTAAAAATGTTGAAGATCCTGCTCTAAGGTTACTAATATCCGGTCACCACGCTGACAACACAAAATTAAATAAAGCAATTGAATCCGATTCTAGAATTGTTAACTTAGGTATTCTTAATTCTAAAAAATCTATTCAACTTGAAATGAACGCATTGATTAATATTGATCCACGTCCATATTCAGAGGACTTAGATAGATTCTCTATTCCAGATAACATTGTCGAATATCTCGATTCAGGTGTTATCACAATTTGTGTTAAAAACTCTAAAATCAAAAAGCACTTCCCAGAAAATGTTATTTGGTCTAAGAGTGGAGATACCGCAAATCTATATGAAAGTATTACCAAGGTTTTGTCATTAACTGATGAAGAAAGACAAAACATTGGAAAATCCGCAAAACAAAAAGCACAGGAGCTTTATTCGCAAAAGAAAATTGCAGATTCAATTAATAAGTTTTTAGAAGAATTGCTATAAGAAAAGCCGCGATTTGCGGCTTTTTTCAATTAATCTTCAACTCCACCATCATTATAGTAAAGGATACCTAATGTACCTTGACCACAGTGGCTAGTGATTGTTGCACCTGCGTAGGTTTCCACGATATTTGGGAATCCTCTTTCTTTTAGAATGTTACGTGCAACTTCAACGACTTCTTCGTTAGCGTGTGTATGTGTAATAAAGATAATAGATTTGTCTGGATTGTTGAACGTCTTAAGAACATCTTCACAATAAGCTTTACAAGCTTGAGTCTTTCTTCCAAAGTATTTACTTCCTGGAACCATCTTTCCATCTTCTTTAACTAAGATTTGAGGTTTAATTCTAAGAACTACAGCACCGAATGCTGCTAACTTAGAACATCTTCCACCTTTATAAAGATAATCAATAGTGTTTACAAAGAAGCTTGCTTGAACTTTATTTCTTCTTGCTTCTAATCTCTTAACGATTTCTTCAGGAGCAAATCCTTTGTCTCTTAATCTACATGCATATAAGACTTGAAGCCCAATACCTGTAGAAAGGTTTAAAGAATCAACAACGTGAACATTTTTCAATTTTTTTGAAACATTGATTGCGTTTTCACAAGATGAAGATAATCCAGAAGATAATGCGATATGGATAATTCCATCATAATCTTTTAATACACCTTTGAAGAATTCTTCATATGTGAATTCGTTAATAGCGCTAGTTCTTGGAAGATCTTTATGTGTTTCAGCATAATCAAAGATATCTTGAGGTGTAATATCAATACCATCAAGACCTGCTTTGTCACCTAAGATGACTGTTAGTGGTAATACTTTTATATCATTTTGTGCGATTTGTTCTGGTGATAAATCGCATGTTGTTTCAGTAGTAATCGCAATTTTCATACCTCTATATTTTACATATTTTATAAAAAGATAAAAGGATTAATTAATTAATCAGCGGTAAATTATCTTGTTTAGAAACGTCCAAATGAATATTTTCCTTTATAAAATATGCATATAATTATTATTTTTTGTTTACTTTAACCTTTTTTGAGTCTATAGTAGATACCATAAATATGAAAAACGCAAAGTTCTTTTACTTTTATAGCTATTATTATTCAAGAGGAAATCGATAAGATCTTGGCTATTTAGCTATGGTGTTATTGATTAAATCAAATTAGCACCGAGCAAAAGAAAACGAAAAGGAATTAAATGTTTGGTGCTGAATGACACCAAACTTTTTATTTCAGGGAGGTCTAAATTATGAAAAAGACAAAATTATTAATGCTTTGCACACTCATGGCACCTGCTGCTATCGGATTAGTAGCATGTGACAATGGAAAAACTGATATTGGTATTCTCCAATACGGCGCATTCGATGCACTTGATAACGCCAGAAAAGGCTTTATCGATGGTTTAAAAGAAGGTGGTTTCGGTAACTTAAAGATTGATTACCAAAACGCACAAGCTGACGCTCCAGCTAATGCAACATTAGCAAAAGGTTTGGCAGCTAAGAACCACAAACTCAATTTAGCTATTGCTACTCCATGCGCAACTGCAATGAAAGCAGCACAAGAAGCAATTGGTTCTACTACACCATTATTATTCACTGCTACAACAGATCCAGTCGGTGCTGGTTTATTAACTAACAAAGATGCACCAGAAGGTTACATTACTGGAACAAGTGATTTACAACCATCAGAAGCATTAGATAACCAAATTAAATTAGTTAAGAAAATGAATTCTGGCGCTGCAAATCTTGGTATTTACTACTGCGCTAACGAACAAAACTCTCAAGCACAAGCAGAATTAGCTAAGGCTGTCGCTGCAAGTGAAGGTTTAACAGTTACAGAAAAAACATGTGTTGATGCAAATAGTATCAAGATGGATATCGCTGATTTAGCAACAAAAGTTGATGCAATTTGGATTCCAACAGATAATACAGTTGCTAACAACATCGGTAAAGTTAAAGAAGGTTTAGGCGCTAATAAGACATTAGTAATCGTTGGTGAAGAAGGCATGCTCTCAGGCGCTCACCTTACAATTTCTATTTCTTACTACGATTTAGGATTTAAAACTGCAGAATTAGCATGTAAAATACTAAAAGGCGACGCTATCAAAGATATCCCAGTCTTCTATCCAACAGTTGATACTTGTTCATACTTATACAACAAGGCAAACTTAGAAGCTAGTGGATTCTCTGTTGCTGATTTACCATCAGAATTTACTTGGAAAGAAGCAAAATAACAAATGGATATTTTAAACCTAATAAGACTAGTTTTAAGTTCTGGATTGCCATGTTGCTTGCTAGCAATTGGTGTTTTCTTAACATTCAGAATTCTTGATTTTGCTGATATGACAGCAGAAGGAAGCTTGCTTTTAGGTGGATCAACTTGTGTTGTTATGTTATTCAATGGAGTTCCTGCTCCTATCGCTACTATATGTGGCATGTTAGTTGGTGGAGCTTGTGGGTTCATAACAGGTTGCTTAAATAGATTGCTAAAAATTCCAAAGTTATTAAGCGGTATTATTACAATGACCGCTAGCGCATCTTTAGCGTTATTAATCCTTGGTTTTAGCAAAACTCCATTTAGATTTACTTCATTAGTCACTTTAACAGATCAAAAAACAATATTCTCATTCCTACCAGCTTCTATTTTTAAAGGCTGGCAAATACCAATAGTGACTTCCGCTATTGTCATATTAATGATATTTGTTATCTATTTCTTCTTCGGAACAGAATATGGTATGGCAATCAGAGCTACTGGTATTAACGAAAGAATGGCAAAAGCTCAAGGTATTAACACTACTGTCACTACTATTGCATGTACAACAATTTCTAACTCATTAATCGGTTTAGCAGGTGCTCTTATTTGTCAAATTGAAGCAAGTATGAATACCGCTAGTGCTACTGGTTACTTAGTTGTAGGTCTTGCAAGTATTCTTATTGGTGAAACAGTATTTGGAAAACGTTCATTTAAGAACTCATTGATATCAATTTGCTTGGGTTCTATTGTGTATTTCACAATTATTTCCTTAGCAACATTCGTATTCCATATGCCTTCAGAATTATCAAAGATTCTCTATGCAGTATTAATCGTTCTCGCTTTATGTCTACCTATGATTAAAGAGGGAATCATGAAGTTATGGAATAAAATCTTTAAGAAGAAAACTGTGGAGGTCAAATAGTTATGCTGGTACTTAAAAACATCCACAAAGAATTCAATACCACTGGTAATCCTGAAGATTTAGTTGTAGCTCTTGATGACGTTTCATTAACTATCGAAGAAGGCGAATTTGTCACTATTATCGGTACAAATGGTTCTGGTAAATCCACTACTATGAATATCATTACTGGTGCAATGATGCCAGATAGAGGACAAATCTTCCTTAATGGTGCGGACATCACTCACATGAACGAACATGAACGCGCTAGATACTATGGAAGAGTCTTCCAAGATCCTATGATGGGTACTGCTACAGAAATGTCTGTCCTTGAAAACTTAGAAGTCGCATATAGAAAAGGTAAAGTTCATTCACCATTTAAATGGGGCTTCTCCAAACAAGAAAAAGAATATTTCATTAATGAACTTAAAAAGTTCGACTTAGGAATTGAAGAAAAACTCAACAAGAAAGTTGGTACTATGTCTGGTGGTCAAAGACAAGCATTAACTTTGTTAATGGCTACTATGAGAAATCTTCCAAGTCATAATAGAATCAGAAAAGAATATGTCTACTTCGCAGAAGGCGATAAACATAAAGCAAAAGAAGAGGTAGAAACAGGTTATAAATTAGCCAAAGATAAATACTTAAAAGCTAAACTCGCTATCAAAAATGACAAATCGCTAACCTCCCAACAAAGAAAAGAACAATTAAAACAAGCATATGAAACATTTGATAGTGAAGTTCGTAAGTTCGATGTTACTAAACCAATTCTTTTACTAGATGAACACACCGCTGCACTAGATCCTAAAACAGCAAAGAAAGTTTTAGAGATTACTGACAAGATTGTTCATGAAAGCAAAATGACTGCTCTTATGATTACTCATAACATGGCAGATGCACTTAAATACGGAAATCGTTTAATTATGTTCGCTCATGGAAAAATCGTTCTAGATATTTCTGGAGAAGAAAAAGCAAAAATGCAAGTTAACGATTTATACAATCTATTCCAAGTCCAAAACAATATCGAATAATAGAAAAACCGCTGTAAAAAGCGGCTTTTTTATTGATAAATTTTCTATTAAACCAATCTAGATGTTATCGCGTAGTAGTCCATATCATACTCGCAATTATTAATCTTAATGACTTCTTTTGAAAATTTATCTTTCATAGAAACTTTTGTATATCTTCTCCAAACTAGAGATTCAAAATCTTGGTTTAAGAATACTTCAAAGTATGCTCGTTTATAATCGTCACTACCATCAGGATCATAGTAGGAAATCTTAATAACTTTATGTTTCTTACCTTCATATTCCAAAATGTAGTCTTCCGCTTCGTTATATTTCATTTTTGTATAAACAAAGTGACCACCTATACCCCAGTCATCTAAGAAATCTTGGTCTTTATATGTCTTAATTATCTTTTGACCATCTTTGTAATAGGATTCACCTAACCAAGCAGAACCGTTTTCTTTAACTGAAACATATTGGTTATACATTCTTGTAGAAGAAAAGTCTGGAGAATACTCTTTAACTTCTATTTCTATTCCTTCTAAGTGATGGATTAATACTTTTCCTTTAGTGAAAATACGATAAGAATAATCTCTAACTAAATCTTTTTCTTGTTTGTCATATAAAGCCCAACATATTTCTTCATCTGGTTTTAGTTTAATAAACCAGTTAGGTAGTTCTTCATATTTAACTTCGCCTTTATGTGGCTTTACATAAGTAAGTTTTAATCCTTTTAACTTATTTGGTAGTTTATTTACTTCATAACCATTAAGTAAATCATCTGTAGATACATTTAAAGCGTTCGCTATCTTTTTAAGCATAACGATATTTGGATAATTTAATCCTGCTTCCCATGAATAAATTGTTTGTCTTGTAACATCAATTGCAAACGCCAGTTCTTCTTGAGACAAACCACATTTCTTTCTAAGGAGAGACAAATTCTTTTCAAATTGCATTTATGTTTTCCTCACTTTCTAGAAAACATTGTATTTTCCTTAATAAAATGTATCTACCAACTAAATATAACTCATTTTGTAAGAAAAATCTTACATTTTGTTAATTTTGATATAAGTAAAGAAAAACACCTACAAAGTAGGTGCTAATTTCTATTTTGGTGGAGCCGGCGGTATCGAAACCGCGTCCAGAGATGACCCTTCAATAACGTCTACAGCTTAGACGATATTAGGTAATTTAACGTAGGTTTGTATATCGACTCACTAGACTACGCGAGACTTACTTAATTTCGGTTGGAGTAACAAGTCCACTCTCGTCCCCTATCCTTTTGGTATGACATCTTGACCAGGCGTGAAAGGAGAAAACCCTGGGAGACGCTCTGCCCGGCGCGATGCGTCGGATCTCTATGTCGAGTAGCTTATGCTAAGCAGAGAGCTTGAGCTCTAGGAGCTCTCATATAACTGTTGTCAGTTATTTTGTTTTGGCTATTAGGGTTGCCGCCCCGCTGCAGTTAAAGCCTTGCACATCCCTGTCGAATCCATTACGACCCCGTTTAGCTTTATAGCAAAAAGATATTAACAAAATGAAAATTAATTTTCAACCTGTTTATATGCTAAAACCATTGCATTTCTAACATATAATCGAAATTCGTACTTTGTATGAATTTACTTTTTCAAAAAAGAAATGTTGCTAAAATGCTAAATACAAAGTATTTTATTTAATGAACGTCTTAGGGAGGTTATCTCAATGAAAGAAAGATCAAAAGATTTATTAAAGAACAGTTTCGGATCATTGATTAGTAACGATAGAGCATTAGCAGCAGCAAAAACTGCACCACTCTGGCTTACAATCATTATGTTCTTCTTAGGTGTTTTATTACCACTTATTCCAATTACAACTTATTACTCAAGTCAAAGCGGTTCATCAATTGTTAAAAACAATTCATATGGACTTAAAAAGACAGTCGCAAATTTCGCATTAGAAATGTACAAAGATGATCAATCAATGATTGTCGATGATAAAAAACTTCTTACATTTACTGATACAGAAGGCGAAAAAATTTATCAATACACAAACAAATTAACTAACTTAATTGAATTACAAGTTTATAAATCATCCTTAAGTACAAAGCAAAGCAAAAATGCTTATCTTAAAGAACTTGCAGAGTTCAAAGAAACAGTCACTGAAGCAAATGCTGAAGAAAAGAAAGATGCAACATACTCTTCTCCTTCATTCATGGTCTTCTTCAAAGATGCATATTTCTTAAGAGTTGTTAAACCAGGTACAAACACTGCCGTTGCAGAACTCGCTGGTGATTACAAAACATTCAAAGCAAATACAGATTTATATAAATCATTCATCGAAATCAAAGATAAAACTATTGCAAAACCTGCTGACTCTGCAGCAATTGAAAATATGCTCGCTACAGATTCTGCAATTGAAGATGGCGTATTCAAGAATTTCAAAACATTCTTAAATAAGACTTATGAAACAGGTAAAAATAAGAATATCTTAAACGGAACACTTATCTTTGCAGGTATCTACTTAGGTTTGTCACTCTTAATGGCTTTAATGATTTGGTTAATGACTCGTGGTAAGAATAATCCATTCAACTATATGTCTTTATTAACGACATTCAAAATTGAATCATGGATTAGTATTGCACCAGCATTAATCGGATTAATCTTAGGTTTACTCTTACCAGTACAATTCTCTATCAAGATGATGTTCTTCATTGCTCCTCTTGGATTTAGAGTAATGTTCTTGTTAACAAAACAGCTCAGACCAATGCAATAAAAAAATAAGGGATTCAATGAATCCCTTTTTTTAATCCCCATAATCACTACCACGAGATTTATCTTCTGCATAAATCTTTAATGGATCAGTAATATCAGTAATTTCTAAATAAATATATCCTTCTGCTTCTGTAAGTGGTGTTTCATAGTTCGCAGTGAACACTACTTTCTTATTTGATTTAACCACTTCTTCCATCCTTTTTAATATCTCTGGAAATCTTTCTTTATGTTGTTCTTTAAATCCCATTAATTGAGTATAGAATGCTGGTTCAACATAGAAGCTTTCTCCAGTTTCATAAAAGTAGAAATTAGAGAATGGATTGTTTTTATCATGTTCTTGTTTTAAGTGTTTGAATTCTTCAAAAATCATTTGTGATAAACCTCATGCCTATTTATTTTAAACGCACGATAGATTTGTTCCAAGAGAATTAATCTAGTCATTTGATGTAAGAACGTCATCTTTGATAACGTTATAAAATCATTACATCTATTTTTAAGCGCATCTCCTAGTCCATAACTACCACCTATTACAAATGATAAATTAGAACCAGAAAGTTCAAGTTTCTTATCTAAAAACTCTGCGAAAGCCTCACTAGTGAACTCTTTTCTATTTAAATCTAAACCAATTAAGTAGTCACTTGGTTTTAATAATTTGAGAACAGAATCAGCTTCTTTATTTTTAACAATTTCTATCTCCGCTAAAGAAGGGTTATCATTAACTTTTTCGTCGTTAACTTCTTTAATTTCGACATTGCAATAAGGTTTTAGCCTTTTTACATATTCAGCGATACCTAAAGATAGATATTGTTCTTTTATTTTTCCAATAGCGTATATCTTAATTGTCATCTCTTTGTCCTCCTGTTAAAGAAGTCCATTGATTTGCGACTCTAATATTATATTTATCAAATCTCTTTCCAAAATGAGCAAAGATTCTCTTCCATGCTTCAATAGCAACTTCTGGAGTATTTGCTTCTTCAGATATATGAGCAAGCACTATTTCTTTTGTGTTATCTCCAATAATGGAGATTGCAGCAATTGCGCTATCTTCATTACATAAGTGACCATGATCTGACATAATTCTTTCTTTTAGTTCAAATGGTCTATTAGTTTTAAGGAGCATTGAAATATCATGGTTACTTTCAATAATTAAATAATCAGGATTTTGAATTAAAGGTAGGTTTTCATCAAGAAAAACACCTGTATCTGTCATATATACAAGAGATTTACCGTTACTTTTAAATAAATATCCACACGGATTAGTAGCGTCGTGACTTGTCTTAAAAGGTGTAACTTCTATGTCTTTAATCATCACAGGAATATTAAGTTCCACTACATTTGAAAGACTAGTAGGTAGAGTTCCTTCTAAAGCGTACATTTTCTTAGGAGATAAAAACTTAATACCTCCAATATGGTCAGTATGATTATGAGTAAAAAAGGCAGCGTCAATATCATCTAGTTTTAGATTAATTTCCGCTAAACCTTCTTCAAGTCTACATAAAGAAATTCCCATATCAATGAGAATTCTTGTATTATTATTCGCTACTATAGTAGCGTTTCCTTTTGATCCTGATGCAATTATATGGAAGTACATTCCTAATTATTCATTTCCTTCATCAATTGCTTTCATTTGTTCGACCCATTCTCTAGATGGTTGGTCGAATCTACCATATGCCTTATAGAAGAATAATGGGGTCTTACCTGTTTGACCATTTCTGTTTTTAGCAACATCAACTTCAACCAAGGAAGCATCACCTGCGAATTGTTGGCCCTTGGCCATTTCGTTTGTCTTCTTCATAGCTTCGAATCTCTCAGAATTATTCATATCTTTGAGTTTCTTTTCACCTAATTGTTTATCACTCTTTTGATTTTTATAGTAGTCTTCACGATAAAGAAGCATAACAACGTCAGCGTCTTGTTCGATAGAACCTGAGTCACGTAAGTCAGATAACATTGGGCGCTTATTTTCACCACGTTGTTCAACGTTTCTACTTAATTGAGAAACAGCGATAACTGGAACTTTTAATTCTTTTGCTAAAGATTTAAGAGCAAGAGAAATCTTTCTAACTTCTTCTTGTCTGGAATCTCCACCCTTAGAACTTTCAGTTGTAACTAAACCTAAGTAGTCGACAATAATTAAACCTAAATCTGGGTGTTCTGCTTGTAATTTTCTAGAATTTGCTAAGATATCCATCAATTTAATTGAGGATGTATCGTCGATATAGATAGGCAATTGAGATAATTCGTTAATCGTAGCGTTAATCTTTGCTCTATCTCTATCGGACATAAATCTACGAGTCTTAATATCGCTAAGTTTAACTGAGCTAGCGATGCCTAAAAGACGATCCATCAATTGTTCACAAGACATTTCGAGTGAGAAAATAGCAACTGGTTTATTAGTATGACTTGCTGCTTTATAAGCAATATTCATTGCTAGAGCAGTTTTACCAACAGAAGGACGTGCAGCAACGATAATCATGTCACCTGCGTGAAGTCCACCAGTAATTTTATTTAATGATGGGTAACCTGTGGTTAAACCTGTACAGTTATCTTCACCAACCGCGATTGGTGTATTCATACGAACCGCTAATTCTTTAGCGAGATTATCTGTACGTTTGAAAGAAGAAATTCTTCTTCTTGCAGTAGCGTCTTTAATAGATTCTTCACTCTTTAAAATGAAGTCATTAACATCATCGATTTCCTTTTCGGAATAATCATCATTAATCCTTCTAGCAGCTAAAATGAGTTTTCTTAAAACTGCTTGGTCATTAACTATGTTAATGTAGAAGTCTAATGATGCTAAAGAGACCATTGCGTCACAACATTGTCTAAGATAATCTACACCACCAACAGCTTCTAATTCTTTCATATTCATGAGTTCTTCAGTAACTGTTAATGTATCAACGGCTGTTTTCTTATTGAATAAGTTTGCAATCGCCCTGAAAATGATTCTATTTTTAATTACATAGAAATCATCTTCTTGTAAAGAAGCTAAGATAGAATACAAAGCTTCGTTAGATAAAAGTGCGGAGCCTAAAACGGCTTTCTCAGCATCTTCATTGAAAGGAAGATCGCTGAACAATTTTTTAGTTGCCATACTATTTCTCCCCTTCTGCTTTTAAGTGGACATTGATTGTGCCAACAACACCTTTATGGAGTTCAATTCTTAAGTGATGATAGCCAAGGACACTAAGAGGTCCTTTATCAATGAATTTTTTCTTATCAATTTGAATCTTGAATTGCTTTAACAATTCTTCTTCGATTTGTTTAGTGGATACATTTCCAAAGAGTTTTCCCTCTTTTCCTGTCTTAACAGAGAATTCCACTACTACATCTTTAAGTTTTTCAGCTAATTCTTGTGCTTCTGCACGCTTTTTAGCTTCTAATTGTCTTGCGTTTTCTTGTTGGTCCTCTAAGACTTCGACTGATTTCTTAGTAACTTGGACAGCAAGACGACGTGGGAAAAGGAAGTTAACAGCATAACCGTCACTTACTTCGACAGTTTGGTCTTTTTTACCAACTTTTTTAACATCTGCTAATAAGATTACTTTCATGGTTATTCTTCCTCCTCTCCTGGGTTACCATTTGCTGACATTGCTGACTTCAAATATTTTCTTAATACTTCAAGTAAGTCTTGTTTGACTTCTTCAGTGTTAGCTTTGCTAAATGAGACAGCTGCGCTAGAGAAGTGACCTCCTCCGCCAAGCTTTTCGGCAAGTAATTGTACGTTAATAGAACCATCACTTCTACAGGACATTCTAGCTTCTCTTTGTCCTGTTTTACCGATGACAAATGCTGCGTGATTTCCTTTAAAGGAAAGACATTCGTTTGCAGCTTTTGCAATAGTTGCAGGGTCATAAATTCTTTCAGGATTTGCGACTGCAACAACTACACCATATTCTGGAGTTTCCATATGTGAAATGATATCGGAAACTGTTTTATGTTCTTCGTAATCATCTTTTAAAAGATCATCCGCTAAAGAGTTATCAGCGCCATATTCTTTTAGAATAGTTGCAGCTTCGAAAGTTCTAATACCTGTGTTACGAGATTTAAAGTATGAAGAATCTAAGAAGATACCAGCAAGCATGATAGTTGCGTAAAGTGGAGATACTTCAATTCTTGGGTTAATAGATGAGAATCTAATAAATTCGGAAATTAATTCACAAGTTGATGATGAAGATGGATCGATGTGATTAAAGACCAATGATAATGAGTCGATGTATTCTTCTGCACGTCTATGATGGTCGATAACAACAATCTTTGCGACTTGATCAAGTAAAGGCGGATACATAACCATTGAAGGAATGTGAACATCAACAACAACAAGTAATGTTCCAGCTTTGATCAATGAAGCAACATCATGAGGATTTACAATAGTAGTTTCAAGTTCGTTTCTACCAAAACTTGATGTAATACATGCTCTTGTTTTAGTTTCAGTTGCCTTCAAATCAACGACAATTCTAGAGTTTTTACCTAATCTATCGCATATTGCTTTAATACCTAAACATGCACCAAAAGCATCCATATCCATATTAGTGTGGCCCATGATTAACACGTTGGATGTTGATTTGATTAAATTAATCAATGAGTCAGCAAGAACACGGATTTTAACCCTACTTCTCTTCTCTTGAGCTTCGCTCTTACCACCATAGAATTCCATTTCTTTGCCATAAGCGGAAACAACAACTTGGTCACCACCACGAGACATAGCGATATCTAAAGCAGCAAGTGCTAATTCATGTAATTTATTAACGTCTGGGAAGTCTAAAGCAAAACCAATAGATAATGTTAATGGGACATCTTCACCAGAACCGATCTTTCTAACTTTGTCGATAATTGAGAAATTATCTTCTTTGATTTTTGAATAAGAATCGAAGTTAGAAATGATGAAATAGTTATCATCTTTAATACGTTTTAGTAAGAAACCAAATTCTTTAGCGTAACCAAAAATTGTATTTTTAACCTTAGTTACAACGTCATTAAAGTCATCTTCACCACGAATAACATCATCATAGTTATCAATAGCTAAAATACCAACGACAGGAGCTTGGTCTTTAGAATATTTACAAATAGATTCAAAGTCCGATACATCTTTAAAAATCCATAATCCAGCTTCTCTAATGTATTTTACTTCGTAAGTTCTATTATTAATTTCAATTTTAACTGTATCTGATTTATTTGCAGGATCAATTAAAGCTGCTAAAGCAGGTTGCCATTCTGTGATGTTTTCATCAATAATTTCAAGATGTCTATCTTTAAAGATATCGTTTGTCCAAAGAATAGTATTATCATCATCTGTAACTGCTAAACCAACTTGAGCGAAGTTATAAGCTTCTTGAATATCATTGCCAATAACATCTGCTGCATGTAAGTCAGTTTTTTGTCTTAATGAAGCAATGAGTAAAATAGATATCCAAATGAACAAGCAATCTAGTGCTACAAAGATAACTGCAGTAAGCACTACCCATTCAACTGGCATGTTAGTTCTTAAATCAAAAACATTATTAAAATAGAACGCACTGAAAACGCCTATCAAAACGATTTCGATGGCTATTAAAACAAATGCAATAATTTTAAGTAATCTAATTTTACGTCCCATAGTTGCTTTTATATTATATATAACATTTGGCCAATTTCATAGAGAATTAAGCAAAGATAAAAAATAAAGTTTAAACTAAAATTTAATAGTTTAAAAATTCATCAGCAAAAGTCCATTAAATTTGAAAAAATGTGGAAAAAATAATTTTCAAATTAGGTTAAATCAAAAAGAAAGCCACTCTTACCAAGTGGCGATTTCTTTAATTTCATCTAGTAAATACGTATGTCGTCTTTGAACGAAATTCTTCATTTGCCCTTAGAACTGGAGAAGGGAAATTGTCATGGTGAATAGCATCTGGAAAGTTTTGAGCTTCTAAACAAATATCACTTGAAGTTACATAAAGTTGTAATCCAGGTCTATCAGTATAAACATCCACTGAGATATGGCTAACAGTGCCTGTCATACTTGCTACTTTTCTATATCCATCACCATTTAAAACAAAGTTATCATCAAAGTTGTCAGCGTTCCAACCGCTATTGACTGGCACTGCTTTTTCAGTTGTAAAATCATACTTTGTTCCTGCCACATCGATTAGGTTTCCAGTAGGAATTAAACCACTGTCTTTTTCAGTATATTTATCTGCATCTAACCATAATTTATGGTTCTTTGCATTATTATTGCCATTTAAAGACATGTATAAATGGTTGATTGGATTGCATAAAGTATCCTTGTCTGTAGTAGCGAAATATTCAATACCTAATTCACCTTCTTCACTCAATGTATATGTAACTGTCATATCCATTGTTCCTGGATAACCCATATCACCATCTTGAGAGTGAATTGAGTAAACAATTGAAGAAGCAGTTTGACTTACTTTTGTCCAATTGATTTCACCAAAACCTTTTGATCCACCATGGAGATGATGTTGACCATTATTTTTATCCAAATTATATGTTTGACCATTTAATTCAAAAGTCGCATTTGCTACACGATTTGCACATCTTCCAGCGATAAAACCGTCTTTTGCAATTTGTGTTCCATCCCACTTAATAGTTTCAATTCGTGCGCCTTTTGCATTGAATTTCACTACTAAACCACTTTCTGTAGATAATTCATCATTCACAAAAGGTCTATCATCAACACTTGAATCTGCAACTGAATTTTCTGGTTCAGAATTAGGAGTTTCTTCATTATTAGTGTTACCACACGCAACGAGCAAAAAGCCTAAAGTAGTTAAGGCAAAACATTTCAATATTTTGTTCATTTTAATACCTCAATTATTTAAATAAGAGTAATAAAGCAGGTGCCATATTTCCTCTATAGAGGATTCTTCCCGCAAAGTCCTTAGTAGTGTCTGTTTTAGCTTCATACTTGCCAAGATTTTTGCCACTCCAAGCGCGAACGATAATATCTCCGTTTGATTCGTGGTCTAAATAACCAATAACGGAACCTGAAAATTCTCTTATAGTTTCTCTTCCAACCATAATAATATCTCCTAAT
>CAMJAG010000008.1 GCA_946403545.1 uncultured Caryophanales bacterium | reverse complement strand
CTTGTGAAACCGCTAAAGAATCACATCCAGAATATGAATCTTATATGGTGAACGAAGTTAAAAAGACTTTTAATAACGAACACCAAATTTTGAGTTCTAAATACATTCAATCTGTTCAAGCTTTTGCTGCAGATTTTACTAATCACATTCAAGAAAATGGGAAGAATAAAGTATATTCTCCTTTAAGCATAGCGACATGTTTGTCTATGCTTAGCGAAGGTGCTTTAAGAATCGCTAAAGAAGAACTAAATAATGTTTTACATTATAGTGGCGATTTTACTGCTAAAGAAGAAATCCAAAAAATGTTATTAAATGTCGCTGTTGATGATAAAAAGACAGGAACATATTTTGACATTGGTCAATCTCTTTGGTTAGATGATGGGTTTGGTCCTTATGTCAAACAAGAATTTGTTGATACTCTTTCTAAATATTATTTCGCAGAACTATTTACTGAAGATTTAGGAAACCCTGATACAGCTATACCGTTTGTAAACTATATTAATGAAAAAACCAAGAATTTCCTCAATTTAAAACAAGAAGATTTTAGAGATATCTTTTCTAATCCTTTGAATGTCGCAACTATGTTGAACACGATTTATTTAAAGAGTAAATGGAAAATATCTTTTGATAAAAAGAAAAATTTTGATAACGTCTTTAACAAAGCCGATGGCAGTACCCAAACTGTAACTTATATGACTAGAAAACATGAAGAAGATAAAAGAGATTATTACTACAAGGGTACAGACTTTGCTATTGCTTCTCTAGATTATTGCAACGGATTTAAAATGCAAATTCTTTTACCGAATAGAAATACAAATTATTTCGATGTGCTGAATAATTCCGATAATATCAAAGCATTATTAAACTGGAATAGCTTATCAAAGAAGCTTGAGTTTATTGACTACACAATTCCTCAATGGGATGTTCAAGACAAAATTGATTTGCTTGATAAAATGCAATCAATGGGTTTAAGCAACGCATTCTCATATACAGCTGACAATTATGACGGAATCATGGAAGGTTTTGGACTTTATGTTAGCTCTGCAACTCATGAAGCTCGCGTTAAAGTAGACAATGAAGGAGTGGAAGCCGCAGCTTATACTCAAATCACTGTAACTGGTAAAGGTATAGGTGGTCCAACTCCTATTGATTTTAGAGTTGATCGCCCATTTATGTATTCAATTACTGATCAAGATGGTTTACCATTATTTATGGGAACAATGTTCAGTATCTAAATGGCAAATAAAAAGGTTTTACTTACATCATTAATACTTAATTGTTTAATTTTCACACTAACTATAATAGGCACCACAGTTATGTTTTTAACTAAAAGTGGTGCTTTATTTGTTAAAGGCATGGCTAACTTCAAATTCTTTACGGTGGAAAGCAATGTCTTTATGGGTGTTGTTGCTATAATAGTGGCAATATATCAATATTTATTATTAAAAGGAAAAATAGATAAGCTACCTTTTATTCTAGAAGTTATTAACTTAGTTGGAGTCTCTGCGGTAGCGTTAACTTTCTTTACAGTCATGGCATTTTTGGGACCTACCTATGGCTATGACAAGATGTTTCATAACGCGAATCTATTTTTCCATTTAATCGTGCCTTTAGTCGCGTTAGTTAATTTCTTATTCTTTGAGAAAATAGAGCATATTAAATTCGTGCACACTTTATATTGTTTAATACCTCCGTTTAGCTATGGAGTTGTCTATTTTATATATGTTGCCGCTAATAACGGATATGGAAATTTTGACATAGATTTCTATGGATTTGGTCGTGGAGGACCACTTTTTGGACTCATGTCTTTATGTCTTACATTAGTGGCTTCCTATATAATCACTATTGGACTTTATTTTTTAAATAAACTTATTAGAAGTCGCTACTAATAAATCCTTATTATAATAATAAATATATAATTTTTAGCAATCTTGTATTGACAGTGCTAATTTTTGTGATACCATATTGTTAGCAATCAAAAAGATAGACTGCTAAAAAGGAGGAAAAAGATAATGGAATTCAATCGTTCTGATGCAATCCTTAAATACATCGTTGAATACTTTATTAAACACGCTCAACCAGTATCAAGCCAAACATTAATAGATGAATATAAATTACCATATTCCTCTGCAACAATTAGAAATGAAATGTTTGCTCTTGAAAAGCTTGGTTTAATTGAAAAAACACATACTTCTTCAGGAAGAGTACCTTCTAGTGAAGGATATAAATACTATTGTGAACACCTTAGAAACAAAGATATTTCTGAAGAATTCAAAAATAGCATTCAAACAATTCTTGATAGTAAAGTTCAATCCGTTGAAGAAGTTATTAAAGAATCTTGTGAGATTCTATCTCACATGACTAGCTTAGTCTCGGTTGTTATGGGACCAGATGAAAAAGCAGAACGCCTTGCAAGCATGCAAATGATTCAAATTTCTGATAATTCATTAACAGCAGTATTCGTAACTAACAAAGGTTATGTTGAAAATAAAACATTTATCGTTCCTGACGGAATTGATCCAAAAGAGATTATTTCTTGTGTTCAACTCCTTAACGATAGACTTGTAGGCACACCAATCGTTGATTTAGTGCCTAAAACAGAAGCGCTAAAGCCAATTCTAAGTGATTACATTATTTCTCATGACCTTGTCTATCAAGCTCTTCTAGAAGCCTTTGCGAGATTCGCAAGTGATAGACTCTCATTATATGGAAGAGAAGAATTATTCTCCCATCCAGAATTTAGAGATGCTGATAAGCTTGAAAAAGTCTTCAAATTATTAAACGATCCTGAAGCTTTAAAAGCTATGAATAAAGACGCAAAAGATGATGCTGAAGCAAATATCCACATTGGTGATATTGATGATAACCCAGATGTATCAATGGTATCCGCAAAAATCAACATTGGTGATGAAGGTGGTTCAACAATCGCACTAGTGGGTCCTAAGAGAATGGATTATGACAAAGTCTTATCCGCCCTTGAATACATTACAGAGGCTTTAGGAAACTACTTCAACAACAAGAAAGATAGTAATGGTGAAGGAGGCAATTCAGATGCCTGAGGATATCAAATTAGAAAAAGAAGATAAAAAAGATAAAAAGAAATCCGCGAAACTTGAAGAAGAATTAGCAAAAGTAAAAGCAGATGCTGAACATTGGAAAAACGAATTCTATAGAGCATATGCAGATACAAAAAACCTTAGAAGTTCTTTAGAAAAAGAACATCAAAGCGCAATTAAGTATCGTGCAGAAGGATTTATAGAAGAGTTGCTTCCAGTATTAGATAGCTTCCATATGGCGCTAGCTAATGAACCAAGTGATCCTGCTATTAAGAATTACTTAGTTGGTTTCCAATATGTCTACAAAAATCTCGTAACAGTCTTAGAAAATGAAGGTGTTAAAGAAATTGAACCACAAATTGATAAACCATTTGATTCCGCAACAATGAATGCAGTAGATACTGTGGAAGTTGAAGAAGATTCAAAAGCTAACCTTGTTACTAAAGTTTACGCGAAGGGATATAAATTACATGACCGTTTGATCCGTCCTGCAATGGTCACAGTAACTAAAAAGAAAGAAACAAAAGTGGACGAAACTAAAAAAGATGAAAAAGCAGATGCATAGGAGGCATTAAATTTATGGCAAAAGAAACAATCTTAGGTATCGACCTTGGTACCACAAACTCAGTCGTTAGTTATTTACAAGCAGATGGAACTGTTAAAGTTATTCCTAACCCAGAAGGTACAGTAACTACTCCATCAGTTGTCGCATTCAAAGCAAATGGTGAAGAAATCGTTGGTAACGCTGCAAAAAGACAAGCTGTTACTAACCCAGATACAGTTTCCTCTATTAAGAGAATTATGGGTAGTGCTGAAAAAGTTAATATCAAATGTATTAACAAATCATTCACTCCTCAAGAAATTTCCGCAAAAATCTTAGCATACATGAAGAAATATGCAGAAGACCATTTAGGACACAAAGTTGAAAAAGCAGTTATTACAGTTCCTGCATACTTCAACGATGCTCAAAGACAAGCAACAAAAGATGCTGGCCAAATCGCAGGCTTAGATGTTGTCCGTATTATTAACGAACCAACAGCAGCAGCTCTTGCTTATGGTTTAGAAAACGAAAAATCAGAAAAAATCTTAGTATTTGACTTAGGTGGTGGAACATTCGATGTCTCTATTCTTGATATCGGTGATGGCACATTCGAAGTCGTCTCAACAGCAGGTGATAACCACTTAGGTGGTGATGACTGGGATCAAGTCTTAGTAGACTGGATCAAAGCTCAAATCAAGATTGAAAACAACGTTGAAATCACAGATAAAGGTAGTTTACAAAGAATTAAAAAGGCTGCTGAAGATGCAAAAATTGAACTTTCTGCATCAATGTCCACAGTCATTAGCTTACCATTCATTTCTATGACAGCTAATGGACCAGTTAACTTTGAAACAACTCTCTCTAGAGCAAAATTCCAAGAATTAACTCGTCACTTATTAAATAGATGTGAAGAACCAGTTAAACGTGCTCTTGCTGACGCTCATATGTCCGCAAGTGAATTAGACCAAGTCTTATTAATTGGTGGTTCCATCCGTATGCCAGCTGTTCAAGAATTAGTCACTAGATTAACTGGCAAAAAACCAAACCTCTCTGTCAACCCAGATGAAGCAGTTTCTATCGGTGCTGCTTACCAAGGTGGTGTTGTCTCAGGTGATGTTAAGGACGTAGTCCTTCTCGACGTTACACCTCTTACATTAGGTATTGAAACTCTTGGTGGTGTCTTAACTCCACTTATCTCAAGAAATACAACAATTCCTACAACCAAGAGCCAAATCTTCTCAACAGCAGCAGATAACCAACCTGCAGTTGATATCATGGTTTACCAAGGTGAACGTCCAATGGCACATGATAATAAACTCTTAGGCCACTTCCAATTAACTGGTATTAAACCAGCACGTAGAGGTGAACCAAGAATTGAAGTTACATTCTCAATTGACGTTAATGGCATCGTTAAGGTCTCCGCAAAAGACTTAGATACAAACAAAGCTGCAGATATCACAATTTCTGGTTCTAACGGATTAAGTAAGGAAGATATCGACAGAATGGTCAGAGAAGCAGAAGAAAATGCTGAAGCTGATGCAAAGCGTAAAGAAGAAACTGAACTCAAAAATAAAGCAGAATCCTTAATTAACGATATCGATCTTGCTATGCAAGAAAAAGGCGAATCTATGGACGCTGCTCAAAAAGAACAAACACAAAAATTACGTGATGAACTCAAAACAGCTTTAGATAACAATGATATGGAAACACTCAAGAAACGTATCTCTGAACTCGAACAAGCTGCAGCATTCATGGCACAACAACAAGCAAATAATGGTGGCGCTAATGGTGGTAACCCAACTGGAGATTCCCCAGCAGGTGCTAACCCAGATGATGTTGTCGATGCAGACTACACAAAGAAAAACTAATTAATTGATAAATGTATTAAACCTAAAAGGGGGTTTCAAAGCCCCCTTTCAAGGTATAAAGAAAGAGGAGTATTATGGCCAACAAACGAGATTTATATGAAGTTCTTGGTATAACCAAGTCTGCTTCAAAAGATCAAATTAAAAGTGCTTATCGTAAATTAGCTAAACAATACCATCCTGATAATAAGGAAACTGGTGATGAAGCTAAATTTAAGGAAGTCCAAGAAGCTTATGATATCCTCTACGATGACCAAAAAAGACAAACTTATGATCAATTTGGCTTTGCAGCATTCGACCAAGCAGGAGGTAATCCAGGTGGTAATCCATTTAATGGTGGAGGCTTTGGAGGATTCTCTGGTTTCGATGGCGAAGGCATGGATTTAGGTGATATCTTTAATTCTTTCTTTGGAGGAGGCAGAAGACAACAAAGAAATACAACTGGACCTAGAAGAGGTAATGATGCCTTAATGAGAGTCAAAGTTGATTTCATGGATACAATTGTTGGTAGAGATATTGAAATCCCACTTACAGTGGATGAAACTTGCCCAACATGTAAAGGAACAGGCGCTAAAAACGCCAGTGGCATTAGAACATGTCCTCATTGTCAAGGAAGAGGCTATGTTAGAGTCCAAAGAAGAAGTCTATTTGGAGTTGTAGAGCAACAAGAAGTATGCCCTCAATGTAACGGAACAGGTAAAATCATTACTGATAAATGTCCAGATTGTGGTGGCAAAGGATATAAGAGAGTTAAAAAGAACGTCAAAGTCCACATCATTGCAGGTATTAACAATGGTCAACAAATCAGAGTTAAAGGAATGGGTGAAAGAGGCGCTAATGGTGGTGAAAATGGTGACTTATATGTCGAAATCATTGTTAAGCCTCATACATACTTCTCTCGTGAAGGAAACGATATCCACATTAATATCCCAATCGAATTTGCAGATGCATGCTTAGGTAAGACCATTGCTGTCCCTACAGTTTATGGTGAAGAAAACTTAATCATCCCAGCAGGAACTCAACCTGGCGCAGTCCTTAAAATGAGAGGCGCTGGTGTCAAAGACTTAAGAAGTGGCAAGCCTGGTGATCAATACGTTCACCTAGTCATTAAAGTTCCTACAGAAATGACAAAACAACAAAGGGAACTCATGAAAACATACCAAAGTTCTATCTCAGATAAGGACAATGCATTCATGAAGTTCAAAAAAACATTTAAAAAATAAATACATAGTATTTATTAAATAGAAATTTGTTAAAAAATATAAAAATTTTGGAACAAATTCAATTTACCTCCCTATATGTATAGTGTAAGGAGGTTTTTTAATGTTTTATTTACCCCAACTAACGACAACCGACTGTGGAGTCGCTTGTCTCAAAATGATTCTTGCGGATCTTAATAAAGACCGCCAATACCTTTTCATGCCCTGTGACGAAAATCACGGACAATACTCTTTTAAGCAATTATGTAATATTGCGAAGAATAATGGTCTATCTCTTTGCGGTTTCAAAGTTAGCGAAAAAGATGAACTTAGGAAATGTAACTTTCCTGCCATTGTTAGACTTACTAACGAAGAAGACAAACACCATGCGGTGATTGTCACAAAGATGACTAGTAGAACAGTCCATCTTGTAGATCCTCATTTTGGAAAACTCAAAATGAAGATTTATGACTTCTATGACAAGTGGGATGGAACTGGCTTATTCATTTCACATTTTGAAAGGACAATCTATCCATATGACTCAATTGAGCCACTTGAAACAAAACATAAAGTAACGAGCTTTATACTCCAGATTGTTTCTGGCATTTTGTTTGCATTAGGAGTGTTCTTTATACAACCAAATGCACCATATTATTTCGCTGTTATTTTTATCGGATTAGGAATTGTGGTGGAATTAATATTGCGTGGATACATCTATAAATTAATGTCTTGTGTAGATGAGTATTTCTTAAATAGATATCATGATGTAGTTTCGAAAGATTATTATCAGTATTATGTTCGTTGCCAAGAGTTCAAAAAGACTTATTTAACAACGAAACTCAATGTCGTCTATTCATTAATCATTTCTCTTTTTATCATGCTTATAAGCCTATTAAATTCAGTTAATAATTTTCCGATTGTCGGTGCTCCAATTGTTTTAGCAGGATTAGAATCTCTTGTTTTAAGTAAGAAAGAAGAGGTGGAGATGCAAAAGATAGCAGATCAAGAGGAAGATTTGCGTCAAAATAAGAACAAAGATGAAATCATAATGAAGGTTAAATCTTTACAAAAGAAAGCATATGATTTTTCTAAATATAAATTAATCTATAAATTCTTATCGATTTTATTATTTACAATGACCGCAATTCTTTCAATGGCACTAACTAATACATTTACTTTGATTAATCTTATCTTCTCGTTAACGATTCAAATGTTTGTTTATCAAAATCTTCTCCCAGTATTTTCCTATGAAAAGAATGTCTCAGAAATCTATAAAACGAAGAGTAAAGTAAACAACATGTTTTACTATTCAATTCATCATAAAGATGAAAATGATTAGTCAATTAAGGTTTTATGTGTTAACATAATTGTATGCAATTAGACTTCAATTCTTTTGATAAAAATTACAACAAATATAAAGCAATCTATAAAGAATTACTAAAGACAGCATTGAAGTATTTTAACTATAAGTTCAAACCTACTATTGGAGTGACTCTTGTAGATAATGAATTTATTCATAATCTAAATAAAGAATATCGTAAAATAGATAGACCAACTGATGTTATTTCTTTTGCGTTTCTTGATGGAATTAATAACAAAGAGGCTTTATTTAACTCAAAAGATGATGTTGATTTAGGTGAGATTTATATCTCTATACCTAAAGCAATTGAACAGGCAAAAGAATATGGACATAGTGAAGAAAGAGAGTTCTGTTTCTTATTTGTCCATGGCTTATTGCATCTCCTTGGTTATGACCATATGACTAAGGAAGACGAAAAAGTTATGTTTGATCTTCAAGATAAGATTCTTGATTTAAAGGAGGATTTATGGAAACAAAACAATTAATTGAATTAGCTAAAGAAGCTAGAAAGTTATCTTATTCTCCATATTCCAATTTCGCTGTTGGAGCAGTTATTCTCACTAAAGATGGAAAGATTTTCAAAGGAAGCAATATTGAAAATGCGTCTTACCCATTATGCATGTGTGCTGAACGCAATGCGCTTTATAACGCATACATGAACGGATACAAAAAGGAAGATTTAGTCTCCTTAACTTTAGTAGCAGATACTGACACTCCGTGCACACCATGCGGAGCATGTAGACAAGTTATTTCAGAACTTTTCCCTAAAAACGCTCCTATTAATATGGCTAATATGAAAGGTGAAGTTTTAACAATGACTATTGAAGAACTTTTACCTTTGTCATTCTCTGGTGAGGATCTTAAATAATGAAGTCCGGATTCGTAGCAATTCTTGGTAGGCCAAACGTTGGCAAGTCTACTTTATTAAACGCGATTTTAAATAAACGAATCAGTATCGTTACAGATAAATCTCAAACAACAAGAAATAATATTCTCGGTATTTATCACTCTGAGAATTCTCAAATTATCTTTACTGACACTCCAGGTATTCATAAGCCAAAGCAAAAACTTGGTGAGGAAATGAATGCTATGGCATATAGTGCTGCCAAGGATGTTGATGCTGCAATTTTAGTAGTGGATGCTTCCCTTCCTTTTGGAGATGGAGACCAATTCATTATTGATCATTTAGACATCCATAATGTTCCACTTATTATCATTTTTAATAAAATTGATAAAGCATTCTTGCCAAAAGTTTTAAAGCTTAAGGAAATCTATAAAGAAAAATTCCCAAACGCAATTTTACTTGATACAGTCGCACAAGAAGGTTTTAATGTGGATACTTTGATTAAGCAATTAGAAGACTTATTACCAGAAGGTCCTGCTTATTATCCTGATGATGTTGTCACTGATAAAGATGAGGTTTTCTTAATAAAAGAAATCATTAGAGAAAAAGCACTTAAAATCTTAAAAGATGAAGTCCCACACAGTATTGCGATCTATGTAAACAATATTGAATGGGAAGATAATCCAATGCATATTCACGCAACAATTATTGTCGAAAAAGAAGGCCAAAAAGGTATTGTCATAGGTGCTAATGGCCAAAGAATTAAACTCATTGGTGAAAAGGCTAGAAAAGATATTGAAAGATTATTAAAGAAACATGTTTTCTTAGAACTCTTTGTTAAAGTCGAAAAAGACTGGAGGAACGAAGAAGGTCTATTGAAGACATACGGGTATAAAACAGAAAAGAAATAATGGAAATAATTGTAATTTCTGTCGCACAATACAAAGAAAAAGATGCTGTTGTAAACGCAATTACTGAAGGCAGATCTTTTTCCTTTTATGCAAAAGGGATATTAAATCCTAAAAACAAAAACTCATTTTTAAATAATACGCTTTGCAAAGCAAACATCACACTAATTGAGGGAAAATTGAAGTATCCAATACTGGAATCTGCTGAATTTATCTCATCTCCAATGTTATCTAATTGTTCCCTTGGTTATTTAAACGCTCTTTTAACAATTGATGAAGCTATGATTCATCTATTTGATTCACAAGAGAAGTTCCTTGGATATGAGCATGTAAATAAAACCCTTATTGCTCTTAGAAAAGGCCAAAATCCGCTTTACTGTATCCTATACTTTTTGCTTAAAATTTTACCATCTCTTGGTTTTGAATTAGAGGTTAAAAATTGCGTTAATTGTGGAAGCAAGAAAAACATCACTGATTTCTCATTTGTTGATGGTGGATTCTTGTGTAGTAAATGCGCTGAAAGTGAAAGAAGATATAATAACACACAATTATTATTAATAAGGAATACAGTTTTGTCAGACGAAGTAGATGCTATTGGTGATGCTACTGATGACGATATCAAAGAGCTATTATTCGATATAAATGTGTTCTTAACTGATGGAATTGGATATCATCTTAGAACACTTGACTCTTTACTTAAGTAATTATTTAAAAACTACACTTAAAATAGGTTGACAAGTATATTTGCTATAAATATAATTTATAACGGAATTCGTATTAAAGGAGTTTTTTTATGGCAAAATTTGAGTTTGAAAAATTGACTAATCATTTCATTACGTCTGGATATTATTTCCAAGGTTCTGAAATTTATGGTGGTCTTTCAAATACATGGGATTACGGTCCTTTAGGTAGCGAAATTAAAAGCAACATTCGTAAAATGTGGTGGAAGAAATTCGTTCAAGAATCTTCTACAAACGTTGGTATTGATGCTGCTATCTTAATGAACCCAAAGGTTTGGGAAGCTACAGGACACGTTTCCACATTTAACGATCCATTAATTGACTGCAAACATTGTAAACAAAGATTTAGAGCTGACCAATTAATCGAAGCTCAATTCCCAGATGCAGATGTTAATGGCATGACTAATGAACAAATGATGGAATTCATTAGAAATAATCATGTAAAATGCCCTAACTGTGGTTCTGAAAATTTCACAGATATTAGACAATTTAACATGATGTTTAAGACACATGTTGGTGTTACAGAAGACAGCAAATCAGTTGTCTATTTAAGACCTGAAACAGCACAAGGTGTGTTTGTTAACTTTAAGAATGTTCTTAGAACAACTAGAAGAAAATTACCAATGGGTATTTGTAACGTTGGTAGAGCATTTAGAAATGAAATCACTCCAGGTCAAATGACTTTTAGAACAAGAGAGTTTGATCAAATGGAAATGGAATTCTTCTGTAAACCAGGAGATGACTTAAAATGGTTCGCATATTGGAAACAATATTGCTTAGATTTCATTGATAACTGCTTAAAAATTAAGAAAGAAAACTTACGTTATCGTGACCACGAACCTGAAGAATTAGCATTCTACAGTAAGGGTACAACAGATATCGAATATTTGTTCCCATTTGGATGGGGTGAAATCTGGGGTATTGCAGATAGAACTGACTATGACTTAAATCGTCATATCAAATTCTCTGGTCAAGCACTAGATTACTTAGATCCAGAAACAAACGAACGCTATGTTCCATATTGTATTGAACCATCTGTCGGTCTTGATAGATTAGTTCTTATGACTTTATGTGATGCTTATGATGAAGAAAAAGTTGGCGATGATGATACAAGAATCGTTATGCATTTAGCACCAGCTCTTGCTCCATTTAAAGCCGCTATTCTTCCATTAAGTAAGAAATTAGAAGAAAAAGCACGTGAAGTATTCGGAACATTAAGTAAATACTTAAATGTTGTTTATGATGACACTGGTTCAATCGGTAAACGTTATCGTAGACAAGACGCAGTTGGTACTCCATATTGTGTAACAATTGACTTTGATACATTAGAAGATAATGCTGTCACAATCAGAGATAGAGACACAATGGAACAAGTTAGATTACCAATCGCTGACTTAGTTAACTATTTAAGTGAAAAAACATTCTTTTAATAGGAGAAATTAATGGCATTTGACGAGACTTTAACCCAAGATGTATTAAAACATGCAAACATTGTTAACGTAGTTAAAGCCTTCTTAGAAGTAACAAAGAAAGGTAAAAACTATTTTGCTAAATGTCCTTTTCATGATGACAACAATCCTAGTTTAGTCATCTCTGAAGAAAAGCAAATTTTCCGTTGCTTTGTTTGTGGTACTTCTGGCAATGCTGTTACTTTTGTAAGGAAATATTTAAACATTCCTTATTTCGATGCTCTTAAAAAGGTCGCTGAATTAAGCGATTACCATGATCCTCGTTTAGAAGGCGTAGTAAAAGCTAAACCAGTAGACCCAAGAAGAGATCCACTTATTAAGTGCTTAAAAGATTTAACTTTATATTACGAATTTGCTTTAAATACAGAAGAAGGCAAAATCGGATTAAAGTATTTCGAAGATAGACATTTAGACGCTCAAATTAGAGAAAAATATCACCTTGGTTATGCTCTTAAAGATGGTAAAGCAACAGTCAAATTCCTCGAACAAAAAGGACACTCATTAAAAACTATTGAAGATATTGGCATTGCTAGTATCCATAATGGCGAAAGTTCTGATAGAAACCAAGGAAGAGTTATCTTCCCAATTTGTAACGCTGATGGAGAGGTAGTGGGATTCTCCGCTCGTAGATTAGTGGAAAGCCAAGAAAGCAAGTACATTAACTCTCCAGAGACTTATGTCTTTAATAAATCCTCTATTTTATATAACTATCACATCGCTAAAGAGAAAGCTCGCTCAGCTGGTTATATTTATATAACAGAAGGTTTTATGGATGTCTTTGCTCTTGGAAAAATCGGTATTGATGCTGCTGTTGCAACAATGGGTACTGCTTTAACTAAAGAGCATATTCATCTATTAAAAATGCTAAATGTCGAAGTTAGATTATGCCTCGATGGAGACTTGCCTGGTCAAAAGGCTATGATGGAAATCTCCAAAACATTATCACAAGCGGGCGTAAACTATCGAATTGTTGATAATCAAGGTTCTAGTAAGGACCCTGATGAAATACTCAACCAAGACGGTCCTGATGCTCTTAGAGCATATTTGAATAATCTCATTTCCAAAGTTGATTTCACATTGAACTTCTATGGAAAGACAAATCCTCTCCAAACAATTGAACAAAAGAAAGGCCTTGTTAAAGAGTTTATTCCTATTCTTTTAGCAACGAAGAGTTCTTTAGAACTCGATAGCTATATCATTAAGCTAGCACGTGCTACGGGATTTGAAGTTGATTCAATTAGAAACTTACTTGGAAGAGTAAGAGTGGCAGAAAAGAATTCTGGCAACGCTGATAAAGTAATTCGTGATTATCATCCTGAAAGAAAAGTTCTTAGAAAACTTGAAAATGCTGAACGCGAAATGCTTTATCAAATGCTTCATAAAAAAGAAGCAATCGTATTCTATGAAGAGAAGACTGATGGGTTCTATACACCTATGTATAGACACATCGCAGACTTCTTACTTAACTATTCACAAGAGCATGAAAAACTTGTGCCTGATGAAATGATTTCTTCTTTAGAAGAAAGTAATTATGATGGTAAAGATGAATTGGTCAGTGATTTAACTGAACTTATGATGGAAAACACCCATCCAAATCATCTTGATGATAAATTCTTAAACGACTTGTTAAATACAATGAATGATGAAAGAAACAAGATCTTTAATGATGATATGCTCAAATCTTCATTAGAAGGTAAAGATCCATTGGAACAAGCTCGTATTCTTGCAGAATTTAACAAAAGAAAAATGAAAAAAACTGGAGGTAATTAAAATGGCTAAGAAAAAAGAAGAAGTGAAAGAAACAAAGAAACCAAAAAAAGCCGCAAAAGAAAAAGCACCTAAGGAAAAGAAAGCTACCAAAGCTAAGAAGAAAGGTAACTTAACTTACCAAAACGAAGATGGTGAAATTGTCTCATTAGATGAGATGAAAGCTGATCTCCTCAAAAAGGGACAAGCACAAGGTTATTTAGAGCAAAGTGAAATATACGAAACATTAAGTTATTTAGACTTAGATGATGATTCTATCAACGATTTAATCAATTACTTCCAATCTAAAAATATTGATGTTATTTCTGATGAAGATGATGAAAGTGAAGATTTAGACGATATCGATGATTCCGACATCGACCTAACTAAAGGTCCTGATGACGATGATGATTTCTTCGCTGAAGACCTTGATGGTGCAGCAGAAGAAGATATTGATATTGACCACTTAGATATCACATTATCTACAGAAGTTAGAATTAATGACTCTGTTAAGATGTACCTTAAAGAAATTGGTAAATATGATCTTCTTAAAAAAGAAGAAGAACCAATTCTTGCTAAGAAAATCTTAGAAGGTGATGAAGAAGCTAAACAAAGATTAATTAACGCAAACTTACGTTTGGTTGTTAATATTGCCAAGCATTATGTTGGTCGTGGTATGTTATTCCTTGATTTAATTCAAGAAGGTAACCTCGGCTTAATGAAAGCTGTCGATAAATTCGATTACACTAAAGGATTTAAGTTCTCCACATACGCTACATGGTGGATTAGACAAGCAATTACACGTGCTATCGCAGACCAAGCTAGAACAATTCGTATTCCAGTTCACATGGTTGAAACCATCAATAAGATGACACGTATTCAACGTCAATTAATTCAAGAATTAGGTAGAGAACCAACAGCAGAAGAAATCTCTGATGCTATGGATGGCGAACTCACACCTAAGAGAATTAGAGAAATTCAACGTATCGCTATGGAACCAGTTTCTTTAGAAACTCCAATTGGTGAAGAAGATGATTCACACTTAGGTGACTTTATCGAAGATAAGGAAAGTGAATCACCAGTTGAATTTACAACTCGCCAACTCTTAAAAGAAAAGCTTTACACAATCTTAAAAGATTTAACTGATAGAGAAGAAAGAGTTATCCGTCTTCGTTACGGCTTAGACGATAACCGTCCAAGAACTCTTGAAGAAGTTGGTAAAGAATTCAATGTTACTCGTGAACGTATTAGACAAATTGAAGCTAAAGCTTTAAAGAAATTACGTCACCCAACAAGAAGCAAACTATTAGGCGACTACAAGGAAAAATTATAATGCTAGTTAAATTATCACTCAGGTTAATCACAATACTTGAAATGATTCCTAGTGGTTCAGTTGTCGCAGATGTCGGCAGCGACCATGGAAAATTAATGATTGCTCTTTATGAAGAGGGAATAATTTCTCATGGTTATGCTATCGAAAATAAGCCAGGTCCATATGAGATTCTTAAAAAGGCTATTATGAAAGCTGAACTAATTGATCATATCGTTCCATTATTTTCTGATGGAATTAGTGAACTTCCAAGTTGTGTTAATACTGTAGTGGTTGCTGGTATGGGAGGAAAACATATCATCGATATTTTAAAATCCCATCAAAGTAAACTCGCTAATGTTTCTACAATTATTGTAGATGGCCATAGTTGTCTTCCTTTAATTAGAGAAGAAATTACAAAACTTGGCTATAACATCGCTGATGAAAAAATCATTAAAGATAGTGGAGTTTTCTATGAAATCATCAAATTTGTTAAATCTGATACCGCTATGTATAACGAATCAGATGTCGAATTTGGTCCTATCTTAAGACAAGAAAAGTCTGCGACTTTCAAAGAAAAATATAATGAAAGAATCAAAGAAATCGATACTCTATTGACTAAAGATTTACCTGTTGACGTCGTAGAAAAACTAAACAAAGAAAAAGAGAGAATTAAAGGTATTATTTAATATGAATACTAAAGTAATGCTCAGAAAATTTGGTAAATATTTCCCAAAGAAATACGCCAAAATGAATCATGATCATGTTGGACTTATGACCGGAAAACTTCCAGAAGAAGTCCACAAGGTTTTACTTTGTCTTGATTGCGATTGGAAACTTCTTCTTTATATAAAGGAAAATAAACCTGACTTAATCCTTTCTCACCATCCATTCATTTATGGCACTAAAGCTAAAGTATTTAAATGGGATGAATCAAAGCGATTATTATGTGAAGAAATCGATAAACTAGGAATTCCTGTTTATTCTCTTCATACAAACTTTGATACTGGTGAAGGTGGCATGAATGATGCTCTTGCTAACGCTCTTAATTTAAAGAACATCTATGCACCAGAAAAAGACATTATGATGCGAATAGGCGAACTCGAATCTCCTATGAAAGCCGAGGAATTTGCTAAGATAGCAAAGAAAGCCTTTAATGTTAGTTACTCTCTTTTAATCAATGAGGGCGCTGAAATCATTAAAAAAGTGGCAATTGTAGGTGGAGGCGGAAGCCGCAACTGGAGAATTGCACAAGAAGAAGGCGCTGATATCTATATTTCAGGTGATGCACCTCATTATGTTAGAAGAGATGTAGTCAACTCTGGATATAACTATTTAGATATGCCACATGAAATTGAGAACATTTTCATGCCAACAATGAAAAAATTCCTTTTAGGAATTGATTCAAATCTAGAGGTAATAGTGGTTACCCACGAAACTTTGCCAAAAGTTATTTAGCAAAGGCATTAACTATTTCTTCATAAATCATATTGATTGTTTCAGCAGGAGTGCTTGCTCCTGAGGAAATAGCAATATGTTTTTTATTTATAATTGAATTCTTATCTAATTCTCCGACATTACTAACTAAATATGATTCAGCATTTGGATGAGCGCTTTTAGCTATTTCTAATAATCTATTAGTGTTACTACTAGCTTTATCTCCAACAATTACGATTAAATCAACGTCATCTTCAAGATTAACAATTGCTTCTTGTCTTTTTCTTGTGGAGTTGCAGATTTCGTTTTGAATAATTGCGTTTTTAAAATGCTTTTTGATTTCATCATGAATATCAGTTAATTCAAGGAAATTAAGCGTGGTTTGATTAATAACGAGCGGTGAATCATCACTAATTTGAGAGAAATCAAAATCCTTTTTAATGTCATACAATCTAACATTTTCATCAATAGATAAACACGCTGTGGTTTCTGGATGATTCTTAATACCAATATAAATGACTTGGTGACCCTTTGCGATGTAATCCTTAATAATTGATGCGTTTTGTTTAACTTTGAAACATACAGCATCAAGAATGATTAAACCTTTAGATTCCGCTATTTGATCGTATTTTTCATCATGTCCATGTGCAGGGAAGATAATAACTGAATCTTTAGGTAAGTTATTGAGTGCATCTTCAAAATCGCCACTTATGGTGGAGATTCCTATTTTTTCTAAAGCATTAATAACAATTTGGTTATGAACCAAGTTTCCAAGAATAAAAATTTTCTTATTTGGATACTTATTTTTTGATTCTTTTGCTATAGAAATAGCGTTTTTAACACCAGCACAATATCCTTGTGGATATATCATTTCAACTTTTGTCATGATTTTATGTTATCATAAAAACAATAAAATTATTAGCGGGTATTATTATGGATAAAAAAGATTTCTTAATTGGTAGTCATTGTTCGATGAATTCACCTGAATTTTACTTAGGCACTGTTAGAGAAGCTATCTCTTATGATAGTAGTTGTTTTATGTTCTACACAGGTGCTCCTCAAAACTCTTTTAGAAAGCCTTTAAATGAACTCAAAATTGAGGAAGGTAG
Organism: uncultured Caryophanales bacterium; assembly: GCA_946403545.1. GTDB lineage: Bacteria > Bacillota_I > Bacilli_A > RFN20 > CAG-826 > CAMJAG01. The sequence continues at coordinate 1,433 of CAMJAG010000008.1, read as the reverse complement.
AAGATTATTAAAAGAAAATAACTTTGATGAATCGAAGATAATTGTTCACGCTCCATATATTATCAATCCAGCAAATCCTGACAGAAAAGATCTTAGAGATATGTCAGTGGATTTCATGGTTAGAGAATTAAAAAGAACTGCTGGATTTGGTTGCAAAACCATCGTTTTACATCCAGGAAATCACCTTGGTGCAGGACCTGATGCCGCTATTAAATGTTTAGACGAATCACTCAACCAAATCTTTGAACAAGATGGAACTGATGTAAAAATTGCTATTGAGACTATGTCTGGAAAAGGTAGTGAAATTGGTATTACCTTTGAACAAGTTGCTCAAATCATAAACGGATGCAAATACCCTGAACGTTTAGGTGTTTGTTTAGACACTTGTCACGTATCAGATGCAGGTTATGACATCCATGATGTTGACGGCTTATTAAATGAATTTGATAAAATAATTGGATTGAATAAATTGTTAGTAGTGCACCTTAACGACTCTAAAAATCCTAGAGCAGCACATAAAGATAGACACGAAAATCTTGGCTATGGTTACATAGGATTTGAAACATTAAATAAAATTGCACATCACCCATTATTAGTGAATGTTCCTAAGATTTTAGAAACTCCATACTATAATGATGAACCACCATATAAAAAAGAAATCGCCATGTTACGTGGCGAAAACTTCCTAGATGAATGGAGAGAAAAAAGTTAAAATTTCTCTATTTCTTCTTTTAAAGCATCAAAAGCTTCAGATTCTTTGACTCTCTTTAGAATTTGATCCTTCTTAAAGATAACATATTCGTTCTTACCGCCGGCTATTCCAATGTCGGCGTTTTTTGCCTCTCCAGGACCATTAACTACACATCCCATGACTGCGACATGGATTGGTTTATTAACAGTTTCTAAATAAGTTAAAACTTTATTTGCGAGTTCAACCAAGTTGACTTGAGTTCTTCCACAAGTTGGGCAAGAAACTAAAGTAGGGTAGTTTGGATATAATCCACAATCATGTAATAAACGCTTAGCAGCAACAACTTCATCACAAGGATCTCCAGAGATAGAAATTCTAATTGTATCTCCGATACCTTCTAAAAGAAGAGGTGATAAAGTAGCGGAACTTCTAATTAAAGAAATATCTTTTGGTCCTGCTTCTGTGATACCTAAATGAAGTGGATACGGGAAAGTTTTACTTGCTAATCTATAAGCTGCAATTGTTTCTTGAGGATTGCTTCCTTTTAAAGAAATAACGATATTGTGGAAGTCATATTTTTCTAAAATATCGATATGCTTTTTAGCGGATTTAACAAGCTCTTCACCTGTATATAATTTTGAGTAGTCGTGGATTGTTTTATCTAATGAACCAGAATTTACTCCAACACGAATAGGAACATTATATTTTTTAGCGGTCTCAACAACCTTTTTAACGTTTTCTT
>CAMJAG010000007.1 GCA_946403545.1 uncultured Caryophanales bacterium | reverse complement strand
ATTCAAAGTTGTAGAAGTTAACTTTACCTTTCATATCTTTGAAGTAGAAGTATAGAGCGGACTTTTCAACTTTATTATTAATAGGAAGAGTGACTTCGAAGTTTTCTTTATTCTTATTTTCGAATGCAACTTCAGCGACATTTTCGCCATCTTCAGCATATCTAACAGCGATCTTACCTTTTGCTTTACCCTTTAAGTTAAGAGTGACTGATTTAGTCTTAGTGAAATCGAAGTATTTATAACCGATTAAACCACCATCTTGAAGTTGTTTGACATATTGAGTTTCAACTGTGTCTGTATCTTTACCTGTTTGAGAGACACATGTTTTACCTTTTTGCCATGGCCATGTGAAGAAGTTATAGAATACGTTACCTTCTTTTGGCATTAAGCAACAGCAAATACTTGCTGGATAGACACCTTTACCTTCAAGTGGTCCACCGTTAAGACCACAAGATGTCATTTCTACTTGTTTGATTGAACCATCTTTTTCAATCTTGATTTCTTCAGCCATACCTTGTCTATCAGTATTAGTGAAGTTTGTATGTCTATGATAGAAGATGTAGTGTTTTCCATTAGGAAGAGAAACGATACCGCCATGGTTGTTACCTAATGCATAACATGCGTTCTTTCTTGTTCTACCATTTAATCCAACATCACCATTAGAGACGATAGTGCCACCGAATTTGAATGGTCCCATTGGAGAATCACTTGTTGCGTAGCAAAGTTCATGACCTTCAAATGCTGAATATACAAAGTAGTATGTACCATTGATTTTTCTAATTGAAGAAGCTTCAAAGAATTCATGACCATTCCAAGAAGGATCACATTCACCTTTCTTAGGGAAGATCTTCTTTGGTTCACCTTTAATAGTGACCATATCTGGTTCAAGTTCCATGACGTAACCGCCATCGACTTTAAGACCACGTCTAATTTGTGGGAACCATGATGTAGCACCGAAGCCAGAGTATAAATATACTCTACCATCATCGTCCACTAAGACACCTGGGTCAAATTGGAAAATATCTTTCTTTCTAGCACCGAAGACTGTTCCATCTTTAAATTTGACGTGTCCGACAAATTTGAATGGACCAGCAGGGGAGTCGCTTACTGCAACACCTGTATGTCCAACCCAGTCAAATGCGTAGTAGATGTAGAATTTACCATCTGGACCTTGGCAGACATCTGGAGCGTATAAGTCATGTTTATTTTTCTTGTTATCTGGATCTTCTGTTCTTTGAAGAATCTCTCCTTCATATCTCCATGATTTTAAATCATCTACTGGAGCAGACCATGTAACATAATTGTTATGACAGAAATTAAAAGCGCCATATTGGTCGTGTGAACCATAGACGTAAACACGTCCGTTAAAAACGTGTGGTTCCCCATCTGGAATGTACTCAAAAAGAGGAAGATAAGGATTAAAAACTTGTTTACTCATAAAAAATCACCTCGCATTCTATTATATGTGCGAGGTGATTAATGTTTAATGATTAATTTTGGAAATCTTCAGGGGTAATTCTTTGAGTTTTGAATTCTTTTAGATATTTTAGAGACATTGTATCGTTGAAGATTGTCTCGAATTTACCAATTTGAATTTCAAAGTCTGAATTTCTAGTATCTAGATTTTTTCTATATTCTTTAGGAGTGCATCCGAACTTCTTTAAGAACATCTTATTCATATATTTAGGATCAGAGAATCCAGATTCATATGAGATTTCAAGTAATGTCTTTTCGTTATTAGACATTAATCTAATACATTGTTCCATTCTCTTTAAGTTCACGAATTCTTGGAATGTGACACCAAAGCTTGATGAGAATAAGTGAGAGAAGTGGGTGACTGAGAGATTTTCCATATTCGCTAAATCTTCTAGTCTAATTTGTGTATCGAAGTTTGCATCGATGTAAGAAATAATTCTTTCCAATCTAGCATTCTTTCTTTTAACTTTTTGTTTTTGGCCTTCATTGATGATTTCATGCTCTAAACGACGATATGTGAGAGATAAAACTTTCGCAACATCAGCAATTAAATCTAGTTGATAATTTTCGTATTCAGAGAAATAAGCGATGGCTGCATCAACTAACATCGTTGAAACCATTTTGTATTCCAATCTTGTTAAAACTTCTTTGAGATTTCCTGATTTAAAAATTGTAGTTCTAATTTGTGGGAAATAGTCACGAATAAAGTGATTTGAAACTTGTACGAATAAGAAAGTAGGTGGGACAACTGGTTGCACACCTTCTACATTTCTATTAGAAGGTAGTGCAGAATATGAGTGGACATCACCAGAATTTATAAAATAGATATCCCCTTCTTCTACCTCATAATTACGTGCATCAATCTTAGCTCTCCCTTTGCCTTTAAGCACAAGGAAAAACTCAAAATCGTTGTGGATATGATCCTCAACTGATTGGATTTTATTAACAAGCATCTTAACGTGTTTTATCTTAGGATACTTGACAATTTCGAGTTCACTTTTTGCCATACTCTAATTTAAACACTAATTATAGAAAAACGCAAGATTGTATGTTTTTAGAATATGTGTTTGTCATTTTTTGATTTGCATGTATCTAATTAAATAGAATTGTAATAATTTCGCGTGAGCGGAAGTCGGAGGAATTTATGGAATATTTTGACTTTATTGGTAAAGTTCAATATGAAGGACCAAAATCCAAAAACCCATATGCTTTTAAATTCTATGATGCTAACGAAGTAATCATGGGAAAACCAATGAAAGACCACTTAAAATTTGCTATGGCATGGTGGCATAACCTTGGTGCAGCTGGTGTTGATATGTTCGGTCCTGCAACAATGAATAAGAACTTTGGTGTTAAACCTGGAACAATGGAATACGCTAAAGCAAAAGTCGATGCTGGTTTCGAATTCATGAAAAAACTCGGTATCGAATACTATTGTTTCCACGATGTTGACTTAGTCCCAGAACAATTAGACATCAACGAAACAAACAAATGGTTAGATGAATTATCTGACTACATTCTTACAAAACAAAAAGGTACTAATATCAGATGTTTATGGGGTACAGCAAACAACTTCGGTAACAAACGTTACATGAATGGTGCTGGTAGCTCAAACTCTGTTGAAGTATATTGCTTCGCAGCAGCTCAAATCAAAAAAGCTCTTGATATCACTGTTAAACTCGGTGGTGAAAACTATGTTTTCTGGGGTGGTAGAGAAGGCTATGAAACACTCCTTAACACAGATATGGGCTTAGAAGAAGAAAACATCGCTGCTTTAATGAAAATGGCAGTTGCTTATGGCCGTAAGATTGGTCTTAAAGGTGACTTCTACATCGAACCAAAACCAAAGGAACCAATGAAACATCAATATGACTTTGATGCTGCTACATCAATCGGTTTCTTAAGAAAATACGGTTTAGACAAAGACTTCAAGATGAATATTGAAGCTAACCACGCTGAACTCGCTAACCACACATTCGAACACGAACTTCGTGTTTCTAGAATCAATGGTATGTTAGGTAGTATCGACGCTAACGAAGGTGATCCAATCCTTGGTTGGGACGTTGATAGATTCCCAGCAAACGTTTATAGCGCTACATTCGCAATGTATGAACTCTTAAAATCACCAGGATTAACAGGTGGTTGTAACTTCGATGCAAAGAATAGACGTGCTTCTAACACATTCGAAGATATGGTTAAAGGCTATATCTTAGGTATGGATACATTTGCATTAGGTTTAAGAAAAGCTGCAAAACTCATCGAAGATGGCAGAATTGAAAAATTCATCGAAGAAAGATATTCTTCATGGAATGGCGAACTTGGTAAGAAGATCAGAGCAGGTAAAACTACTCTTGAAGACTTATTCAACGAAGCTTGCAAGATGAAAAAGACAGACGAACCATCTTCAGGTAAAGAAGAAGAATTACAAGAAATTCTTAACACAATCCTCTTCAACGACTAATTATAAATCAGTATCAAATTGAATAATGGGCTAGTGTATTGCTAGTCCATTTTCTTTTTCCTTTATTAAATAGGAATAACAAATAAATCATATAAAATTTGTTATATTCTATAAGAATACAATAGTTAAACTGTGTTAATTCGTAAGATTGTCAATTTACAAACCAGTAAAAATATATGAATATATATGTGTATTAAAAGACAGTCTAGCTTAAGAGGCATTTTTTGACTGTCATTTAAATAGCGCATATGCGCGGAAAGGAAAATAATATGATAAAACCACAAAAACCAAAATTTTGGTTGGGATTATCTACTATTGGTGTGGCATTAACTGGCCTTATGTTTGTCGCTACAGGCTTAGTTAACTCATATGAAGGCTTAATTTATCAAGCTTTAAATATGAACACAACCAAAGTTAGTTCCATTGACTCCGATGAAGTCACCGGTTCAGACTATGCTAAAAATGGTCAATTAACCGATGAAGGATTCGAAGAAATGATCGCTGACTCTTACAAGTTCTGCGAACGTTTAGTTGAACAAGGTTCTGTCTTACTCAAAAACAATGTTAAAGACGGTGTTCCAACTTTACCTCTCGCAAAAACTGAAAGAAACATTTCTTTATTAGGTCAAGGTAGCAAAAACTTATTCATGCGTTCTGGTGCAGGTGGTGCTGAACCAAACACAGGCTTAGTTGTTACTTTAGACAAAGCATTCGAAAAAGCTGGATTTGATATTAACAGAACAGTATTCGACAAATACTCTTCATTATCTCAATCTCAAATGACCAGCCCATCTACAAACGTAGAACACAGCTTCTCTGGTTTCTATACAGACACTATGAAAGCATCATTTGCAGAACATAATGACGCTGCAGTTATCACATTCGTCCGTATCGGTACAGAAAATACTGACCCAAGTGATGGTCAACTTGATTTAAAGAATGATGAAAAACAATTATTAAAGATGGTCAAAGATTCTGGCGTCTTTAAGAAAATCATCGTCTTAATCAACTCACCAATGCCTATGTCTGTTGACTGGGTTGATAACGAAGAATATGGTATCGACGCTTGTGTCTTTATCGGTTCTCCAGGTTACTATGGTGCTGCTGGTGCTGTCCACGTCTTAACAGGTGAAGACGCAGATGGAAATCCAGTCAACCCATCAGGTCACTGCCCAGACACATTCGCTGCTAGTGCAAGTTCATCTCCTGCATACGTTAACTTCGGTCAATCTTCTATCGCAGTTTATTGTGAAAACGTTTACGTTGGTTACAAATACTACGAAACAAGATACTTTGACTCCATTATGGAACAAGGTAACGCAAACGGTAATGCTGGTATTAAGATCTCTAGTGGTGCTAACTGGGATTACGCAGAAGAAATGGGATATCCATTTGGTTATGGTATGTCCTATACAACATTCGAACAAAAGATTAAGGATGTTAAATACAACGCTTCCACAGACACATATGATGTCAAAGTTGAAGTTAAGAATACTGGCAATGTCGATGGCAAATCTTCAATTCAAGTTTATGTCAACGCTCCATTCACAGATTTCGATCAAAGCAATGGCTTAGAAAAATCAGCTATCGCTTTAATGGCTTACGACAAAGTCGATGTCCCAGCTGGTAAAACAGTTGAAAGAACATTAAATGTCGAAAAATACTTCTTATGTACATACGACTATAAAGTTAATAGAAGTTATGTCTTAGAAGGTGGCGATTACTATTTCGCTATTGGTAACGGTGCTCACGAAGCAGTTAACAATGTTTTAGGCGCAATGGGTAAAGAAAACTTAGTCGACCACAACGGCGAAGCATTCACACCAAATGCTAACGGCGTTAAGAAAGTTACTATCGAAGAAGACTTCGATACATACAAGAAATCTCACTATAATGACACAGTCGTTGAAAACCAATTCGACGATGCTGACTACAATGAAATGGTCAGAAGAAATGGTGGTACTCCAATCACTTACTTAACAAGAACTGATTGGCAAGGTACATGGCCAAAGAAAATTACTAACAACCCTGCAAAGAGTAATGATAGTAATATGTCTCAATACTACAAGAAGACAGCAGATACTCCATCTTACAAAGCTGGTGATGGCGTTGAATACAACGTTCCATATATCGATGCAGATGGTAATGAATCTACAATCTCCTTCTCAGAAATGCACAACGTACCACTCGAAGGTACAGTTGAAAAAGGTAGATTTGCTGGTATGGAAGGTGCAGATGTTTGGGATGCATTCATCAAACAAATGAACTTAGACGACCTCGCAATCTCTGTTTCTGATAACCGTGGTATCTTAGCAGTTGGTAAAGTCGGTAAGGCTGGTAACTATGTTGCTGAAGGTCCTGAAGGCTTACTCGCTAAATTCAAATATGGTAAAGATAAATCCAGAGCAGCAACTGGTTTCCCAACAGGCCCTGTTTATACAGGTACATGGGACCATGTAATGCAACAAAAATATGGTGGTTTCTTCGGTGAAGAAGCTCTCTATTGTGGTGTTGCTTGTGTTAACGCTCCAGGTGCTAACATTAACCGTACTCCATACGGATCCCGTGCTTCCGAATATATGTCTGAAGACGGTGTCTTAAACTACTACACAGCAAGTAACGTTGTTGGTGAAGCAAGAAAGAAAGGCTTAGTCATGAACATTAAGCACTGCTTCTTAAACAACCAAGAAACTGGTAGACAAAGAATTCACACATACTGTAATGAACAAGCTATTAGAGAAATCTACTTAAGACCATTCGAAGGTGCTTTAACTAGAGGACATGGTTTAGGTATTATGACTTCTTATAACAGAATTGGTGCTAGATATGCAGCATGTCACGAACCATTAATGAAGAACGTCATGCGTGGTGAATGGGGCTATAAAGGCTTAATCATCGACGACGCATTAACAGGTTCTAATACAGACCAATACTCCAATGGTCCTGCAATGCTCGCTTGTGGTACTGATATGTTCTGTCTTGATGGTAACCGTGGTGGTCAATTAAAAGACTGGGTTAAGACAAACGATGATGGAACAATTCTTGCTCATATGCAAAGAGCTAATAAGTACATTATGTACGCAATGTCCAGATCATTCTTAGGTGGTATTGACCAAGGTAACTTAGCAGCTACAACATGGTTAAAACCAACTGTCAATGGTATTACAATTGGCTTTGGCGTTATTACAATCTGCTTATTAGGTGTCTACGCATTCGCAGAAGTTACAACTAAATTCCTTTCTAAAAAGAAAGAAGAACAAGCTGAATAGGAGGTAATGACTAATGGAAAAGATTATGAAATTCTTAAAAACTAAAGCATTAGGTTACTATTTCGTTTGTGGTATTGCTTTATTATCTCTCGTATTCGGTATCGTATTCTTTGCTACAAGCAAAGGTACATTCCCAAACAGTGCAGCAGGTTTCGTTACTGAAGCAGTTGGTATCTACTTAATCATTACTGCAGTTATTGAAATCGTTGTATTAATCGCTCCTCAATGGAGATTCGTACACTTAGCAAGTATCTTCATGTTATTCGTTGGCTTTGCTACAGAAGCATTAGTGGTCGCTCCACTTATCGCTGGTAAAGTTAATAACGTCGAATATGAAGGTGGTAATTTCAATTATCACTTAATGTTCACAATTATCTTCTTAGTCCTTATTGGCTTAGGTATTGCTGCTAGCTTCTTAGGCTTCTATAAGAGTGAAGATGAAGTTGGCGAAGATATGAAATCTTCTGTCAAAGAACCAGTTAAACTTGGTATCGTTGCTGGTTGCGCAGTTCTCGTCGTTGGTTCTATCGTTGCTGGTAGTGTTGTTACAAACATTCTTGCAAAGAATAAGAGCAAAACTAAAGAAGAAGTTATTGTTGATCCATACTTAACTGATGAAATCAAACAAGCTTGCGCTGCTGCTTTAGCAGAATACGATTACAATCCAGAAGAAGTTATCATTAAGCAACAAGCTGAATATGACTTCAATGATGCTGAACTCAAAGCATTAGGCTACACAGATAAGAGAGAAGGACATCACTTAATCTATGCATTTGAAGGTACATATGCTGAAGGTTATCAAGGTGACTATTCTCCAACTTATGGTAACATCTACCTCTGGGATGATGGTTTATTCGGTGGCACAATTAGACAAACTAATATCCGTGGTTACTGGTACAACTCTTCCTTAAAATCATCTGGTACAGATGAAGCTGGTAACGATGTTAAAGATATCGTTGAAATGGTTTCTAACATTTCTAAATACGAATACATGCAATGTAACGAAGTTGAAGGCTTCTATAACTTATCAACTTATGCTTACTTAGACATGGGCTGGGGCACACGTTCAATGTCCTTATATGGATACTACTACTATCCAAACGCAACAACATTCATCAAATATGATGGTGAAGAAGACTTCAAAGTTGGTGATACTCTCATTAAGGGTAACTACACAACACAACGTGTTCTTGCAAATGAAAAATATACATCTGTCTTAAAGACTGGTGATGTTTCATGGACATGGCCAAGCGGTATGCTCGATAAGAACGACAAATTCGTCGCTGATGGCGAATTCGAAATCAAATCTAAATGGGGCGATTTCGAAGCTACAAGAACAATCAATGTTAAACCAGCTGAACAAGCTCCAGCAGAAGCAGCTGAATAAGAATTAACCTTATTAGCTTAATCTAATGTAATTAAAGGCGCACATTTATGTGCGTCTTTTCTTTATCCTTTTTCCTATCAATATCTTTATTTATTCGTAAAATTGTCATAGTGTAATATATCTTGGTTTAATTAAGATTTATACGTATGTGCGAGAGATTAAACTGTATTAGTTAATCTTTTTGCCAAAAAGGAGACTATATGAAAATTAAATTATTGGCAGGTTTATCTACTTTAGCTTTACTTTCAAGTTGCCTTGTTGCTTGTGGTGGAAATCCTAGCAAAGGTGGTAAAAGTGAAAACCCTGCAGATTACTATGAAAAACCAACTGAAGGCGAAAGAGCATTTAGTGAAGTTACAACATTCGACGCTCCAGTAGAATTCCACACTGAGAAGCAAAAAGCATTCTTAGAATATGATGAAAAACCATATGAAGATGTTACTGGCGATGAAATGACAAAATGGTCAGGTGGCGATAATGAAGATATTTCTCAACCTGTCCCAGTTGAAATCGAATTCTCTCAAGACAGCGCTGATGTAGAAAAATATACATTAGAAATCTCTAGAGATTATAAGTTCGAAAACGATGTTATCTCAATGGATATCGATGCAAACTCAAACAAATTCGATGTTTATAACTTATACTCTGGAACAGATTACTATTACAAAGTAAAAGCTATTTATGGCGAAGATGACTACGCTGTCAGTGCTACAAACAAGTTAACAACAGTCGCAGGCATTAGAAACTTATACATTGAAGGTATGACAAACTGTAGAGATATGGGTGGTAAACCAACTCTTGATGGTCGTTATATGAAACAAGGCTTACTTTATAGAACAGCTGCTATGGATGACAACCAATCTGGTTCAATCATTACAGAAGCAGGTAAAGTAAGAATGTTAAATGAATTCAAAATGAAAACAGAACTTGAACTTCGTGGCGGATCTAATGGTTTAGATAAAGGCGAAGCAAAAAATAGAACAAATTCTGTTTTAGGTGATTCAGTCAACTACGCATTCAAAGGTATGGCATATTCTGGTGGTAAAAACTTATTATTCAGAAACGTTGAAATCGTCAGACAAGTATTTGATGTCTTAGGCGACGCTGACAACTATCCAGTATTCTTCCATTGCCGTATCGGTACAGATAGAACTGGTTTAGTCGCTTTATTAGTTAACGCTTTATGTGGTGTTGATGTCCAACTCCTTTACCAAGACTACTTGATGTCCAACTTTGGTAAAATTGGTAAACACTTTGGTTGTAAAGGTAATGGTGAAGACACAGTCTTTGGTTACATCAATGAAATCAACGATTTCCCTGGTGATACATTACAACAATCCTGCTACAACTTCTTATTAACAGCAGGTGTTGAAGCTGAAAAACTCGATACAGTTATTAGCACATTAGTTGAAGGCGAAAAATTAGATGCTTCTAGAGTCTACGTTGCTAACGAAGCAGATATGCAAGATGTCGGCGCTCCAGCAAGAGTTCAAAAGAAAAACTTAAGACAACCTGATGAAGCTGTTAAGATGGCATCTGTTGGTGATGGTGTCAAATACACATTCACTTCTAATAAAGAATTCACATGTGATTTATACGCTAACTTAATGTCCAACTACACATCTGGTACATTATCTGATAACGTTTCCGTTAAATTAAATAACGAAGAAATCGAAGTTCCAGCAACAAGTTTAGCAACAAGTGCATTAGGCTTTGATAGCTCATTAGAAGCTTGGATTCCTGCAAAACTCGGTTCAATTACTGTTCCAAGTGGTGAAAACACACTCGAATTAACAATTAAATCTAACTTCGGTGGAAAAGGCTTACAATTCACACAATTTGCATTCTCTGGAATGTCAGTCGCTGCAAATATCCAATAATTTTGAGGTTAAAAATTCAAAATAGATAAGAGGTCTCTTTGAGACCTCTTTTTTCTTGCAAAAAAGTAATCCATGGGGTTTTTGCAAAGTTTTTTCATTATTCTATTTGTATTTTTAATTTTAAAGGATTTAAAATAAAATCATAAAAAGGAGAATATTATGCAAAAACCTAAGAAAAAGGGAGTCATAGTTTTTTCCATTATCACATATGCCCTCTTTGCCGCATACATAGTGTTATTCTTTGTATTACCTAGTGTATGCAAGATAGCAGGGGATTTGTTCTTGGGAAATGGGGTGCGCTCGTTCGCTCGTGAGCACTTTGGAAGACTACCACTGATTATCGATTTTGCTCTACCAAGCGGTGTAATGTGGTCCTGGATAGTACTTGGATACATTGCGGTTATCGCAGTTGCAATAATCTTGGCCGTATTAATTGGTGGCAGAAAAGGTAGATTCATCACTGCTAATGGTATGATTGCGGTTATCCTCTCCATCATTCCAATTATCTTAACTGGATGTGGATTCGATTTCTATCAAAAGGTACTTAATAAACAAGCGCCTTATGAAGCACAATTACTATTTATCCTAATTATTGTACTATTAGCGTTAGCGGCACTATTTGCATTATTTGCAATCATCTTATTGTTCTTATGTATAAGAAATGCATGCAAATATCCAGCTCCAGAAGAGCAAAAAGAACCAGTCGAAGAAGATGTAATGGAGGTTTTAGATTCTATGACTAGAGAAGAATTAATGGCTTTAATTAAACAAGCAGTACGTGAAGTCATGGCTGAAGATGAAAAAGCACCAGTAGAACCACGTGTTGCTCAATATTTCGGAATTAACAATCCAGACGAAGCAGAAGTTAAGGTCGTCAAAGACGAAAACGGCCAACCTGTTATCGCTCAATACTTTAATGGCAAACCTGCTGCAGAACCTGCACCAGAACCAGAACCACAACCTGAACCAGAACCTGAACCAGAACCAGAGCCTGTTGAAGAGCCTGTCGAAGAAGAAGTTGCTGAAGAAGGTGGCAAAGAAAGAGCAGAAAGAATTCCATTCGCAAGAAGAATTCTTGGCTTAGACAAAGATATGAAAGATGCATACGTCGAAATTAAGAATGAAATCTTAGCTTATGGCGTTAAATCTAGAATTTCTAATTCTGGTGACACATTCAGATTACACCGCAAAACATACATGAAGATCGTTGTTGCAGGTAAAGGATTAAAATTATACTTCGCACTTGAACCAACAGATTATGCAGATTCTCCAATTCCAGTTCAAGATGTCGGTGATAAGAACTTATATGTTGATATCCCATTAGCATTCAAAGTTAAATCAGACTTATCAAGAAGAAGAGCAAAACAACTCATCGCTGATGCAATGGCTAAAGATGGCGTTGAAAAAGAAGGCGAACCAGGCAATACTGACTGGATCCGTGAAATCAGAGTTGAATTAAAAGCTCAACAAAATAAATAATCTCACTAAATAGTAGAATATTTAATGAAGAACGGGGTTTACCCCGTTTTTCTTTAACACTACAAATTAGGTTAATAATGTGATATTATCTTATCACTGCGAAATAAGAAAGGAAGTGGTGGTAAAACATATGGATGATCCCTTAAGTTGTATAATCATTATTGGACTATGCATTGTTTTACATTACTTCTTCTCATTATGTGAGACTGCTCTTGCGTGTGTTAACCGTTTCAAAATGCAGATTAAAGCAGATGACGGTAGCAAGACCGCAAAACTAGTATTAAAACTAACAGATCCATACGATAGAGTACTTACTACCGTATTAATCTGTATGAATATCGTTGTTATTATTTCTTCCGCTGTTTGTACAATAGCGTTTAGAAATCTTTTTATGCAATATGGAATGGCGGATGAAACCATTTCTTTAATCGCGTCTATTACAGTTACTTTATTAATTTATATATTTGGTGATGCTCTTCCAAAGACTATTGCTAGATCAATTCCTGACACAACTAGCTTAATCGTAGTGTGGCCACTTAGTGTTTTCTATTACATTCTTTGGCCAATTTCTTTCTTATTTAATTTATTAACTATCGCAATCGAAAAGATATTTAAAGTTAAAAAAGAAGAGGAATTTGATGAAGAAGACTTTGAAAATGTCGTTGAAAAAGTCGCTGATGAAGGTGTGCTAGAAGAAGAACAAGGTGAAATTATTGCTTCTGCTTTAGACTTTGTGGACACTAATGTTAAGGAAGTTTTAACTCCTAAGAGTAAGATATTTGCTATTGATATTAAGAATCTTAATTATCAATATGTTAATAATGTGTTATTGAATACAAAGTATTCCAGATTACCTATTTATGATCATTCCTTAGATAATATCGTAGGTGTTTTAGTCATCAAAAATTACATTGATGAATATATTAGAGACCCTCATTTTGATATAAGAAGCATTATCCAAAAACCATATTTTGTTCCATCAACTATTATGATTGATGATTTATTTAATGGTTTTAAGAAACATAGAACTCATATTGCTTTCGTTAGAGATAAAAATAAGAAACTCGTAGGCATGGTCACTATGGATGACGTTTTAGAAGAACTCGTTAGCGACATCAGTGAACCACATAATAGAAAGGTTGGTGTCTAATTATGTGGTATTTCTGGTTAATGATTGTCCTATGTGCGCTTTTATCCATGTTTTTCTCTATGTCAGATTTAGTCTATTCTCTTGCAGATATAGATAAATTATCTAGAGTTACAGGAAAGAGTGAGAAAAAGGCTAAAATCGCAATTAAACTTGCAAAAGACTATGAAACTTGTGTTTCTTCAATTCTTTTTGGAAATAACTTAGTTAATGTTTTATTAACTTCTGTAGTTACAATTCTTTGTGTAAGTTTATCTCCAACACAAGTTACAATAGTGGATATCATCCTTGCAGTTTGCTTGATTATTTTCTGTGAATTCTTACCAAAAGCATTCGCTAAGAGGTTTTCATATTCCTTATCAATTCATTTAGCGTATCCAGTTAACTTTGTTAGATATTTATTCTTTATTATTGTTTGGCCAATATCTAAATTCTTTAAGTTAGTAGGAAAACTCTTTAAAAAGAGAAGTAAACAAGAAGATAAGATTGATGAAGAAGTGTTAACAGAAATGGTGGACACTATTGAAGAAGAAGGAATGCTCGAAGAAAATGAAGCAGACTTAGTGAGAAACACTATTGATTTGAATGATATTCAAGCATTTGAAATTATGACTCCGAGAGTGGATGTCTTTGCTATTGATGTTAATGACGATATTGAAGAAGTTTTAAAAGAAACTGATTTATTTACATATTCTAGAATTCCAGTATATGAAGACACTATTGATAATATTATTGGTGTTTTACCAGTTAAATCGTTAGCAAAAGAGATTATTAAAGGTAATAAAGATATCGATATCCTATCTTTATGCTATAAACCATTGGTAATCCCTAGAAACCATCAAATCCTTGATGTTTTAAGTGAATTTAAACAAACTAAGATTCATATCGCTATTGTTAAAGATGAATATGGTGGTACCGAAGGTATTTTAACCATGGAAGATATCTTAGAAGAAATTGTTGGTGATATCTTTGACGAATCTGATGAAATCGAACCAGAATACAACGAAATTGGAAATGGTGAATATATTATTGATGGAAATATGAATATTGATGACTTCTTCGAACTTATTGGTTATGAAGGAGAATTCAATACTGACTATTCCACAGTAGGTGGTTTTTGCCAAGAAATCTTAGATAGATTTGCTAAACAAGGTGATGAGTTTGATTTTGACCATTATCACATCATTGTTCTAGCAGCGGATGAATTTACCGTAGAAAAAATTAAAGTTATAGATAATAACTTCGAAGAACAAGAAGATGAGTAAAGTAGATAAATATATCGCCTCTTTATCTTCTTTAGAAGGTAAAAAGGTTGTTGTTACTGGCGCTAATAGTGGTCTAGGTCTTGCTATTGTTAAAACTTGCTTACTTAAAGGAGCAAGTGTTGTTTTGGCTTGTAGAAACCCTCAAAGAGCAGGAAAATGTAAACAAGATTTATTAAAAGAATTCCCAAATTCTAATATAGATATAATTCTTTATTCTCAAGATAAGTTTTCCAGTTGTCGTCAATTTGTTGATGACTTATTCATAAAACACGGTGATTTTTATGCATTAGTGCTTAATGCGGGTTTATTTAACGCTAAAAAGGGAGAACTTAATGTAGAAGGTCTTCCAACTGTTTCAGGCACAAACGCCTTTGGTTTAGCGTGCATTTTAATGCATTTAGATGAGAAACTAAAAGATATTGAATCTGAAAAGAGAATTATTATCCATGGTTCTTTAGCGTCTAGATTATCTAAATATAAAGGATTGGAGAAATCCCTACTAAACGCAAAAGCATTCCATTTCACCCAATATAACAACTCTAAAAATGCTGCTCATAATCTTTATTACTATTATTCAATAAAGAATGAGAATCCTTACATAAAGTATTTGCTTTCAGAACCAGGTATTGCTCAAAGCAACATTATTAGAAACTATCCTAAATGGTTTAAATGGATAGCAGTGGGATTTATGAAGATTTTCTGTTCCACTTCTAAAGAAGGAGCGGCTCCTACTAATTACTTAATTTCTGAAAAAGTGGCTAATGGAGACTATATGATTCCTAGAGGGCCTTGGGCTATTAGAGGGCTTCCAAAGAAATATGTTATGAAAGAAAAATACATTCATCCTTCCCAAGTGGAAGAAATGAATGCCTTCATAAGAAATAAAAAATAGAGCTAAGCTCTATTTATTTTTCTCTATTTTTGCTTTATACAAAGCATAAATCTCATCTGTAACTTCTTCGACAGTTTGCGTCTCAGAATTTATCTTATAATCAACCTTTGCTAGTTTAGTAGGATTGAAGACATGTTTATCGTTTTGAATTCTTTTAACTGCGTCGCTTTCTTTATCTCCTCTTAATAGCATTCTATATAAGCGAGTAGCTTCTTCTGCATTAAGGAAGAATGTGACAATACCTTGGCATCCTAATTGGGAATAAGCTTTAAGTCCTTGTGGATCAATAACAATAACTTTATTTTCTCCAATTTGTGCTTTAGTGGAACCATAATAGTTTCCGTTATAGATAGTGAATTCCACAAATTCATCATTACGAATCATTTGTTCAAATTCATCTTTGCTCACGAAGAAATAATCTCTACCATTAACTTCTCCAACACGCAATGGTCTTGTAGTAGTGGTGATAACCTTAGTTATTCCATACTTAGAAGCTAACATTTTAGCGACTTCTGTTTTTCCTGATGCACTAGCCCCACTTAGAACAATCATAATTAAATACTATTATAATGTTTCTCTCTGATTTGTAAAACTTTATATGTTTATAACGTTTTATTTATTTATATTGGAGTCGGCTAACAAATTAAGGGGTAACGGAAGTCCTATTTATAGATAAATCTATTAAGTTTTACAAATTTTATAAAAATTATTATTAACTAAGTTAATAAAATATATAATTTTCATCTTTTTGAAACAAATTTTGGAACAAATATGAAATATGCCCGTATAGGTTAGTATGAGCAACATTTCAAAACAAAATTCATTTCAAAAATTAGAAAAGGAGATATCTGGATTAGCTTCTCTATATTTTAAAGCGCTTGACTTAACTAAAGAGAAGAATTCCATAAGTCATATTAGATTGATATCTACTATTAGACAGGCTTATGAAAGTTTGAATAGTGAGGAAAGGAGAATTATTAATAACGAGTTCTTTTATCAGAAATATCGTTCCTGGTGGAGGAGTAGTTATACATTAAATTACTATAAAAGACTTAAGTATAAATCCATGACTCATTTCTTGGAGGTATTCTATGATACCGTCATTTAAAAATACCTTTTTTGTATTGCTACACACAATAATTCTTGTTCCGCCTACTAGTGGGGAAGATCCTTATGAATGGAGAAAAGAGTCTCTGCATTATGGGCCTTTTGATATTGAAGATAAAGGAAAAGAGACTATGGTTCCGATTTGGTATCATTACCACTATGAAGTAGAGAAAACTGTATACGAAACCTTAACAATCACTACAATGGATAATCGAACACTTTTCTATAGAGGAACGAAAATGCATAACATCCATGAACGTGATTTTGGCTTTTCTGTTGATTTTGAAGTTCCATTGTATAAATATTTAGATTCTTCAGGTTATAAAATAGTTTTCTCAGTCATTGATGCAAACACAAACAAATTGTTTCACGACCCCGCTTCTTTAGATATTTTCCCAATCAATACGGAAACATTTAATCCATTTGCAACAAATGATAAAACTTACCAATCAAAACCAGTTGTTTCTTATTTTTTATGGTATCCGACGTATTATGTTTCAACATATGATTTTTCAGGTTTAGTGGATGAATTTGATGGAAAAGATTCTAGATACTTACATTACCCGATTTGTAGTTTCAAATATGAATACGAGAAAGAACCATTTACTTATAAAGAAGCATATATAAAATTCTTTGATAAGAAGAACCTTTTCCCATATTACACAAAAAGTTCTGATGGGTATAAACACATACCTGTCGCTTTAGTCTATAATGAGCAATCAAAATCAATCGAAGTAAGAATTAAACAAGAGTTCTATGTAAAAAAAGACACTATGCAAGTTAGTGATATTTATAGAAAAGGTTTTGAAATGACGGAGTTTTTCGCGCTTCCACATAACTTTGAATACTACATTAACGAATATAATTTTGAAATGGTAATGATGGATCTTGGAGCAGATAAACTCGATGTTATTTATCCAATATCGTTCGGTCATTCTAGAGGATTTTTTGGCCTCTGTAAAGACAGTGAATATTGTGTCACTGGAGGCGTAGTGGAATGATAGTTTGTCTTGTTGCAATGAGTCTGTTAATTCTTTCTTTTGGTTTCTTTAATTTGTCTTTCCAAGTTACTGGATTAAATAGACTAATTATCTTTACTCCAGTATCAATTGTAGAACAGGCGGTTCATGTTGATGGAGACAATCCTTTATATTTTGAGTCTTCTGAAGTTGAAGAAAAATTTAATACATATTATCAAGGAAAAATTGAACCATATTGTAACGACTATGAGATAGAATATTACTTCTATGTGCAAGAAAACCATTCTTATTGCATTGGTCAATATTGCAATGCAGTGGAGGTGGAAGTAAACGCTAATCTATCGTTCAATTATCACTATCATAGAAAGATATGTTTTGAGGTAAAAAATACTAATGAACTCGGTTAAACTAATTGATTACATAGAGAATTCATTTTTAAGAACCCTCATATTAAACCCTAATGTTACAGATATTTCTTATAATGGTGAATCTATCTTTTATTTAGATAACGAAACAGGAAGACAAAAATCTGATATAAAAATCAGTTTCGATATAGCTAAAGATTTTGTTAGACAAATAGCAAATCTTAGCGAAAAACAATTCTCTTTCCAATCTCCTCAACTCGACGTTTCTTTTGGCAAATACAGGATCAACGCACTTCACCAAAGTATTGCCAAAAGAAGCAATGAGGATGTTATAAATTTCTCTATTAGAATAGGATCTACAAAACTCAAAATTACTGAAAATAGTGGGTTTTTGCCACATGTTTTAGTGGAATTCCTTGATATTTTGATTAAATCTCGTTGCTCAATTGTGCTTGGTGGATTAACTGGAAGTGGTAAGACTGAATTCCAAAAATTCTTGCTTTCTAGAATGGAGAAAAACACAAGAGTCATCATTATCGATAACGTTTGTGAACTTGATTATGTGGATATTAATCCGAATCTAGATATGAATGTTTGGCTCGCTAATGATGAGAAGAAAGAATCAAATGTTCAATCACTAGTAAGAAATGCTTTAAGAAGTAACCCTGATTGGCTAATAGTAGCAGAAGCTAGAGGAGAGGAAATGCTGGATGTCTTAAATTCTGCTTTAACAGGACATCCAATTCTAACTACAATTCATGCTTTAGATATTGAGTCGATTCCTCAAAGAATGACTCGCTTAGTTATGATGGGAGATAAGAAGTCTAACCACGAAGATATTTATAACGACATTGTTTATCATTTTAGATTCTTTATCTATCTAAAAAGAGATTATCAAAATGGTAGAGTAGTGCGTTTTATAGATGAAATTTCTTACTTAAGTAAGAATATTTGGCATCCAATATATAAAAATGGCCAAATATTCAAACTCAATAACGAGATCAAATCGCTCTTAGACTTAAGAGGAGCTTCAAGAGAATTTGAAAATACATTTTTAAAGGAGGTAGATGCATGAGTATTTATTTGGTGGCGGTAATGGTTTCTGGACTATTTTACATTGTAACTTTTCTTGCTACTAACGATTTGATGTTAGGCGCTTTTCCTGCTGGTTTAGCACTCATTTATTTTGCTTTTGTCGCATCTCCTCAACTAAATCTTTATAAAAAGAAAATGCGATATTTCAAACTAACAAATCAGTTTGTAAATAATTTTATTATTTCTTTATCAATTCAACCTGTAATTGATTCTGCTTATAAAAACGCTTTGACTTCTTTA
>CAMJAG010000006.1 GCA_946403545.1 uncultured Caryophanales bacterium | reverse complement strand
TGTTTAAGAATCTATCTTAGTCGAACAATTCTGGGAAGTTAGATTTGAAGTAATCATAGATAACTGTATCATGATATTTCAATTTAGCTTCTTCTAAGAAGTGTTTCTTAGCTAATGTTCTATAAGATTCTGAATCTGCAACGATAGTACAAACTTCGTTGACGATGCCTTCCATTGAGTAAGCACCATAACCTTCCATATTGAGGTAGGAGTTTGTTTCTGTCTTGCTTAATGCAGATGTAGAAGCAGCTTCTTCAATTTGGACGATGTAGTAGTTATCACCATCTTGGAATAAGACATCATATCTTGGATCAGCGCCTCTTTCAGACTTATCAACTTTTAAATAGCATTTGCCATTAATACGTGTAACGTAGTTGTTGAAGTCTTTATCAGCATCACTACCATCAACAGCAGTTCTATTTTCTGCAGCTTTTTGTTCTGTAGTTCTATTTAATGCGTTAGCGACAGAGATGTTGAATAAACGTGAACGGATAGATTCTGGTAAGTCTGTAAGACCACCGTTTTTGATAAACCAACCAGTAGTTGTGTTATCTTTTGTTAAGATTTCACGAGTTTTGATTTCTTTACCAACTTCTTTTACGTATTTGCCATTATCTGTGAAATCAGATTCGTTTTGAGAAAGAGCTGGGTTATCAGAAATCTTATCGTATTTTTCCATCATATTGCCGTATTCTGTACCAGCAATATATTTGGAACCATCTTTAGCATCAATTAATACTTCATTGAATAATGTTGTATCTTTTGCTGCTGCTTGCCATAACTTGTATTCATCACTTGATGCATATTGAGCATCTGCCATGAATGCACCGTTATGTGCAGAGGAGAGAACTTTGAAATCATCTAATGTAACAGGAGTATTGTTAGCATTGAAGATCTTTTCTCTAATGAAAGCTTTCATTAAGTAGCCAGCACCTTTAGCGTGTGTGTTATCAGAAGTTACTTTGATAACATTAACTTTACGAGCGTAGCTACGTCCTAATAATTGATATGACTCATCGTATAAGTATTGTTCGGTGAGTAATGTACGATAGATGGTAGGAATAATATCATCTTCGACATATGTAATAGTATTGTTAGAAGATTCTGTGGAGTCAGTTAATTCATAATGTTGTTGATAGTTATCACGGTGTAAGATTGTGTCTAATGTACCATTAATATCTTCAACTTTCTTGTCTTGATTGAAGACATCGACATCTTCAACTTCTGGCCAGATTAATCCAGTATATGTAACTGCATCAGCTGGTTTTGCAACTTTCTTCATGTTTCCATATAAGGAATAAATATATTCTTTTTCTTGGAAGACATTACGAGTTGTGTAAGAAGAATTGCCTGCAACAGCACTATAAAGTGCTTTTGCGATACGGTCTTCAATAGTATTCCATTTAGTTAATACACGAGCGTATTCTAATGCGTCTGCACTAGCATCATCATTAACTTTTTCTGCTGTGTTATCAGCTGCGTAGTGGATTCTTTCACCTTTATCGTTAAGAGTCCAATATGCTTTATGGGATTTAACGAAAGCATCAGCATCAGATCCTGTTAAACCAGCAACGTCTAATGTTTCGATATCTTTTGTATCAGCCCATTTAGATTTGATTAATCTAGCGATTTCTTTTAATGTTTTGCTTTCAGAGTTATTTGTGACAGCATTGTATGGTCCAAATGCACTGACAGCGTATTGATATAAGAATTCGTCTAAGACATCACCTGCTAAAGCACCTTTACGAATTGAATCGTAAACTTTAGCCATTTCGTTGTTAACGACTTCGTCAACACCTTCAACGATTTTATCGTTGTAGTTAGTTGGTTTTGCAACAACTTCATCACATGCTGTGAGGCCTAAAGTAGCAAATAATGCAACTGCTAATAATTTTCTCTTATTTTGCATAGTAACATTTACCTCCTTCTTTATAGTCATCGCCGCCGTGTTTGAAGTTAACAGCACAACCTTCTGGAATCATAACAGATTTGTATTCGCCTGTAGCACTTTCATAGTATTGGCCACGTTTAGCGTTTTGATATGTTAATAATTCAAGGTATTCTGACCATTGTTCGTTTAACTTAGTTTCTTGTGTGTGTGCCTTTGCGCCACGTGTAACATCTAAGTAACGTGCGATAGATTCATCAAGTTTCTTACCTTCATCACCAGCGAAACTGATTTGAGATTTATACTTAGCTAATAAGTCTTCGTATAAACGGTAATCATATGTTTCATCAAATGATTTGATCTTACTCTTAATATCGTTTGCACGTTTGTTATAGTCTGTATTTGAATTGGATTTAATAAAGTTAACGTATGTGTCTTTATCTTTTCCATCAGCAGTCTTAGGATAGTTAGCACTTCCTGGAACTTCTGTTGTGTAGTATTCTTCTAAAGTTACATTAGCGTTTGCAAAGTCATAAATTGACTTTTCAATAACGATGAGGTGAATACCAAATTCACTACGAACACCTAAGATAACTCTACCTGCTTCATCAGTTAAGATTTTTTCATTAGCGTTAGCAGAGATACCTTCAACAGTGTTAAATCTAGCACCTAAGTTAGCATCGAAAGATGTTGTAGATGCGATGTTCTTGAATTGTGCAACAGAGTTTGCGATTGCTGTTTGGTCACCGTTGTTACCATTATCACCAACATTTCTAGCTGCGTTAGTAATAACGAATACTTCGTGGTGGTTTAAGTATTTGTTCCAAAGAATATTTCTTGGGAACATAATTGGGTTACCATCACTTAATTGGTTACCGAATTCATCGATTTCAATGTGTCTATTTTGATAGATTTGTTCAATTGCGTCGTATGGAACTTTAACTAATCCTGTAATGCCTTTATAAGCATCTTTAATAGAATCGTTAGAAGTTTTATATTTACCTTCAACGCCTAAACCTTCTGAAATAGTTGCGTTATTCTTGCCTGAGAGAATTGCTTCATAAGCGTATACGCCTAATTGGAATTCAGATACGTTATGGAGTCTACCAGATGATTCGATGTTATTTAACATTGGTTCGAGTTCACCATATGCTTCTTTACTTCCATCATCAGAGAAAGACTTTGCAACAGTACCGAATGTATCAGTACCATCTTTTAAAGCGGAAATAACGTTATATAACTTAACTGCTTCAGCTTCAGTAATTGTAGAATTAGTGAAATCTGTAGCACTTGCGTCAAGTTTAATTAAGATGTGACGGATGTGGTAAGGTAATCTAGAATTTACCTTGCTTTCGACTTTGTTGCCGCTTGCGTCAACGCCAACAAATTCTTTTGTTAATTGATCAATGTTTGTATTGAAATAGTGTTTAGAAATTTCTTCTTTCTCGTGTTCATAGATGAAATGTTCTTTTAATTCTTTTTCATTTTCAACATTGTATTCATTTAGAATGTTCTTCCATTCAGTGTTGTAGTCACCTTTGTCTTTAGCTTCTTGTTTCTTTTGCTTAACGTCGTTAGCAGCTTTATCTTTAATTTCTTTTAAAGTAAGCATGCCGTTAGCGCCATCGCCATTCTTTTCGAAATCATAACGAATTAATACCTCAAGGATTTGAGAATAGAATTTGCTAATTCCGTCTGTTGTAGAATGGTACTTTTGATACATTTCATCAGTAACAATTTCAACAGTTTCACCTTCTCCATATGGAGTAAATGTGACTAAAGCTTTCTTATCAGCCTTAGGACCGTTTCCACATGCAGTGAGTGACATTGCGGCAATGAAGCTAGTAACTAAACCGAATGATAGTTTACTTTTCTTCATGTTGTAACTCTCCTTTTCTTCTAAATAATAGCGTGTTTATTTTAATTATTATTAAAAGCTTGTGCAACAAAAAAGTTACAAAATTTAAATTTTGGTATAAATATTTTGCATGGTGAGTAAAATTTTTATCGTATTTGTTGCCAAATATATTCTCTTTATATAGACTATTACAGGAATTTGAGGTGAACGAGATGTCAGCTTTAAAAATCAAAGACCTCCACGTCAGTGTAGAGGGTAAAGAAATCTTAAAAGGAATTAACCTAGAAATTAAAGAAGGAGAAACCGTCGCTCTATTAGGTCCTAATGGGCATGGTAAATCCACATTATTCAACGCAATTATGGGTCATCCTAGATACACAGTTACTAAAGGAAGTATCTATCTTGATGACGTAGACGTATTATCTTTATCAGTAGATGAAAGAGCAAAAGCAGGATTATTCTTGGGTATGCAATTACCAGCAGAAGTTCCTGGTGTTATTAACTCTGATTTTTTAAGAGCAGCAGTTAATGTTAGACAAGAAAGACCTGTCTCTACTTATAATTTTTATAAATTATTAGATAATGCGATTAAGAAAATGAAGATGCCATTTGACCTCGCTACTAGATCACTTAATGAAGGCTTTTCTGGTGGTGAGAAAAAGAGAAATGAAATTCTCCAAATGCTCCTTTTAAATCCAAAGATTGCTATGCTTGATGAAATTGATTCTGGCTTAGATGTTGATGCCCTCCAAGTAGTGGGTGAAGTCATCAAAGAAGAACAAGCAAAAGGCATGGGATTTTTAGTCATCTCTCACTATGCTAGATTGTTCGATTTAATTCAACCTACAAGAGCAATTGTAATTATTAATGGTAGAGTCGCTATTGATGGAGACTCAAGTGTCATTAAGAGAATCGATACAGAAGGCTATGAATTCATCAAAACTGAGCTTGGAATTGATATCGAAAAAGAAGATGGAGAAATGAATAAAGTCTCTATTGGTACATGTGCAGTAAAAGAAAGTATTAAATAATGGAAAGAGTAACTTTTGATAAATTAAATAATATTGAAAAAGGTTTAAGAACCAACTCTTTTGTTATTGCTTCAGGCACAATTGACAAGGTTTTTAACTTAGAAAATGGTGATTACGATATCTTAATTAAAGATTTAAATAAGGATCAAAAGATCGTAATCAATGTCTTAGAAGGTAGCACTGCTAAGATATCTTTCTTTGCAAATAATGAATTAAATAACCTTGATGTTGATGTTAACTGTTATAGAAATTCAGAAGCAAATGTTTGGTTTGCAGATTTCTCTAAAGATAAGAACGTTGTTAATGTTTCTATCTATTTAAAAGAAGAGGGAGCAGCTGCTAACTTCCACTTAGCAAGTTTAACCTCTAAACAAGATGATAAAGTATTCAATATTTCCGCTAAACACGAGGCTAAAAATACTTATGCAAAAGTGGACAATTATGGAGTATGTAAAGATAGTGGAAAACTCATATTTGATGGAGTTAGCCACATCTTAAATAAATGTGTCCAATCTAAGACATATCAAAACGCAAAAATCATGGTGTTTGATAAAGCATGTAATGCTATAGCAAAACCTATTTTAAAAATTGACGAAAACGACATTGCTGCTAACCATGCTGCAGTTGTTGGTAAAGTAAATGATGAACATCTATTCTATTTAACTTCTAGAGGTCTTTCTGAAGCACAAGCTAAAGAAGTTATAACCTTTGGTTACTTAAAGCCAATTCTAGAAGGTTTTATTGATGAAGATGTTAAAGAAGAAATATCTAAATTAATAGAAGGGAGAATGTAATGTACGACGTATATGAAATTCGTAAGCAATTTCCAATGCTACGAGAACAAAAATATATGCAAGGTAAACCATTAGTCTTCCTTGATAACGCATCCACAACATTTAAACCACAATGTGTTATTGATGCAGTGGTCAAATATTATAGTGAAGTTACTGCAAATTCACATAGAGGAGATTATGACCTTTGCTATAACATGGATGTTGAAATTGAAAAAACAAGAAAAGTTATCGCTAAATTTGTTAACTGTGACTTCAAAGAAGTCGTGTTCACATCTGGTGATACAATGTCTTTAAATCTTATAGCGTATTCTTTAGGAAGAAAAATCTTAAAGAAAGGTGATGAGGTAGTTCTCTCTTATGCAGAACACTCAAGTGATATCTTACCTTGGTATCAAGTCTGTAACGAAGTAGGAGCAGAAGTTAAACTCATCCCACTAAGTGAGAAAGGTGAATTATTACCTGAAAACTTAGATAAAGTTATGTCTAATAAAACTAAGATTGTTAGCATTGCTAATGTAGGTAATGTACTCGCGTATACCGCTAATATAAAAGGATTAACTGCTGTAGCTCATAAATATGGAGCATATATGGTAGTAGATGGTGCTCAATCAGTGCCACACAATAAAACTGATTTCAAAGATTGGGATATAGACTTCCTTACATTCTCCGCACATAAAATGTGTGGCCCTACTGGAATAGGATGTATGATTGGTAAATATTCTATCCTAGAAATGATGGATCCATTCATCGTTGGTGGTGGTAACAATGTTACATTTAACACTAATCAACAAGTTGACTACTTAGAACCTCCAGTAAAATTTGAAGCAGGAACACTTAATCTTGCAGGAATTATGGGATTCAAAGCAGCAGTGGAATTCATCGATTCTATTGGAATTGAAAATATCCATAAACATGACCAAGAACTATTTGATTACGCAATTGAAAAGTTAAGCCAATTAGATAACGTTATTATTTATAATAAAGAAGCTAGAGGTGGAGTTATTACATTTAATGTTAAAGATGTATTTGCTCAAGATGAAGCAACTTTATTAAATAGTAAAGGTATTGCAGTTAGAAGTGGTCAACACTGCGCTAAAATCTTAAATGGTTTCTTAAAAACACCAGCAACATGTCGTATGTCGACATATCTATATACCACTAAAGAAGAAATTGATGCTTTAGTAAACGCTCTTAAGGAAGGAGGAAATATCTTAGATGCCTACTTTAACTAATGACATGATGAGATCTATTATCTTAGACCATTATTCTCATCCATTAAATAAACATGATGCACCTAATTCAAACTATGAAAAGGTACATATGCACTCTGATAACTGCATTGATGATTTAGATATTTTTCTACTTGTAGAAAATAATATCATTACTGATGCATGTTTTAATGGAGTAGCATGCGCTATCTCAACTGCATCTACTGATATTATGTGTGAACTCCTTAGAGGTAAGAATGTTGATGATGGAAAATACATCATTGAACAATATCATCATATGATTCATGAAGAAGAATTTGATGAATCAGTATTAGAAGAAGCTTTAGCTTTTATTAATACAAGTAAACAAGCAGCGAGAATTAGATGCGCTACTATAGGTTGGAATGCTGCTGATGAAATATTAAAGGACAAATAATATATGTCAGGTGAAGATTATAAAAAAGATGCTGAATATAAATATGGTTTTAAAGATGCTGATCAAACTATTGTAAGCACTGGTAAAGGTTTATCTGAAGAAGTAGTTAGAGAAATCTCTAGACTTAAAGGTGAACCAGAATGGATGCTTGAATATAGATTAAAATCTTTAAAAGCTTTTTATGATGCAAAGTTACCTGAATTTGGACCAGATTTATCTAATCTAGACTATGACTCTTATACATACTTTAATAGAGTAGCTAAAAAAGAAAGCCAAGATTGGGATGAAGTTCCAGAAACAGTTAAAAATACATTTAATAAATTAGGTATTCCTGAAGCAGAACAAAAGTATTTAGCAGGTGTATCCACTCAATATGAATCTGAAGTGGTATATCACAATATGCTTAAAGAAATTGAAGAAAAGGGAGTTATCTTCCTTTCTACTGATATGGGATTAAAACTTTATCCAGAATTATTTAAAAAATATTTCGGTAGTGTCGTTCCTTTTAAAGATAATAAATTCTCCGCTTTAAACGGTGCTGTTTGGTCTGGTGGAAGCTTTATCTATGTCCCTAAAGGAGTGCATCTAGATAAGCCTTTACAATCCTACTTTAGAATTAACAATGAAAAGTCAGGACAATTTGAAAGAACACTCATTATTGTAGATGAAGGCGCTGATGTCCACTATGTGGAAGGTTGTACTGCTCCAATTTATTCAAAAGAAAGTTTACACGCTGCAGTAGTAGAAATTATCATTCATAAAAACGCTAAATGTAGATACTCAACAGTGCAAAACTGGTCAAATAACATTGTGAATTTAGTCACAAAAAGAGCGTTATGTTATGAAAATGCTCAAATGGAATGGATTGATGGCAACATTGGTAGCCAATTAAATATGAAGTATCCAGCATGCATATTAGCAGGAGAAGGTGCTAAAGGCACATGTATCTCTGTTGCAGTTGCAGGTAAAGGACAATATCAAGACGCTGGTGCAAGAATGATTCATTTAGCACCTAACACAACAAGTACAATTATTTCTAAATCAATTGTTAAAAATGGTGGTGTTGCTAACTATAGAGGAACAGTTAGACACATGGGTACAGCTAAAAACTGCAGGAGCCATGTTGAATGTGACACATTAATTCTTGATAACACTTCAAGAAGTGATACTATTCCAAATAATGATGTTAGAAATAACACATCATATATTGAACATGAGGCTACTGTCTCAAAAATTAGTGAAGATCAATTATTCTATCTAATGTCTAGAGGTATCTCAGAAAAAGAAGCTACTAACATGATTGTTATGGGCTTTATTGAACCATTCTCTAGAGAATTACCAATGGAATACGCAGTTGAATTAAATCAATTAATCAAAATGGATATGGAGGGAAGCGTTGGTTAATATGTACGACTATGAAGTTATAGTTGTTGGTGGTGGACATGCCGGCTTAGAAGCCGCTTTTGCTGCTGCACATATGAACCATAAAACTCTTTTAATATCTTTAAATATTAAGAAAATGGGTAATATGCCATGTAATCCATCAATTGGTGGTTCCGCTAAAGGAATTGTTGTTAGAGAGATTGATGCATTAGGTGGAATGATGGGCAAAGCTGCAGACCATCATTATTTGCAAATGAAGATGCTCAATACTGGTAAAGGACCTGGTGTCCAATGCTTAAGAGCGCAACAAGATAAATTAGAATACCCAGCTTATTTACAATCTTTAGCACTTAATACTCCTAACTTAACAGTGTTAGAAGATGAAGTTATTTCTGTCATTCATGATGACACTAAAGTATATGGAGTTAGATGCCGTTCAGGTAAAGAATATACAGGTTCTGCAGTGATTTTAACTACAGGAACATACATGGAATCTCTTATTTTCCGTGGAAAAGATATCGAAGTTGCAGGTCCTGATGGAGAAAAACCATCCAAAGGACTATCCCCATATTTAAAAGAAATGGGTATTGATATTTATCGTCTTAAAACAGGTACTCCTCCAAGAATTAAAAGAGATTCAATTGATTTCTCTAAAGGTAGTATTCAACCAGGCACTAAAGGGAATTTAGCTTTTAGCTATGAAACAAAAGAATTCATTCCAGTAGAAGAACAAATTCCTTGTTATTTAATCTATACCACTCCAAAAACTCATGAAATTATTAGAGAGCATCTTAAAGATAGCGCTCTTTATTCAGGTAATATCGTAGGAGTGGGTCCTAGATATTGTCCATCTATTGAATCAAAAATAGTTACATTCGCAGATAAAGAAAGACATCAACTCTTCTTAGAACCAGAATCTAGAGAAACTGATTCTATTTATGTACAAGGTTTTTCAACATCTATGCCAGTAGAAGTTCAAGAAGAAATGGTTAGATCTCTACCTGGTTTTGAAAATGCCGTATTTTTAAAATACGCTTATGCGATTGAATATGACGCAATTAAAACTGAAGAATATGGTCCAACTTTAGAAATAAAGAAATGGCCAGGATTATATATAGCAGGTCAAATCTGTGGTACTTCAGGATATGAAGAAGCAGCAGGTTTAGGCTTACTCGCAGGTATTAATGCTTGCTTAAAAATTGAAGGAAAAGAACCTTTAATTCTTAGACGTGACCAATCATATATTGGTGTTATGATTGATGATTTAGTTACTAAAGGAACAGAAGAACCTTATAGACTTATGTCTTCAAGAGCGGAATTCCGTTTATTGATGAGACACGATAACGCTGATCTAAGATTAACTGAAATTGGTCATAAGATTGGTTTAATCTCTGAAGAAAGATATAACAATTTCTTAAAGAAAAAAGAGAATATCCAAAAAGCTTTAGATGTACTTAAAACTACTTATTTAGGTAAGAAAAAAGAGATCGAAGATTACTTTGTTTCTCTTGGATTTAATGAACTTAAAGGTGGTGTATTAGCACTTGAACTTTTACGTCGTCCAAATGTCACATATAAGGGAATTGCACAGTTTATTCCTGCTTTGAACGATATTGAATTAGATGATAGTGGTATTGAAGAAGTAGAAGTTATCGCTAAATACGAAGGATATATTGAAAAGCAAATTAGAGACGCTAATAACTTTGTTAAATTAGAAGAAATGAAAATCCCTGCTAGCTTTGATTTCCTTCATATGGATGGATTAGCATTAGAAGCTAGACAAAAACTAGATAAAGTAAAACCATTAACAATTGGACAAGCAAGTAGAATCTCTGGAGTTAATCCAGCAGATGTTGCTATTCTTATCCTTAATGTAAGAAAATATAATCATCATGAATAAAGAATTATTAATTACTTCTTTAGCAGTAAGAGGTATAGAAGTAAGTGAACAACAAGTTAACCAATTAGTGGACCTTATGGAAACCACTCTTTTAACTAATGAAAAATTCAATCTCACCGCTATTAAAGATAAAGAAGTATTCATGGAGAAAATGATATTCGATAGTGCTTTAGCACTAGTGAATTTAGATTTATCTAATAAAGAAGTATTAGACTTAGGTACTGGAGCAGGTTTCCCAGGACTAGTCTTGTACATCTTAAATCCAAATATAAAATTAACTCTTTTAGACTCCACTAATAAGAAAATTGAATATCTAAAATCTTTCTGTCTTGAAAGAGGATACAAAATCAATTGTGTATGCGATAGAGCGGAGAATTACGCTAGAAATCATAGAGAAAAATATGATTTTGTTACCGCAAGAGCAGTTTCAGAACTTTCCATTTTAATGGAATTATCTATTCCTATGCTTAAAGTAGGAGGTCGCTTATTAGCGCTTAAATCCTTAGGTGTAGAAAATGAAATTGACACTGCTAAAAACGCATTCAAGAAATTAGATTCTCATTTAGAGAAGGTAATAGAAGACTATTTACCTGAATCTAAAGAATATAGAGCAACTGTATATATCCAAAAAGATAAAATTACAAATAACAAATACCCTCGTGATTATGCAATAATTAAAGATAGGAAACTTTAATATGCCAAGAATTATTGCAATCACCAACCAAAAGGGTGGTGTCGGTAAATCCGCTACCGCTATAAATTTATCAGCTTCATTAGCGCACTTTAATAAAAGTGTTCTTTTAATTGATATGGATCCTCAAGGTAACTCCTCTAAAGGATTTGGTATTGATGTTTCTTTAGTAGCAACATCTATTTTTGATGTTCTTAAAAAAGATGTAAATATCAATGAAGCTATTAAATCTACAGTTATGTTGGGATGTGATATTATTCCTAGTAAACTTGCTTTAGCAAGTATTGATTCAATCACAGAGAAATCTAGATCTCCTTTAACTTTGTTAAAAAGAGCTATCAAAGATATTAAAAATCCATATGATTACATTATTATTGATTGTCCTCCAAGTATGTCTTTCTTAACTGAAAACTGTTTGGTCGCTGCTAACTCAATATTAATCCCTGTTCAATGTGAACCATTTGCGTTAGATGCCACTACACAAATCCTATCAAAACTAGTAAATATCCAAGCAGAACTCAATCCAAATCTAGAAATTGAAGGTTTCTTACTTACAATGTATGATCCAAAACTTAATTTATGTAATGAGATAGTGGATGAAGTTAAAAAGCTATTTAAAGAGAATACATTTGCCACTCCAATACCTAGAACAGTATCTATTCCAGAGAGTAATATGAGAGGAATTCCAGTATGTCTATTTAGACCTACTAGTAGTGCAACTTTATCTTTCTTTTCATTAGCTAGAGAGATAATAGATAAAGAAAACACAAAATAACTATTTACTTTAGTAAAATTAGATTTATAATATAGACACTTCAGGGCAGCGAAAAGCGACCGGCGGTAAACCCCGCGAGCTCATTGGTTGAATATGAGCAGGAACTTGTGAAATTCAAGTGGCGACTGTAAAGTCAGGATGAGAGAAGTAAAAACACTTTAGTATGTTTAGGCCCTGATCTTAATAGAAAGGGCTTTTATTTTATGTCATTCGATAAGATCAGATTATTAATCGCTAGTGCGTTGGTAGTACTTGTAGTGCTATACGCAATAGGACAATTCTTTAAAGGAAAGAAGATATTTAGCAATCAATTTATCGCTAAAACAGCGGTATTTTCATCTATTGCTATCATTTTATATATCGTTCCTATATTCCAATTTAAGTTACCATTTTTCCCTAGTTTTTTAGAGATTCATATAGATGAAATTCCCGCTTTAATTGCAGGATTTGCTTATGGTCCTATTTCAGGAATTATAGTTATCTTAATTAAGACTGTAGTAAAACTACCTCTTACTTCAACAGCAGGAGTTGGTGAATTAGCGGATTTAATTTACTCCATTGCATTTGTAGTACCTTCTGCAATAGTGTATAAAAAAATGCACTCATTCAAGGGTGCAATTATTGCATTATCAGTTGGTATGGTAGTACAAGTACTAACAGCGTCATTTGGCACTACATTTATTATGTTAGATGTTTATTCTAAACTTTATCATCTACCTAAAGAGACAATATTGAAGATTTGTAAGTTAGCTAATCCTGCGATAGATAATCTTGTATGGCCATTCTTCTTAATGGTGGGAATACCATTTAATGCTCTTAAAGATGCAATAGTGTTAATCCTTACATTGCTCTTATATAAGAGATTACATAGATTTATAGATAAATTGAGCACAAAAAAACTAGGCTAATCAATGGCCTAGTTTTTCTATATCTTTTACTCTTCGAAAGAGATTGCACCAACTGCGCAGATATCTGCTGCTTCAGGATCTGCTTCACCTGTAACTGGTTCTGCAGGACCTTCATCAGAAAATTTGAAATCATCTGGATAAGAGCCTACACATGCACCACACATAATGCAAGCTGATTGATCGATTTTGACTTTTTTCTTGTCCATAATTCTGCCTCCTGGGTTTTTATATAATTGAATTATAATTTGAATAACTTTGTTTTTCAATAACAAAAGGTTTTGTGAATTAGTAAATGACTTTTTCTTCTAATTTAATTAGAATAAAAGCATGGAATATTCTAGGGTAGTGAAATTTAAGGATTATAGAGACTCATTTACAAAGGAAAACTCTGTGAAAATAGACTCTAATAAAGACAATGATTATATGTCTTCTACAACAACACTACCATATGAAGAAGTAATCAAAGAAGTATCTAACCAACAAGAAATTGAAGAAAAGTCTAAACAAGCAAAATTCAAAAGAATTTATTTGATGGCTCTCTTAATTGTGATTGGTATAGGTATTGTAATTGGATTAACTTTCTTAGGAATATTAGCTTTTAGGGGGTAATTTGGTATGAGAGTTTGTGTTGCAATTGACGGACCTGCTGCTGCAGGTAAGAGCACTGTCGCTAAAAGAGTGGCTACAATATTAGGCTACACATATATCGATACAGGTGCGATGTATAGAGCATTCACATTATATTGCATTGAAAAAGGCATTAATTGTGAAGATGAAAAAGCTTGTGTCGCAGTTATCCCTGAAGTAAGTATTGAACTTAAACCTGGAAACTTAGTATTCCTTAATGGAAAAGATGTTTCATTCGATATTAGAACTCCTATCGTAAACGCTAACGTATCTTATATAGCTAGCTATAAAGATATCAGATTAGCATTAGTGGAACTCCAAAGAAAAATGGCAGAAAAACACTCTGTCATTATGGATGGAAGAGATATTGGAACATATGTTCTTCCAAAAGCAGAAGTGAAAATCTATCAAATAGCAAGTGCAGAAACTCGTGCTATTAGAAGATATAAAGAAAACCAAGAAAAAGGTATTGCATGTACTCTAGATGAAATTAGAGAAGATGTTAAAAAGAGAGACTATATTGACTCTCATAGAGCATTCGCTCCTCTTAAACCAGCGGAAGACGCAATTCCATTAGACACATCAGATATGTCTATTGAAGAAGTAGTGAATGCAATTATTGATATAATCAACAAGAAAATTAAGGAGATCGGTAAATAATGCCAAAAGGGATTGTCGCAATTGTTGGATCACCTAATGTTGGAAAATCAACCATATTCAATAGAATGGTTGGAGAAAGAAGTGCAATTGTCGATGACGCTGCTGGTATTACAAGAGATCGCTTATACGGAACAGTAAATTGGCTAGGGAAATCTTTCTCCCTCATTGATACAGGTGGTATAGAATTAGCAAACTCTTCCTTCCAAGAACAAATTAGAGCTCAAGCTCAAATTGCTATGGAGGAAGCGGATGTTATTATTTTTGCTGTAGATGGAAAAGTAGGCATAACTAGTGATGATTTAATGGTTACAAAACTTTTAAGAAAGGTTAAAAAACCTGTTATCCTCGCAGTTAATAAAATTGATGAAGGACTTCAAATGGCGGACGCTCAAGAATTTTATCGTCTTGGACTGGGCAAACCATTTGTAGTTTCTGGTGCTCATGGTATCGGTATTGGTGACTTATTAAATGAAGTTTGTAAGCACTTAACTGATGCTAAAGAAGAGATTGATGAAAACAAGATTATCTTCTCTTTAGTGGGAAGACCAAACGTTGGTAAATCAAGTCTCACAAACGCTATTTTAAAGCAAGATAGAGTCATTGTTTCTAACATATCTGGAACTACTAGAGACTCTATTGATACTCCTTTTACTAGAGGCGATAAAAACTATGTTGTTATCGACACTGCTGGATTAAAGAAAAAAGGAAAAATATACGAATCTATCGATAAATATTCTGCTATTCGAGCATTAAAAGCTATTGAAAGAAGTGAGATAGTTTTATTAGTTATTGATGGTGAAGCTGGCATCTTAGATCAAGATAAGCATGTTATCCAATACGCTACTGATTTACATAAAGCAATCATCATCGTTGTGAATAAGTGGGATGCAGTCGATAAGAACACAAATACAATGGCTAATTTCACTAAGTTAATTAGAGATCAATACAAGTTCTTAGACTACGCTCCTGTGTGTTATGTATCCGCACTCAAGAGAAGCAGAATCGATACAATTTTCGAAGCCTTAGAAACTGTCCATAACGCATACTACACACGTATCAAAACTAGCGTGCTTAATGAGGTTATCCAAGACGCTCAAGTAATGAATGTTGCCCCTGATTTCAACGGAGGTAGGTTAAAGGTTTATTATGCGTCACAGGTGTCTACCGCGCCACCTACGATCGCGCTATTCGTGAATGAACCAGAATGGATGCATTTCTCATACCAACGCTATTTAGAAAATCGCTTGAGAGAAACATTTAATTTTGAAGGAACGCCTATTCGATTCTCATTAAAAAGACGAACAAAAAGTTCCGATAAAAAATAAAAATTCAAAAAAATGAAAAAATAGACAATTTTGTGTTTGACTACGGCTAAATTTGTGATATTATGTAGACATCCGGAGGCTAAGGTAAACATATGAAAAAGGTTAATAGACGCGATTTAGTCGAAGCAGTCGCTCTTGAATGTCATCTTTCAAGACGTGAAGCACGTAAAGCTCTTGATGTTGCATTTAACTTAATTGAAAAATGCATCCTCGAAGGTGAAGATGTTAACATTACTAACTTTGGTGTCTTTGTTCCAAAGACTCGCCAAGCTAGAGATGGTACTCATCCAAAGAACCATAAGAGAATCGTCATCAAAGAAGCAAAAACAGTTAGCTTCAGACTCTCTAAAGCTTTAAAAGCTAAGATGAACTAATCTAATCTAAAATGAAAAAGGTGGCAAATTGATTGCCATCTTTTTTTCTACCTTACTATAATAATAGTATGGCACCAGAATTAAAAGAATTCCAAAGACTCGTATCTATTTTTAAACAACATGGCTATATCCTCTACTTAGTAGGAGGTACAGTAAGAGACATTTTACTTGGATTAAAACTTACTGATATGGATTGTGTTACCGACGCTACTCCTGAAGAAATGAAATTATTCCTCAAAGGAGCGGATTTTACTTTTGCTAAAATGGGTAGCATTAGATGTAAGGAAGAAGAAGTTAAATTTGATATAACTACATTAAGAAAAGAAAAAGGATATGCTGATTCAAGACATCCTAATGAGGTTATATTTGTAAAAGATTTAAAAGTAGATGTATTAAGAAGAGATTTTACTATTAACGCAATGTACATGGATGAACATTTAGTGTTATTTGATTATGTTAATGGTGAAAAAGATATTAAAAAGAGAATTATCAGAATGGTAGGGGACCCTGAGAAAAGAATTAAAGAAGATCCTCTTAGAATCATCCGTGCAATTAGATTTGCGTTACAACTAGATTTTGAAATCGATAAGAAGCTAGAAAAAGCAATGCTAAAAAACATCGATACATTAAAACTTCTTAAAAAAGAAAAGATTATCCAAGATATTAATAAACTCACAAAGTTTGATGAGAATAGAAAAAAAGAATTATTTGATAAATTTGGTATCACTAAATTAATTAGTGTGGTAGAGTAATAGCACTAACCCTATGATTACAGAAGCTCTAGATTTTAGATATCTCTTAATTGAGAATTATAAGAAACTCAAAATGAGTGAGAAAGAACTCGCTACTATTTTAGTTATGGATCATTTAATCAATACTGGTAATAAATTCGTTACAGTAGACCTTCTTTCTTTAAAGATGAGTTTGGATGCTAAAGAGATTGATGAAATCTTTGCTAAGATGTTAACCAAAGGTTACATCGTTATTAAAACTGTAGGTAAAAAGACAGTCACATCTTTAGACCCATTAAAAGAAAGACTTTATCATGACTTTCAAATTACTTTATCTAAAGAAACAGATGAAGCAACAAGAACTGAAACAGAGAATTGCTTAAGCAATATCTATGAACAATATGAAACTCTTTTAAATAGACCTCTTTCCCCAGTGGAAACAAGTAAGATTAGAGAATGGATATCCTATGGATATGAAGATAAGATGATTATTGATGCTTTAAAAGAAGCTTTAAATCACGGCAAGAAATCACTTAGAAGTGTAGATAACATTTTATTAACATGGTCCACTAGAGATGATAGAGAAAATGAAGGACATTCTCCTATCAGTGAGGATTGGGATAAAGATTTGCAAGAAACAATTAGAATTGCAAAAACCCCTTGGATTAACAAGGATGATGAAGATAACTAAACAAGAAATTATGAAGAATTTGCTCGTCTATTTAGATGAGCTTTTTCCTAATGCTTATTGTGAACTTAACTATTCTAAAGATTATGAATTAGTAATTGCAGTTATGTTATCCGCTCAGACAACTGATGCAAAAGTAAATAAAGTAACTGAAATATTATTTAATAAATATAAGGATTTAAATAGCTTTGCCAAAGCAGACTTTAACGAGATAGAAGAAATCATTCGTCCATTAGGCTTATCTAAAGCAAAAGCAAAGAATATTATTGGTATTGCTGATAAGTTAATCAAAGATTATGCTAGCAAAGCACCAAGTGATAAAGATGAACTTCAAAATCTTCCTGGTGTCGGAAATAAATCCGCTGGTGTGATAAGAGCGGAAGTCTTTAAAATTCCAGATTTACCAGTGGACACTCATATCTTAAGAGTGAGCAAACGTCTTAATTTGAGTAACGAAAAAGATAGTCCACTAGAGGTGGAAGTAAAACTAAAGAAATTAATTCCGAAAGATAGATGGATTAAATCACATCATCAGCTAATTCATTTTGGAAGATACTTCTGTTTGGCAAGATCCCCACATTGTAAAGAATGCAAATTAAGGGAGTTTTGCAAGGAAATTAAACACTAAAATATAGTTTATCAACGGCATCTAAATACGCTAAACGAGGAATAAGTCCTTGCTTAACTAGGATGCCTTTTTCTTTGACTACGGGGTATGGAATTGATTTTCTATCTCCATTTTCATAGAAATCTATAATGTAGTTAGCGTCAAGCACATAAACCTCATCATAAAAATCAAATTGAATGATAAAAAATGCAATTCCCCCTAAAAGTAAAACTCTTTTAAGATGTTCTATTTGGTGTTTGTAGATATTGGCTAAAGGGAAAGAGGTTTTACTTTTAGTAACTTTAGCTTCAAAGTCTACATATTTGGTCTTATATAATCCGTTATAGTCAGTAGTGGATTGCTTTTCAAAATAAGCATCTACTATCTTACATCCTTTAGAGTAATCTACTTTTACTACATTAATAGGAGTAGGTCTTTTAGTGATTAATGCAATATTGTTTTCAATATAAAAATCATTAGAAAGATTAATACTTTCTTCTAGATTCATTCCTCTATTAGCGGCAGTTCTACTTGCTTTTAGATTTATTGATTTATCTTCTTTTATTAATTTATTTAAATTATTAAATTTTTTACCATTAGGATAATTAAACATTAATCAATATACTTTTTGATTTCTTGTTCAAAGTCCTCTGGAGAAACACTTTCACCAGAGACAAGTTTTTGAACAACTTTATTTACTGGTTCTGGGAAGTGAGAGAATTTTCCTAACACCTTTTTATATTCATCTAATAATGTATCTTTATTAGACATAACAGCATCATATAGATTTGCTAAGTTAACAGCGTCTACACTTGGATCATGCGCTGGTCCTACAGTTTTTACATTAAACATTTCGCAGAAATGCACTAAGGAGATTTGATTTCCTTTTGGATCTTTTACAAATTCTCCAATGAAAGCAAGGAAATCAATGTAGTTTTTTTGCATGACACTACAAGCTTCTTTGTTAAAGTCAAAGTTATATGATATTGAACGATTTAAAATTGTTAAATCGTGAGAGCCAAATGTAACGAATGAGGATTTCTTAAAAGAAATACCTACATACTTTTTTAAAGCATCAATTGCTTTAGCAAAACTTACTCCTTCTTTAGAAAGCATTTCATCAGAAATACCTGTTAAAGAAGTAACATATTTACCCACTTTATTCTTAGCTTTAA
Source organism: uncultured Caryophanales bacterium (assembly GCA_946403545.1). Taxonomy (GTDB): domain Bacteria; phylum Bacillota_I; class Bacilli_A; order RFN20; family CAG-826; genus CAMJAG01. The sequence goes on along the minus strand of CAMJAG010000006.1, from coordinate 1,965 downwards.
CTAAGATTTTAAATGGTTTCTTTTGTTTTTTAATACGACCGTTTTTATCGATAACAGTGGATACCGCTCCGATAGCGATCATCTCATGAGAAAATTGTGTTCCTTCAAAATCTAGAAACACTATATTCTTATGTCCTTTTAATAATTTGTCGAATTTTTTCATGTAATTTTTCTAGGGAAACCTTTCTTTTTTCAAAAAGAAAAAAGATTGAATTATCATTTCCTACCTAATATTATATTATATGTAGGTAGCAAAATGGCAATAAAACTTAAATTAAAAGCAGAAGAAATTGCAAATTACAAATTTAGAAATGTCCCTCGAGGCTATGATGCATTCGAAGTAGACAAGTATCTAGATCAAATTATTAAAGACTATCTCACCATCGAAAATGGTGGATTAGTATCAGAGTTAGAACTAGACGCTGCTAATAAAAAGATTGCAGAGTTAGAGGAAAAGATTAATAAACTCACAATTGAAAATGAGAAACTAGCCAAGAAAGCTACTATTAATAAAGGAAATAATGTTAATTCAGATAACGTTAAAATCCTTAAAAGAATTGATGCTTTGGAAAGATATCTATATAAGAAAGGTATTAATCCAGACACTATTAAATAATTAAAAAACATTCGATCCGAACAATTGCTGGAAGCAGAGGAAAGTCCATGCTCGCACAGGCTGCGATGCCTGTAGTGATTGCGCTAGCGGAAAAAATAACGCTAGGTACGTAGGAGTACGTAACGGCGGAGACTATGCCTAAAGAGAAATCCATGGCGGAGCTCCTGAAAGTGCCACAGTGACGAAGCTTTATAGAAATATAAAGGTTGAACGCGGTAAACCCCACAAGCGAGAAACCCAAATTTGGTAGGGGAGATCAGTAGAGGGAATCAAACTAATACTGGTAAGCATAGCTTAGATAAATAATTGTTCTCGACAAAACATGGCTTACAGGATCGAATACTCACTAAGGAGATAATTGATGAACTTACCAACAAAAATTACTGTTTCAAGAATCGTTGCTAGCGCAGTGATTTTTGTTACTTTGCTCACTTTTTATATCATTTCGCAAATTAACCCAAGTTTTGCCACTCCATATCTAGCTTTAGGAGATGTGAAGATTGATATCTTCTTTATCATTTTATTAGTGGTATTTATTATTGTTGCGTTTACAGATATGGTAGATGGAAAACTTGCTAGAAGTAGAAACGAAGTTACTACTTTAGGTAAATTCTTAGATCCAATTGCAGATAAGTTATTAGTAAACTCTATGTTAATTTTCTTATGTGCAGTTAATATTCTTGCTCCATATAACAAAACTAATCCAGTAGGTATTTCTGCTTGGTGTGTTATTTTAATGGTGGCTAGAGATATAGTAGTGGATTCTCTTAGATTAATTGCAGTGAATAAGAATGTTGTTATCGCTGCTAATATATTTGGAAAAATGAAAACAGTATTCCAAATGATTGCTATTGGAGTGGTATTAGCAAATGATTTCCCATTTGCGTTCTTTGATCAAGGATTCCCTGCTGGTCTTAGAATATCCGATATTTTAGTGTATATCGCTACTGCAATATCTGTTATTTCTGGAATAATTTATGTAATCCAAAATAAAAAAGTATTTAAAGAAGAATAATCTTATGGACGCTGTTACCTTCTCTAATTTATTAAAAGAAAAAGGACTTACTCTTGGTTCTGTTGAATCCTTTACTGGAGGTCTTTTTGCTAGAGAGATAACTAAAATCCCTGGTGCAAGTAAGTTTTATAAGGGTGGATTAGTCACTTATTGGACTGAAGAAAAGATTAAAGTTTTAGGTATCGGCGAAGAATTAGTACACCAATTTGGAGTGGTTTCCAAAGAATGTGCATACGAAATGGCAAAAAATGGAAAAAATATTTTAGGCGTTGATATATGTGTTTCTTTTACTGGAAATGCAGGTCCTGATGCAATGGAAAATAAGCCTGTAGGA
>CAMJAG010000005.1 GCA_946403545.1 uncultured Caryophanales bacterium | reverse complement strand
CTAAATTCTGGACTGGTTGTAAGACTAAGTTTGATTGTAAAGAAACTGATACTGAAATCATTTGGCACGTAGAACAAAAGACTTGGAAAAATAAGATAGTAGTGGATATCTCCTGTTTAAAGAAAGATATGCTACTAGTGAATTATGAATCTCCAGATGGAATGAAACGCCATAACAGACTATGGAATGGTGGAAATGGTAAAGGTAGTATTAAGCTATTTAGAAAAGACAAACTCATAGATGACATCAGATGTGAAAACGTCGGATGTGAATATGGCGAATACGATAAATAGATAAAAAGAAAACTCCGTAAATCGAAACTTACGGAGTTTATTTTTTCTAATTCTTAGAATTAAGCGTTGTAGCAAGCTGCGTCTTTTCTAACTAAGACTCTTGCTGTCCAACCATATGTTGGATCTTCATCAATTGATAAGACTTTAACTTCATAGTTGAAAGTGCATGTTTCATCAATTGTGTATGTTTGTGTTGTGTTATTTGTCCAACCTGTGATTGTCTTTGCTTTATTCCAGAGATTTGATTTAGATGGCATGAATGTTTCAGCCCATTTGAATTTGTTAGAGAGGTTGAATACATCGCCTGTGTGGAATAATGAAGCATTGCTTGCATTATATGTTGAAGATTTAGTCCAGTTGACATCTGTTGTGAAACCAGCTTCAACAATTGAAAGTTGTGTCATGTAGCTTCTGACTAAATTGTTTTCAGCATCGAAAAGTGGGAAGTAATCACTATCAGCTTTTAAGCCACCTCTTCCACCATAGGAGTTATCAATTCTAATACCACCTTTAGCTTTTGTGACTTCGTTAATTGTTTTAGCGTATGTGTCACGGTCAGCATTAAATACACGTGTATCAGCATGTAAGCAACGAATACCTGGCTTAGAGAAACCTGGAGTGCTTTGGTATCCTGCTTTGTAATCAGCTTCAGCAAGACCAACAGGAGCCATTAATTCAAACATCAAGTATTCATCAAATGCTGTGCCATTATATCCAGGAGATGGAAGTAAGAAACAATCACCAGTAGTTGTACCTGGGCGAAGTGTAATGATTGCGTCATCATTAACAACCCATGGAGATGTCCAACCAAGCATGTATTTAGAGACCATGTTGTGGTCACCCATGTTATGATCCATGAAGTCAACACCAGCCATTGGTGCCCATGTGTGATTATAGTCATAGTAGTCATCTAAACCGAATGTATGACCTGTTTCATGGATGAATGTGTGAGAGTCATAACCATTGCATGCTTCATCTAACCATTGAATGCCAGCCCAACCTAATGTTTTAACAGATGGGTTTGAAACGTTGGATGTACTGTTTGTGTATGTAACGTATGCCCACCAGTCACCACCTGAGGCACCTGTATCGTGGGAGTAGACTAACCAAATAAGATCAATGAAGCCATCTTGGTCTGAGTCAAACCATGTTAATGGATGTGCATCAGCACCTAATTGACCATGATTTGCTTTAGCGTATTCTGTGTTGTACCAGTTTCTCGCAAAACTTGCTGCGTTAGCGCCGCCACCTAAGGATTCTGTGTTACCTGTGTAAACACACCAGTTAGGACAGACCCAAGCTTCAAATTGGCTAATGCCATACGAAGATGTTTGATAGAAACTTTGTAATGATTCCCAACCACCTTTTGCTCTAATTTCTTCTCTAGAAGCAGTGAAAGTAGTTTTGATTCTATCAATCATGTCTGTTGTTTGTTTTGCTTGCCATTTAGCATCTTGGAAGCCGAATGGAACGATAAGGACATGAGCGCCACCTTGGTTATTTAAGTGTGGAGCATTAGCTAATCTATAAAGTGAGTCTCTATTGATTGCTTTGCCATTGTATTCTGTTTTACCTTTTTCAAAGTCAGCGTTTGTTTTGTGATTGTTTTCAACTCTGAACTTTAAGACGTTGGAGTAAATATCAGCGAATTGTTCACCATACATGTGAGCGCTAACAGTGGAATCGCCTTCATCAATAGCTGTTAAAGTGAGAGTCTTTCCGTCTTCAGATTTAACACAGCTAAAGATATCTTCTGAATAACTCCAAGTGATATCTAACTCTTTGTTTGCATTAGCTGGAGTGAAGTTTGCTTTGACTGTAAATGAAGCACCTGTGTTCATTACGCCATCAAAACCATCTGCAGCTGTTGCGTTTTCAACAGTCAATGCGAGTTCTTTGACATATCCGCCGTTTCCGCCAGCGTTACTCTTGTCCCCTCCACATGCTGTTAAAGACATTGCGAAGATACTTGCTACGATTGCAGTAATTGTAATTCTTTTCTTCATAATGCTTTTCTCCTTTTTAATTTAGATGGTAAGGAATTAGTAAACCAATTCCTACTATTAAACATGGAAGAGAACCAATTAAGATAAACAGAACTGATTCTTCTTTATCTCCATGTTTTAGTTCTTTGTATTCTGCATAACTACTTGGTAATGCAGTTTGTCTGACATTTCTTCTAAATGTGTTATACCACACTAGTTTGAATGAGTAGGCGAGAATGTCAAATGCGCCTGCTTGAGATAATCTCACTATCGCATAGATTAATACTCCAAATAATCCTGAAATAGATAATCCATCGATAACATTCCTTAATGCATGAGCGTTGAAGTCCAATTTATCCCCAACGTCATAGAATGATTTAAGAAGATAAATAAGAAATGCGACTAATATACTTACAGCAAATGTAATAATTGTCCCAATTAGGAATCTCTTCTTTTCGTGAGTCACGATTATTTAGCTCCTAATTTCTTCATATATTTCTCTGCTTCAGCATCATTACATCTTACCCAGTGACCAGGTACTAACTCTCTAAGAGTTGGTGCTTGTTCTGAATAATCGTGATCCTTAAATGGATTGTATGTAATTCTTTCTCTTCCTTTTTCAATATTTGGATCAGGTTGAGGAACTGCTGATAATAGAGATACTGTATATGGGTGACATGGATGTTTGAATAATTCTTCACTAGTAGTGAGTTCCATGATTTGTCCATAATACATAACTGCAATTCTATCGCAGAAGTATTTAACAACACTTAAGTTATGTGCAATGAATAAGATTGTTAAACCTAAGTTGTTTCTTAAATCATTTAATAAGTTAATAACTTGAGCTTGAATGGAAACGTCAAGAGCGGAAACAGGTTCATCAGCGATGATGAGTTCTGGATTCATAATAATTGCTCTAGCAATACCGATACGTTGTCTTTGTCCACCTGAGAATTCATGTGGATATCTATTAGCGTGTTCTGGTAATAAACCAACAAGTTCAAGAACTCTATTAACTTCTTTTGTAATAAATTCTTTATCTCTTACGCCTTTAATTACTAAACCTTCAGCGATGATGTTTCTAACAGTCATACGAGGATTTAAGCTAGCAATAGGGTCTTGGAAGATCATTTGCATCTTACGAGTAATACTTGCTTGCTTAGCTTCTCTAAGTTCTGCTTTATACTCGTTATATTGTCTTTGAACTTCTGGGTCTTCTTTGTTAGCTTTATATTTTTCTACAATATTGCTGTTAGCCCATTTAGATTTAACTCTAGCGACTTCTTCTTTGACGATATCATCGTTACAGTGTCTATCATCGTGTTTTGCTTTAATAATCTTTTCACGTTGTTCTTTGATAATAGCGTTAGCTTCATCAATCTTTTCTTGTCTAATTGCTTGGTATTTTGCATGAATTTCTGCTTCTTTTGCTTTGAAATTATCATCAGCAGGAAGAGCTTGAATTTCATCTTTTTCTTTAGCTTTTAGTGCAGGATCATTAAGGAATCTTCTTAATCTAATCTTTGTATATTTGATTTCTTTTTCATTCCATCTAGTACCTGCAGCGATTCTAACACCTTTGAACCAGACGTCACCGGAAGTGACTTTATAAAGTTTAATGATGCTTCTACCAGTAGTGGTTTTACCACATCCTGATTCACCGACTAAACCAAATACTTCGCCTTTATAAACATCAAAGCTTACATCATGAACCGCTTTTGTGTACTTAAACTCGCCTCTACCAAAACGGAAGAATTGTTTTAAGTGTCTAACAGAAAGAATAACTTCTTTATCAGAGTAATCAAATTGAGGTTGAGGTTTATCTAATTCGATGACTTTTTGTTCATCATCAGAATAGTTAGTTATTTTCTTTGTTCTTGCCATAACTATTTCTTACCTCCTTTGATAATTTCTAAAACACTGTTCTTCTTTAAAGTATATTTAGGAGTATTATCTGGGTTAGTTTTTAAAGATTTAGCGATACGGTTAATAACTGTCTTTGGAGGGACAACATCAACTGCATCAGCATGTGCTAACCAAGTCTTAACTGAGTGAGTTTCACTAACTTTAAAGAATGGTGGTTCTTGCTTGTAATCTAATGCGATTGCGTAGTTATTTCTAGCTGCGAATGCATCACCCCTTGGAGGGAGTAACATGTTAGGTGGAGTTCCAGGAATAGCTTCAAGTTTACCTTGAGTATCTAAGTCTGGCATAGAGGATAATAATGCCCAAGTATATGGATGTCTTGGATCATAGAATATGTCATAAACTGAACCATATTCGACAATCTTACCAGCATACATAACTGCGATATCATCCGCCATATTAGCAACAACACCTAAGTCGTGTGTAATAAAGATAATAGATAAGTTCTTTTGAACCTTGAGCTTTTGAATAAGTTCAAGGATTTGAGCTTGAATTGTAACGTCAAGAGCAGTAGTAGGTTCGTCACAGATTAAGATTTCTGGATTACCTGATAGAGCGATAGCGATAACAATTCTTTGTCTCATACCACCAGAGAATTCAAATGGGTATTGATTGAATCTCTTTTCAGGTTCAGGAATACCAACTTCTCTCATAAGTTCAATAGCGCGTGCTTTAGCAGCTTCACCTGATAACTTAGAGTCTTTAGTAACTAAGAGTTTTGCGTAGTTTTTGATTAATTCATCAACTTCGCTAGCATCAATAGTTGCGTATTTTTGTTTTAATTCTTCAAAGTGGTTAATTAAGTTAGTAGTGATGTCTTGAATTAATTCGTAATATGTTTCTCTTGGAGTAATAACTTCTCTTTGTTTTGCTCTGACTTTTGCAGGTAAATCAAAGAAGTTATCAACATTATATTTAGTCAATTCTTCTTTAAGTGCTGCATCTAATTTGTCACTAGTGAGCATTTGTTTGAAGTATGTCTTCATTAATGAAACATAAACATCAGTGACATCATCCGCACTTTGAGTAAAGAAGTTTTTACATGCGCCTAATGGTTTTTTAAGACCTGCTAATGCTTTTGTTGCTTCTTTGATATCTACATTAGTAGCGTCAGCATTTAAGAATTTTTCTTTATAAGCTTTAACTGCTTCTTCAGCTTTATTAAGAGCTTCTAAATAGATTTCATTTTGTTTATTTGCTGTACCTTGGAAGAAATCAAATGCATTTTCTTTAAGTGCTTTATAGACTTCTTGTTCGTCTTTAATATCTTTACTTAAAGCATCAATAGCTTGGATAGCTTGTTTGCCTTCTGCTCTTGCGATAGCGCTATTGTAGTTATTGACACCTTTTTTAGCGGATCTAACTAAAGCTTTATTTTCAAGATGCATTGCTTCAGTAAGTTGTTTACCTACCTTCATGATAGGATTCAACGCTGATAATGGATCTTGGAAGATCATGGAGATTTTAACACCTCTGATCTTAGTGAATTTGTTTTCTGGTAAAGTTAATAAATCTTTACCATCATAGATTATTCTTCCATCTTCGATAATCTTGTTATTAGCTAAGATACCGAGGATAGCTTTACTTGTAACTGATTTACCAGAACCAGATTCACCAACGATAGCAAGAGTTCTACCTTTATATAAGGAGAAATCAATGCCACGAACAGCTTTAACTGTTCCTGTATTTGTTTTGAAAGAAATACGAAGGTTTCTAACTTTTAAAATTGGTTTTTCATTATTAACAATGTTTGCCATAAAATTAGTCCTCGCTTCCTCTTAAAGTAGTGTTGAATGCGTCTCTTAAACCGTTTCCGAATAAGTTATAGGAAACCATCAAGATAGAAACAACGAGTGATGGGAATAATAGTAAGTATGGATATGATTTAATACCTGCTTGGTTACCTTCATCAAGGAGAGCACCGATAGAGACGATACCGCTTCCTCTGAAGTCGATAATACCTAAGTAAGATAAGCTACTTTCAGCGAAGATAACACCAGGAATCATAAGGACACAAGATGTAACTAATGTACCAGCAGCGTTAGGTAAGATATGTTTGAAAATCAAACGTCTATCTTTAGCACCTAGTGTTCTACTAGCAAGAACATACTCTTGTCCTTTAAATCTATAGAATTGCATACGCGTTCTACCTGCGACCCCAACCCATCCGTTATAAACGAATGCAATTAAGATAGCTAGAACAACAATTCCCGACTTACCAAGCGCGCTCTTAAGTGCGATGTTATTCGTAAATTGAATGGAACATAGCGACATGATAATGATGGTTGGAATACCCGAAATAATATCGGTAACTCTTTCCATGATTAAGTCTGCAGTTCCGCCATAGTAACCTGAGATAGCACCCCAGATTAAACCAATAATGAAGTTGATTAATGTAATACCGATACCAAGTAAGAGAGAGAATCTGCCACCTTCAGCAAGTCTTGTTAACAAGTCTCTACCTTCAAGGTTAGCGCCGAATACGTATCTAACAGACTTACCATATTTGAATTTGAAATATGCGTTATAGTCTACTCTAACGTTTCTATCTTCTGTGGAACGGAACACTAAATTCTCTGATGCATCTTTAACGTAAAGATCAATGACCTTGTTATTAGCGTCTAGAACAGGTTCGAATTGTGTATCAGAATATCCATTACCTTTCTTAGTAGGGAAAATCTTATAGTAAACACTTCCGTTATGTTCATAGAAGTTTTTAGCTTGGTCAATAATGTTAGTAACATTTGCAGCACCAGCAGTTTCTAATTTTGTTTTAAGTTCACCATCAACATAATCCTTGTAATCGATTAATGGTTTTAAGATGGATTTGTGCATATTATCAAGTGTGAATGTGATATTCTTGCTTGCTTCATATGCTTGGATATCATTGAACATATCATCATACATTTCTACAACAGCTGTACCAACAGCGTATGTATCAATTCTTGTGACATATGTTTTATAAATTTTGCTACCAATTACATCTTCGATAACTTTTGGCTTACCAACTACATAAGGGGAGTTAGCATCTGTGTTAACTTTCACTTGGTAGTCAACTTCACCGAGACTCTTTTGGACTGTACCATCCCAGAATCCACCTGCATTATCGAATAATTTAGGAGCGCAATCTCTGTAGTGAACATCTCTGAATCCATCAGGGAATTCACTCTTAGAGTAATAGTTAAATGGTGAAATAATTGGCACTATTACGGAGAATAGTGTGAGAATTGCGATAAGAATGAAACCTACGACACTAGCTTTATTCTTTGCAAATCTTCTAACTGAGTCTTCAAACCAACCAACAGGTCTAGTTTCAAACTTAGTATCATGTAAATTTTCATCGTTATGTACTAGTTCGAACTCGCTTGCAGGGATTTTGGATTTCTCAGTATAAATATCTTTTTCGTTATTCATATTATTGTTTACCTCCTCCCATACGAATTCTTGGGTCAACTAATCCATAGGATATGTCGACAACTAAACCACCGACTAAGCCGATGAGAATGTAGAACATAGCGACGAATTGATATACGTCGACGTCTCTAGTATTGATTGCTTGTAATAACAAACCACCAACACCATTGACAGTAAAGATGCTTTCAATGATGATAGATCCGCTTAAAACAGATAAGACTTCACCAAGAATCATTGGGAAAATTGGGACCAATGAATTTCTGAAAGCATGTCTAACAGTAGCTTGTGCTCTTGTTAAACCTTTAGTTCTAGCTAAGAGCATGAAGTCACTTGTTAAAACTTCTGTTAATTCCGCACGTGTGTAACGAGCGTAACCAGCGATTGAACCTAATGACATAGATAACACTGGTAAAATCATGGAATTAAACATTGCAGGAGAGAACCAGGAACCACCAGCATCTGCAAGTGGAAGAACGACTGGTTCGAAAACGTGCCATTGGTAACCAAGGAAGTATTGAAGCAAGAATGCGTCAACGAAGCTTGGGACCGAAATGAAAATCATGATTAAAACGCTTAAGAAGTTATCTTCCCATTTGTTCTTTCTAAGAGCCATAAATGTACCAAGGCCTAAACCGATTGGGACAGAGATGATCATAGAATAGATGTTAATGAGAACTGTAGGTGGGAATCTAGAGAAGAGAAGTTGGTCTGGAGTAGAACCTGCAGCGATTTGGTAAGAATAACCAAATCTAGATAAAACATGACCAGTTTCGATATCTTTAGGTGGCACGAACAATGTCTTAATAAAGTTGAAGAATTGTTCGATAATTGGGAGCCACTCATATTGCCCGTTAACAAATCTCATTCTACCCATCATAACGTATTGTTTTTTGATGGTTTCTGGATCTTTACCTAAGCCAGCGCTTAGGTCAATAGGAAGAAGTCTAATGAGCGTAAAGCAAATGACGAAGATCACGAGAAATGTGAAAGCCATCAAAAGCAAACGCTTTAGAATATATTGCAATGTGTCTTTAACATTTCTCATATATTATCGTCTCCTTTTACTGCAGCTCTCGCTGCTTTTGATGTTTTCTATTCAGAAAATAATGTAATTATTAAGTTTTGAACTAATTAATTAGTTCTTATAGAGGTCACTTAATCTGTCTTTGTTCTTCTTAACGAATTCTGCCCATCCAGCATCATCGTAGTTGAACTTTAAGTGACGTACGCCACCGTAACCAATGAGGTTGATGTAGTTTTCAGAACCATTTTCAATCTTGAATGAGTTCATAGATGAAGATGCTCTAGCAACTAATGGTACTGCTTCGAATCTGTTTAAGATACCAGCTTCAAGACCAGATAAGATGTTCAAGAGTTTTTGGTGTTTTGTATTCCAAGCATCAGAACCTCTTTCATCTGTTTCTGTAATTGAACTCATGATAGTGTACCATGCGTCAAATGTTTGTGTTTCATCAGCTTCAATAGTGCCATTACCATTAGCATCAATTTCAATTGAGTTAATAGCGTCACCTTGGTGACCTTTGAAACCATATTCACATGTTTGTGTGAAGGAAGCCTTACAATAAACTTCCATTAAACCTGCTGGGTTAATAGCAGCACCGCCCCATGTAGAGAAGATCATGTCATAACCACCATTTGTAGCAGTGTTGTAGTAGTCTTCATCTTTGATGAGGTTGATTTCTAATGAAACGTTATCATTAGCACCTAATACTTTAGCGCCATTAACAGTTGTGTCTTTTAATTTAGCAACAGCACGTGCTAAGACGTCGTTCCATTTATCTTTAATGAAGTTGTACATTTCAATTGTTGCTTCAGATTGGTTATCGTAAACACGGAATTCAATATCGATCTTTGTGCTTGCGCCTTTTTCGATATGACCTTGTTTATCAGAACCGAATTCTTCGATTAAGCCTTTAGCAACATAGTATGTAGCAGCATCCATATTGTAACCAATAGCATCTTCGGAAAGTGGTGTACCTTCCCAATCTGTTGCACCTTCGAGTGGGTTAGCGTCAGCGAATGGATTACCGCCTAATTTGTTATAAACTCTACCGTAGACTGATTGTCCTTGTGGAGTATTTCTGTACATTTCGCCATCTTCAACGTCTGTGAGGTAAAGGTCATTTAATAAACCTGTGAAACCTTTAGAACCGGAAGTAGCTTGTGCTGCGAAGTTCTTTCTATCTAATGCAAGAGATAAACCTTCACGGAAGTTCTTGTTAGCTAAGATAGTTTTATTCTTTGTAGCGCTTTCTTGTCTCTTTAAGAGTGTTGCTCTATCAGAGTTGAAAGAAATCTTTTGTGTGTATGATTCATAAGTTCTAGTTAATCTTGATGAAGCACCATATTCTTTCATATCGTTTCTTGTAAGTTCGATATCATCGAGTTTACCTGCTAAGAATTCTGAAAGAGCTGTTTCGTGTTTTTCAATAATTCTTGTATTGATTTCATCGAGAACGAATTGGCCATTGTGTTTACCATCAGAGTAACCATACCATTTATCATTCTTTGTCATACGGAATGCTTTACCAGCTTCGTATGTTGTTAATTTGTATGGACCATAGGACATATAACCTGCAACACCTTTTTCTGGAGAAGCATATAATGTTGTCTTCTTTGCAGCTGTTGTAGTTGTTAATGAGTCATATAAGTCGTTTTTGACTAACCATGTACCTGTTAATGAGAACTTGAGGTCTAAGGATGTCATTGGTTTTGCCAAGTAAAGTCTTAATTTAAATGGATCTGCAGCAACAACACCGACACCAGATGTAGCGTTTGGTTCATCGCCCCATTCTTGGACATAGTCGTTATAGATATTGACATATGTTAAACAAATCCAGTTCCAGTCTTTATTCCAAGCAGATGTGAAACCTGTAACGATAGTGGATAAGTCATGTTTGAAAGCTTCTTGACTGTAGTTTTCTGTGTTTTCTTCAGAAGAATCGTTTAAGTTCTTTCTAACTTTGACTACGTGTTTGTCGAATTCTCTGAGTTCGATATCGTAGTTACACATATCTTCTTTAACGGAAGAGAGTTTGGAGTAACCTTCAATTTCTTCCCAGTCAGCTTTCTTTTCACCTTCGTGGTCACAATATTTCCAACAGTAGTAGACGATAGCGTCTTGAACACGTTGAAGTGCTAATTTGACTGCATCACTACGTCCTGATGTTTGGTTGAATAATAACCATAAGGATTCATCACCACTTAAACCAGTGAATACGTTAGACATCCAAGATGCGATAGATTTTGTAACGTTAACGAAGTATTTACCATCGCCACATGCATCTGGAGTTGTCCATGTACCATCTTTATTTAAGTACTTGAATGCTTCTTCAAGAGATTCGTTACCTTGTTTGAAGTAACGTTCAGCGTTAGCGACAACCATGGAAGATGAGAAGTAGCTATCAGCACGGTAGTTGGCCATCTTAGGATCGAGTTGTCTCTTCATTGACTCAACATAGTCTTCAGCTTTAATTGGTGTACCATCTTCCCAACAAGCTGCTCTGTTTAATGGGATTTCCCAAACGCAGCCATCGGAAACGCTTCCTGGATAACCGTATTTTGCTTTATCAGCATTTGAAATTTGTGAGGAAACATCAACAGGCATGTCACTAGCCATTTCTGTAATGATTTCATAACCATCTTTAGCTTCATTAAGTTGAAGATCATAGAAACCCATTGAACAGAAACCTTGAATGTAGGATTCATCATTAGTGGACCATGTGTGAACGTTCCATGTCTTTGGTTTAGTTGAAAGGTAAGTGTCATATGTGTAGTAGCCTTTTTTACCACCAGTGCCACCACAAGCAGTTACTAGAACACCTGTACCTAGAACTAATAGAATTTTTGTACAATTCTTTATTTTCATAAAATAACTCCCCTTTCTTTTTGAGTATATTTGTTTTCTACTATACGCGTGTATATCTGCATTTGCAAGCGTTTATTTATAAAAAAATATAAAAAAGAAGTTATTTAGAACAAACCAAACAACTTCTAACCTATACTAAATAAAATTTAATTAACCTAATTTGCGCTGGAAACGACAATTAAGCGAACAAGTAAAGCACCTAGCGAATTGCCTATTGTGACCACTAAAATATTGAATAAGCTTTGTAAGTTCCAAGCATTTCCATAAGAGAAATAAAACATGTTTGCAATGCAGTGTTCAAATCCTAAATACACGAATAAGAATACGCACATGACGAGAATTAATGTTCTTAAAATAAAGTTCCATTTTTTCTTCCAAAAATGAACAGCAAGATATACTAAACAACCACAGAAAAATGATGTTCCAAGTTGCTTAATAAATGGTGATCCACCTTCCCCAATATCAATCATTCTAGAGGCACAAATCTTCTTAATTCCTTCAAGTGTTTGACTATTAAATGAGGAGAAGATTAAACGTAGTAAATACCCTAATGCAACGGCACCTACAATATTACCAATATAACCTACGAATAAATCAATGGTGTATTTGCTCTTTTGCTTATTGTCTAATAAATAGCCAATTTTACCTGTGTATAAAAATAATCCAAAAAAGCAAACAGTAAATAGTCCAATTGCGAATAAAACGCTTCCTAATACCTTGTTAGAAAATGTTGAACAGATAGTAAATAGAAAACTTCCGACGCCAATAGCAGCACCGGCACCTATGCCTAGTAAGAATGTTTTAATAGTCTTGTTCATTGTCAATTATTATACATTATTCTATCAATAATAGAATCGAAATTTGCTATAATTACTTCATGTTTAATAAAAACCGCAAATTCCTTGTACTCTCGATTATATTTACAGTATTAAGCATCGCACTTAATGCTTTTATTATTTATCAAGCATGTCTTAAAGGTGGAGACAGTTCTGCGTGGAGTGATAAGGTAGCGGAGTCTGCAGCAGAAGTCATTAATACTGTTGTACCAAATACAATTACAGAACAAAATATGCCAGATTTCTCTAGCTTCATTAGAAAAGCAATAGGGCACTTTGGATTATTTGGATTAGATGCAATTATTACATGTTTAGCAGTGTACTTCTCTATTGGATACACAGATTGGTATAAACATTACTGGGGAATAGCTATAAGTAGCGGAATAGGCATTACAATAGCGATTTTAACAGAAGTTATTCAAACATTTGTTCCAGGAAGAAGTGGAGAAGTAACTGATTCTTTAATAGATTCCGCTGGATATTTAATAGGGGTTTTAGCGGTATTTTTGATTATTTTATTAATACTTAGACGTAGAAAAAAGACTTCCAAAGTGGAAGCCTAATTTATTTCTTTTTGAAACATTTCTCTAGCAGATTTAGCGTTGCCTAGGAAGAACTGAGCGACCTGATAGAAGTCAAATCCATGTTCTTTTCCTTCGCCTCTTTTATCTTTAATAAGAGCAACTAAATACCATTGAAGAGATAATAACATTCTCCAATAGAAGAATCTTGTTTTAATATCTTTGTCTAATACTGAGAAATAATCTTTGAGTAATTGATATCCTTCAACGACATTATTATTACCAAACGCAGCGATATCAAATACTGGATCATTATTCATCATAAATTCAAAGTCAATCATATAGTATTTATTATCAGGAGTTTTGATAATATTACTTCTTTGAAAATCATTATGACAAATAGTGAGTTTTTGACTCTCTAGGAAATCCTTTTTACTATATATATCCTTATATAATATATAGAAGTCTTCATCTAATTTAATATCTAATGACTCAACTTCTTTAATATAATTTGCTACTTTTTCAAATGGTAAATAATCTTTATCACTTAATACATTTGAATCATGTAATTTATGAAGAATTTTTGCTACTTCTTTAGTGTCAAAGTCATCTATTAAATTAAGAGATTTTCCTTCAATAAATTCATTGATTTTCATACCATCTTCATAAAACACTAAGTTTTTAGAAGTGATGCCTAAAGGATAGACTTTGTCTATATTTGACTTTTCTAGTTTTCTATCAACCATTTCATTAGCTTGTTCAGTAGGTGTATACCAAACATATTTAATGCCATCTAATTCAATGATTTGAGAGCGGTTCATCATTCCACCTTGTAATTTGCTTAATGGTTTGATTTCTCCAGATTCTAATTGCTTTCTAAGTTTAATAAAATCGTATTTCATGTGAATTATCATACTACCATCTTATTAATTTGACTATTGTTATGATAAAAATATGTAAGAAAAAAGCACATTTATTAAAGTGCTGATTTCTCTAAGTCGTATTGAATTACTTCTCTGACCTTATCGCTAAGTGCTTTAGCGGTAAGTCCATCATATTCATCTACATTCATAACATGAACTACATTAATATGAGTTTTAGTAAATCTTGGCCATCTCTTCTTAATTTGATTTGTTCCTTTGATAGTGCAGATAACAATAGGGCATTTAGCCTTAATTGCAACATTGAAGACACCTTCATGGAATGGACCTAAATTACCATCTTTACTTCTAGTTCCTTCAGGGAAGATAGCGTAGCTAGTAACTCCATTTGAGATAAAGTCACTCGCCTTTTTCATAACTTGTAATGATTGGAGAAGATCATCTCTATCAATTGCAAGATATAAGTTCTTATGCAAGTGGAAAGTCGCAAGAGGAATCTTAAAGTTAGATTTTTTTGCAACAAACGCTAGATTATCGTGCATTGCAATCTTTTCAGTATATAAGAAGTTATCGAAATTAGATAAGTGGTTAGATACTAATAAGTATCTAGTGCCATGAGGAATCTTTTCTTTACCAGTAACTTTACATCTAATAAGAGCGAGCCTTCTGATATAAGCCATGCCATTGTTTAAGATCCATCTATTTAACTTATATACTTTTGTGTATTCTTTCTTTCTTCTAACAGTAATTCTTCCAATGATATCTATTACAATCCACATGATTGCAATACTTGCTACAAATCCTGCGATAAATAAAACGATAGGAATGTAAAAATCCCATGGATGTTGTACTTTCCAGAATGTGAGTGAACCAAAAACCGACAGGAAAATGGAACACCCAAAAGAGAAGATTAAAAATATCATATTTAATTACTTACTTTCTATTTATTATTCCTTAGGCATTACAAGTTTAATACCACCAGGGATACATGTAACTATAAATTCTTTACCTTTAGTCATTTCGCCATCAACACAGATATCAATATCTTTTGGAGCGACGATCTTAACTTGTTTTGCTTGTCTGTAGACAACTTTCTTTCTTGGTTTATCTAAGTGTTTTCCTTCAGTATAAGTACCAATAATCATACCTAAACCAATTAAAGTCATTGTTTTAAGCATACAAACATCCATTTTTCCATCAGTGTTATCACTCTTAGGAGCACATTTGAATTTACCACCAACATATTGACCTTGTGCGATTGTACAAAGTAACATTTGTTTTTCGTTAAGTTGTTCTTTATCAGCATAAACAACTGTATCGTTAAATCTACCATGTTTCATTGCGTCATGCTTTAAAGCATAATCATATGGAGACATACCTTTTTTCTTTGCTTTTTCTGGATATCCATTGTCTTTATAGTAGTTACCCATAGCACCAACGATTGCGTCAAAACCAAAGTTAATAACATTAACAGAAATCCATGGATCTCTTAATTTGCCACCTTCAATTTTAGAAATATCAATTGGTTTTGCTTCGCCTTCAATAAGTTTCTTAAAATCTAAGAATCTTTCTTGACCACCATAAATCTTGACAAAGTCATTACCTGTACCACAAGCATAGATAGCTAATTCAGCATTAGGAGCATCTGCTATACCAGTTGCGACTTCTTGAACAGTACCATCGCCACCACAAGCATAAACTCTAACTGTATCTTTTTTATTTTCTGATAAGTATTTCTTAAGGAAATCAACACAACTTCTAGGAGCAGTTGTGCAATAGATTTCATAATCTAATCCTTTAAATGCCTTATCTACTAATTCCTTTGATATTGCATCTGGTTTGTTTTCTAAGATGCTAGAATTTAAAACAATCAAATGTTTCATAAATATTAAACTCCCTTTTTTAACTGTTGTTATTGTAAAGGTTTACCTATTTTTAAACAATGTTTAAATGAATTCTACTCTCTACTTTTGGTAGAGGCAATAAAAAAACTCGACAAAGTCGAGTATTTTTTTAACTGGTGCCCGGGACCGGAATCGAACCGGTATGGTATCGCTACCGCAGGATTTTAAGTCCTGTGCGTCTACCTGTTCCGCCACCTGGGCATCAATGGTCACTCTCTGGAGATTCGAACTCCAGACCCCTTGATTAAAAGTCAAGTGCTCTACCGACTGAGCTAGAGAGTGATATGTAGTTTTTATAAAGGTTGGCTGGGGTGAGTGGGATCGAACCACTGAGATGACAGAGTCAAAGTCTGTTGCCTTACCTCTTGGCTACACCCCAATAAGTAACCTTTAATGGTGGGAGGGGGCAGATTCGAACTGCCGAACCCTCAGGAACAGATTTACAGTCTGCCGCGTTTAGCCTCTTCGCTACCCTCCCGAGTTGCATATCTGGTGGATGCTGAGGGGCTCGAACCCCCGACCCCCACCTTGTAAGGGTGATGCTCTCCCAGCTGAGCTAAGCATCCGACTTGCGAATATGCGCTTAAATAATATATCACTCACTAATAATTTTAGTCAATTAAAAAATTGGCAATTTTCTCACCAATTTTTCAAAGCATAATTTTATTAATTATTTTTAAACTTAATATCCCTTTTTACCGAGTAAATGGAACATGTTTTTCTTATATACTTCAACACCAGGTTGATTGAATGGGTTGATATCAAGTAAATAAGCAGACATAGCGCATGCTCTCATAAAGAAATAATACATATAACCTAGAGATTTTGCGTTTAATCTATCAATATAGATGACATTACATGGAACATTACCTGTATCTTCATGTGCTGCTAGAGTACCTTCAAAAGCTTTTTGGTTAACGTAGCTAAGGGATTTACCTGTTAGATAGTTAAGTCCATCTAAGTCTTCAGGATCACTTGGAATAGATACATCTTTATTAGGATTTAAAATATTAATAATAGTTTCAAATAGAATTGGTGAACCATCTTGAATGAATTGACCTAAAGAGTGGAGATCTGTGGAGAAAGTCACACTTCCTGGAAGTAAGCCTTTCTTTTCTTTACCTTCTGATTCTCCAAATAATTGTTTAAGCCATTCAGAGATTTGACTCATTTGAGGTTCATATGTGACATACATTTCTACTGGATATTTATTTCTATATAGATAATCACGTGTAACTGCGTATTTATAGCAATCATTACTATCTAAATCATCATTATCGACATATTCTCTAGCTTCTCTAGCGCCTTTTAAGAATTCATCAACATCAACACCAGCGCACGCTAGTGGGAAAGTACCTACTGGAGTAAATACTGAATATCTTCCTCCTACATCATCTGGTAAAACATAAGTAGCATATCCTTCTTTATTACATAAAGTCTTTAATGCTCCTCTTGCTTTATCTGTAGTAGCATAGATTGCTTTTCTAGCTGCTTCTTTTCCAACTTGAGATTCTAATAATTCTTTTAACAATCTAAAGGAAATACTAGTTTCAGTAGTGGTACCACTTTTAGAAATAACGTTAATAGCGAATTTTTTACCTTTTAGGTAATCTAAAACTTGTGCAACATAGTTAGGGGAGAAAGTTTGACCCATAAAAATGATTACAAGTTTGTCATCACTTTTAAGTCCTTTTAAAGCATCGATAGCACTTTTAGCGCCTAAATAGCTACCACCGATACCACAGACTACTAAGATATCAAAATTATCTCTAACGTATTTAGCGTCTTTTTTAATTCTTTCTAATTCTTCTTCATCATAGTTAACAGGATAGTCAACCCAACCAAGGAAATCATTTCCTGGGCCAGATTTTTCATTAATCATCTTGTTAATTCTTTTTACATCTTCTTTATAAGAAGAAAGGATTTCTTTTGTAATTAGCTTATTAAGTCTAAGTTCCATATCAATTTCCTTCTTTTATTTCTTTTAATGTATTTTCAATCCATTTATTTAGATTTTCTTTTAAAGGATCAAATGCGTTTTCTGGAAGTGTAGGAATGCTTCTTGCTTCATTTTTATGAGTGGTGAAAGCTTCTTCTGGAGGAACTTGTTTAAGAGACACTCTTAAAAAGCCATTGTTTTTATCAATGGAGAGTATCTTAACTTTAATTTCATCTCCAACCACACCAAATTTTTCTATATCTCTAATATAGTTATTGGAAATTTCAGATATATGTAGTAAACCTTCTACTCCATCTTCAAACGCTAAAAATATAGCGTATGGTTTAACGGAAATAACTCTTCCTATGACTAATTGATTAAGCTCGTATTTCATATACTTCTTAGTCTAAATTCTATCACTTAGATATAAAAAAAGGTAGATGATATTCATCTAGCCTTAATTTAAATTAGTCGATTGAGTTCTTTCTTGCTTCTTCCATGTCTCTATCAAGAGCCACTCTATCAATGATCATTTTTAAGATCTTATCAATTGCTTTTCCTTCGGAGTAATCAGCATAAGCGATGAAGTCACATCTATGGTCATCATAGATTTCTTTGACCTTTTCTTTTTGACCTTTTTGATAGACAGCGATGGATTTACCATCATTTTTCTTAACTAAAGTCATACATGGAATATCAGTCATTCCATCGCCCATGTATACGATATTACGGTATGGAATCTTTCTTTCATCTTCAGCAGTCTTTTCATTAACTGCAGCGTCATTTGTAATTTCAAATGCACCTTTTGCGATTCTAAAGAAGAATTGAGTTTTTTGAGTATAGTTAATAGCAAGCTTTGGCCATACTGGTTCACCATTCTCATAGTGATATTCACATCCCCATGCTTCTTTAAATTCTTTAAAGATAGGGCAACCTTCGACGATTTCTTTAGTACCAGAAGACACTAAATAGTGTTCTACGATAACACCCTTACTTTTTCCATAATCATTAATTCTTTTAAAATAATCTACAACGCCAGGATAAAACTTAATGTCTTTACCACATTCATTTAGATATTCTCTAGTAACTTTAATTCCTTTTTTTCTTGCTTCTCTAAGCATCACATACATGTAAGAAAGAATTCTTTCACATCCAGTTTGAGCAGAGAATTCAGTTGTTTTTCCCCAGAACTCTTCAGGAGTCATTCCAAGCTTTGGAATAAAAGTGTAATTTTGCATATCAGTAGTGGACAATGTTTTATCAAAGTCGTACATAATTGCGAGTTTTGTTTTTGCCATAATAAGTCCTCAAAAAATATTTTAACATAATCGTCTAGTAAGTAGCAAATTAATTATTTGCTATACATATAATTGACTATTTATAAATCACAAAATAGCAATTTCTTTTATACATTTAATGTATATTATGTTAGTATACTTTCACTATGAATCCAGGATTAATTGTATTATTTGTTTTCTTAGGTATATTGGCGTTATTCCTCATCCTAATAGTTATGGATGTTGCCTTTGTGTTCTCTTTCAAGAGGTTATTTAAGACACATTTAAAAGCAATGGTTCTCTTCTTAAATATGAAATATGACAACATTAAAAAGCTCATGGATCTAATGAGAAGTAATGGTGTTAAGATTGATCCTGGAATGGTCGCTCAGATAAATGATATACATCGTGAAGACTTCGATGATATTGAAGGAAAAGGATGTAAAAACGCACAATCAGTTTTAACCTATATTAAGGAAGAGTTGTTGTACATTGCAAGAGGCTTAAAAGACCTTAGAAAACACCAAGAATTTATTACCGCAATTGAGAATGTTTCTTCTTTAGAAAATCAATATAGAAATACAATTGCAACATATAACGCAGACGTTCTTGGATATAATTATTGGATAAGTTTCTGGCCTACTAAATGGCTATGGAAATTACTTAAATATCAAAAGAAAACATTGATTATGAATTAGTGACAACTAACTTTGTCACTTTTTCTTTATCGTTTTCTTTGTAATATGATTTAAAATCATATAAAATTATCGTGGCTTTGGAGGAAAAGCAAGTATGAATAAAAAACCAATTATCTTATGTATCATGGATGGATATGGAATCAGAAGCAATCCACATGGTAACTGTATTTTAGAGGCTAAAAAGCCTAACTTAGATGCTTACTTTAAGAAGTATGCATACACAATGATCAATGCTTCTGGCGAATATGTCGGTTTACCTGATGGTCAAATGGGTAATTCAGAAGTCGGACATATGAATATTGGAGCAGGTAGAATTGTCTATCAATCCTTAACACTTATTAATAAATACATTAAAGATGGTGAATTCTTTAAGAATCAAAAGTATTTAGATGCTATTGAACATGTTAAAAAGAATCATTCAAAATTACATATCTTTGGTCTAACAAGTGATGGTGGTGTTCACTCTCACATCAGACATATCTTAGCAATGATTGAAATGGCTAAGAGAGAAGGCTTAGATGATGTATTTGTTCACTGTTTCATGGATGGTAGAGATGTCGATCCACAAGCAGGTGTTAAATATGTTGATATGATTCAAGCTAAGATGGATGAACTTAACTTTGGTCACATTGCAGATATCGGTGGAAGATACTACGTAATGGACAGAGATAAGAACATGGATAGAGTGGATGTCGCATATCGCTTAATGGTAGATCACGATGGTCCAAGCTTTACAGATTATAAACAATTCTTTAAAGATCAATATGCATATCTTCCTACAACAGGAAAAGATGCAAGTGATGAATTCTTAATTCCTCACTATAACGCAAATTGTGATGGAAGAATTCAAGATAACGACGCTATCATCTTCATGAATTATAGACCTGATAGAGCTATCCAAATTTCCACAACAATAACTAACCCACATTTCTATGAAGTCCCACCTATTAAAGAAGATGGTACTCCAGCTTATAAAGCTTACTCTCCAGCACATAAACTTAATAACATCAAATATGTCTGCACAATGAAATATGCTGACTCTGTTAAAGGCGAAATTGCTTTCGCATTACCAAAGATGGATAACATCCTTGGTGTATGGCTTGCAGATCATGGATATACACAATTAAGAATTGCAGAAACAGAAAAATACGCTCACGTAACATTCTTCTTTGATGCAACAATGAACTTTGATGGTGTTGAAAGACCTGAATTAAAAGGTTGTAGAAGAGTATTAATTAACTCACCAAAAGTTCCAACATACGATATGCAACCAGAAATGAGTGCTTACTTAGTTTTAGATGCATTACTCAAAGAACTTAATAAAAAGGATTTAGATGTAGTTATCCTTAACTTCGCAAACTGCGATATGGTTGGTCATACAGCAGTTCATGACGCAGTTGTTAAAGCAGTTGAAACTGTTGACTACTGTGTTGGTAAAATCATTGATTGGTGCGAAGAAAATGGTGGAACTCTCTTAGTCACAGCAGACCATGGTAACGCAGAAGAAATCTTAGATGAAAACGATCACCCAATGACTGCTCATACAACTAACTTAGTCCCATTCTGTATCAATAGAACTGACATTAAATTAATGCCAGAAGGTGGTAAATTAGGTAACATCGCTCCAACAATCATCGATTTATTAGGAGCAGAAAAACCAGCAGAAATGACTGAAGAAAGCTTAATCTTACACGAATAATTAGAAAGGAATTTATATATGAAAGAATTAAAGTTTAGTGAATATCCTTTCCATCAACCTAACGGAAAGAAAATCCTTGCTAAAATGGAAGGATTTGTAAATGAACTTAAAGCTGCAAAAACCGCTAAAGAAGCAGATGTAGTTATCAAAAAGTTCAACAAGTATAGCACTAATGTAGGAACAGATTTTTCTGTAATCTACGTTTTATACACATGCCATACAGATAATAAGAAATATAAAAAAGCTCAAGAAATCTCCGATGAAATCGGTCCAGCAATGGGTGAATATGGAAATCAATTTGCAAAAATCTTATTAGACGCTCCATATAGAAAAGAACTTGAAGCTAAATATGGTGAATACTTATTTAAAAAATATGAATTAGCATTCAAAACATTCGATCCAAAAATCATTCCAGATATGATTGAAGAAAACAAACTCGTATCTGAATATGACGCTGTTTTAGGTAGTGCTCAAATCGAATTCAATGGTGGAACTTATAACCTTTCTCAAATGGGTAAATTCGCTACTGATAAAGATAGAAATACTAGAAAAGCAGCAGCAATTGCTAGAGATAAATGGTTAGCAGAACACGAAGAAAAACTTGGTGATATCTATGATAAACTCGTCCATTTAAGAGATGGCATTGCTAAAAAACTTGGTTATAAGAGATTCACAGAACTTGCTTATGATAGACTTGGTAGAACTGACTACAACCCAGAAATGGTTGCAGCATATCGTAAACAAATCTTTGAAGATGTTGTCCCAGTTTGTCAAAAACTCTACAAAGAACAAGCAAAACGCATTGGAATTAAAAATCCACAAGCATATGATTACAATCTTAAATTCGTAACTGGTAATCCAGTTCCTGCTGGTGACACTAAATATTTAGTGGAACAAGCACATAAGATGTACTCTGCTTTAGGCAAAGAGAGTAAAGAATTCTTTGAATTCATGATGAGAAACGAACTCTTTGACTTAGAAGCAAGAGCAGGAAAAGCTCCTGGTGGATATTGCACAACATTTGCTAAATACAAAGCTCCATTTATCTTCTCTAACTTTAATGGAACAAGTGGAGACGTTAATGTTTTAACTCATGAAGGTGGACATGCTTTCCAAGCTTACTTAAGTAGTGGAATTAAAGTCCCAGAATATCAATCTCCAACTTTAGAAAGTTGTGAAATTCACTCAATGAGTATGGAATTCTTTGCTTGGCCATATGCAGAAGGATTTGTTGGTAAAGACGCTGATAAATATAGATATGAACATTTAGCAGACGCTATCGAATTCTTACCTTATGGCGTTACTGTTGATGAATTCCAACACTGGGTTTATGACAATCCAAATGCAACTCCAGCAGAAAGAAGTGCTAAATTCCGTGAACTTCAAAGAAAATATGAACCACATCTTAGATTTGATGACACTCCAGCATTAGATAGAGGTGATAGATGGTTACTTCAATCTCATATCTTCGCAGTTCCTTTCTACTACATTGACTACACACTTGCTCAAGTATGTGCATTCCAATTTGCAGTAGAAATGAACAAGAACCATGAAAAGGCATGGAAGAAATACGTTAAACTCTGCAAAATGGGTGGTAAATATCCATTCGTTACACTTCTTAATAAGAACCACTTAAGAGTGCCATTTGAAGAAGGTAACATTAAGAAAGTTATCAAACCATTAATCAAAATCCTCAAAGGAATTGATACAACAAGTTTCTAATTAACTTAAAAACACAAAAGAGTCCGTGAATTCGGGCTCTTTTTGTTTTACATGCATTTCAAAAATGCTATGATAATTACAA
>CAMJAG010000004.1 GCA_946403545.1 uncultured Caryophanales bacterium | reverse complement strand
TCGCTAGTGGAGAAGAGATCTTTAATGCAATCGCTTCAAGTAATGTTTCCTTTTTGAGAAAATTACCTGGAGTAGGTAGCAAAGGAGCGGAGCAAATTATCCTAGATTTGAGAAGTCGCTTAGTAGGAAGAAAAAGTAAACCAACCTGCTATAACGATGCAGTTTTGGCCCTTAAAGAAATGGGCTATAAGAAAAAGCAAATTGATGAAGTTCTTTCAAATATTAACGACCCAACTCTTGGAGTAGATGAATTAGTAAAGCTTGCTTTAGCAAGATTGGTAAATTAATATGTCCAGAATAGTGGATAACAAAAGTATCGATACAGCCATTGAAGATTTATCCATTCGCCCAAGACTTCTTGATGAATATATTGGGCAAGATTCTTTAAAGAATAATTTTAAAATTTATATAGGAGCAGCACTTAAAAGGTGTGAGGTTTTAGACCATGTTTTGCTATATGGTCCGCCTGGTTTAGGAAAGACAACTTTTGCTAGGATTGTCGCTAATGAAATGCACGTGAACTTCAAATCCATAAACGCTCCAAGTATAGAAAAGATAGGGGATATTGCTTGCGTTTTAACTAGTTTACAAGCAGGTGATATTCTATTTATCGATGAAATTCATCGACTTCCTTTAATAATTGAAGAATCTTTATATAGTGCGATGGAAGATTATAAGTTTTCAATTGTGATCAATCGAGAAACTTCGCCAAAAAATATCACCTTTGATTTGCCGCCATTCACTTTAATCGGTGCGACTACAAAACCTGGATGTCTTTCTTCACCTTTAAGATCTAGATTTGGAATAAGTGAAAAACTAGATTTTTATTCGATAAATGACTTAGCCAAAATAGTCATTAGAATGGGTAAAGTTTTCAATGTGGAGATTAAAGAAAATGCTGCTTATCAAATAGCAAAAAGGAGTAGAGGAACTCCAAGAATTGCTATAAGAATTTTTAAAAGAGTAAGGGACTATGCAAATTATAAAAATCTTTTACTCATCGATGAAAAACAATGTTTGGAAGCCCTTAAATTATTAAGAATTGATGACCTCGGATTGGATGAGGTTGACGCTCTTTATATTAAAACGCTGATATCTAGATTCAATGGTGGTCCAGTAGGGATTGAAACTCTGGCAAATGCCATTGGAGAAGAAAGTGTAAATTTAGAGGATGTTTATGAACCTTATCTACTTAAACTAGGGTTTATAGATAGAACACCTAAAGGGCGTATTGCCAAGAAACCTGCCTATTTGCATTTCAAAATGACTAAAAAATATAACTTAACTTAACGATTTTTGCTTACATATTTCTATTGAAATATTATTATATTTAGTGTATTGTTTATATTAGCGCGCTAGCGTAATCGGATTAAATAATAAAATAGGAGGTAAAACTATGCGTAGATTAATAGCTCATATTGGTTTGGCTTTAACCGCTTTAGTTTTAGTTGGTACAACTTATACAAAAGTTGTTAGCAACGTTGATTCAAATATTGAATTTAAAAATGGTAAGCAATTAGTCTTCCGTGCTACACCAAAAAACTCTACATATGAAGATCTTAAAGATGGTGAAGTTATCGAAGAAGATGACTTAAAGAGTATTGCTAAAGAAATGGAAACAAGATTAGATAAATCTAACGTTTCTAGATATAAAGTTATCACTGAAGGTGCTGACACAATCAAGGTTATCCTTGCCCAAGAAAGCGATAACGACTATGAAAGAATTAAAACATATCTTTCTTTCAACGGTTCATTCGCTCTTACAACATCAACTGATACAGTTGCATTAGGTTCTGAATTCTTAACAAGCGGTAGTGCTTATTTAGATTCTATTAATGGATACCCAGCAGTCGTTATTCCTTTCGACAATGATTCTTCAGCTTATAAAGCTGTTTACGAAGAAGCAAAGAGACAAAGTGAAAACGGCGAAGGTGAAACAACACAAAATGATGAAGGTGAAGATGTCACTACAACATATATGTACTTCTGGTACGACTATATTGAAGGCTATGATGTCTACTCCAAAACAGTTGAAACAAATTCAGATTATGATAAAGCAGTTGCTTCTAAGATCTTAATGAAATTCAACTTCAGTGATCCTTACTTCCCAAAATCCGATGAAAATGCGCCTGACAAATTATACAGTGCAATTAATATTGATGCTGATGGTGACAAAACTGCATCTCCAGCAGAAGTTAGCAGTGCATACAATACTGGCAGATACTTCGTTAACTTATTAAACGCAACAGAACTTGCTGGTCACGTTGAATTCATTTACAGCGAAACAGCAGACATCTGGGTTGATGAAATCGTCGCATTAGGCGCTCATGAAACAGTTGCTTTCTCAAATACATTCAAAGCTATATTAATTGGCATTGTCGTTGTTGGATTATTACTTGCTATATTCTATAGATTTGGTTCATTATCAGCTTCTACAATCTCATTAGTCGCAACATTCTTAGGTATTTGCGTCTTAGGTTGGTTAAAGGTTGAATTCTCAGTTGCAGCATTATTTGGCATTCTCGGAGTTGCTATTGCATCTGTCGCAGCAGGCATTGTTTACTTAAACAAATTAAAAGAAGAATGCTATCGTGGCAGAAGCTTAAGAAAAGCTAACTCTGAAGCATTAAGAAGAAGCATCTTACCAATCGTTGATATTCACGTAGTATTAATGATTCTTGGTGCATTCGCATATGTATTTGGTGGTCCACTTATGAGATCATTTGCTGCTGTTGCAGTCTTAGGCGGCTTAGGAAGTTTATTATTAAATGCTATTGCATTACCAGCAATGATGTTCTTAGCTACAAACGCAACTTACCTTAATGGTAAATACGAATGGTTTGGTGTTTCTAAAGAACAAGTTCCAAATTTAATGAACGAAGAAAAACAAACATACTTTGGTACATGTGCTGATAAAGATTTCACAAAACATAAGAAACCAGCATTCATTGCTGCAGCACTTCTCCTAGTAGGTTTTATTGGTGGCACAGTTGCATTTGGTATCGCTAATAAAGGTACCTTCTATCAACAAGCTAACAAAGTTACCAATTCCGAAATCTTCATTGAAATGGATACAAGTGCTGAAGACAACTCAGTTTTAGAAACAGTTACACGTGAACAATTCTTAACAGTCGCTAAAGACTTAACAATCGGCGAAGCTAAATTAGAAAGCTATGTTAAGAACATCGAATTATATAACCGTAGTGATGTCGTTTCTACAAAGAACGGTAACACAACAATCTATTATTCCTACTATGTAGTTTCATTAACAAAATCCTTCACTGGTGAAGAATCTGCTACATACAATGGAACAACAGACAAACTCTCAATTTTATTAAGCAATGATAATTTAGATAGATTAGGATTCAACTCTGACCTCAACTTATCTTTAAAGACTGGTGAAGTTGTTTCTAAAGATCAACCATCATTCGCTCCAATTATGATTTCTACATTAGTAGGTGTTGCAGTTGCAACTGTCTACTTAATGCTCAGATATCGCTT
Source organism: uncultured Caryophanales bacterium (assembly GCA_946403545.1). Lineage (GTDB taxonomy): Bacteria > Bacillota_I > Bacilli_A > RFN20 > CAG-826 > CAMJAG01. The sequence goes on along the minus strand of CAMJAG010000004.1, from coordinate 21,319 downwards.
AAGCCGTGGTTTAGCAACATTAGTTGTTACACTTGCTACAGGTATCTTAACTGCTGGATTATTCATCGTAATTCACATTGCAGTTGGTTCATATGTCTTAGTCGCAACTCCACTTGCTTGCTTAATCGCTTTCATCTTTGAAATCATCTTAATGAACAAAGAAAGAGAAATGATTAACGAAGACAAAAAACACGACAATAGCATTGAAAACCGTAACGAAATCATGGTTAACGCTACTAAGTATTCTTGCACACCAATTATTTACTTATTAGGTGTTCTCGCATTCTTATTCGTTATCTTCTTCGGCTTTGGTCCATCAGCAACAGCTTATATCTACCTCAACCTCTTATTCGGTTTATTAATTGGTAGTGTCAGCGTTGTTACAATGTTTGGTCCTCTTGCTCAATTCTTCTATAAATTATTCTTCGGTGTTAAGATTGAACGTCCAACATCCAAGAAATCCAAGAAGAAACAAAAGGTCAATAAATCCGCTGAACCTGAAGAAGCAGTCTTCATTGGTATTAACGACTAATTCAATAATTAAGGGCTACATTAATGTAGCCTTTTATTTTATAATTTCTATATGAAAGAATTTTTAGATAGACTTTTAGATTACTATCATTTGACTAAAGAAGATTATTTGAAACTCATTGCTCCTGTTAGCGAAGAGAATTTTGCTTATGGTCATAAGTTCGATAAAATCGATGAAGTCGTTAAGTTTGTTTATTCATTTGTAAAAGATAATAAAAAGGTAATCGTATATGGGGATTATGATGCTGATGGTATCATGGCAACATCAATAATCATTCAAATGTTTAAATACATTGGATTTGAGGCTGATTACTATATTCCAAACCGTTATACAGATGGATATGGATTAAATCTTGATAAAGCAAAAGAAATAGTGGAAAAAGGCTATGATTTAGTAATCACTGTAGATAATGGTATATCCGCTTTTGAAGCTATTGATTATATAAAAGCAAATGGCAAAAATGTAGTGGTATTTGATCATCACGAAATGCAATCTGTTTTACCAAATTGTGATTATTACCTTCACCCTACATTATCTAATTTTGGCGAAGTCGCTTCTTCTGGCGCATTTGTGTGTTTTATGTTCTCGATTGCGTTTTTAGGAAGATTCGATAAATATCTTTCTACTTTAGCATCAATTTCTTTAATTTCAGATATGATGCCATTGAAAGAATATAATAGAAACCTACTTAGATTAGTTATCGCTTCTTATAAAGAAGGTGAATTCCCTGCAGTCGATTATTTAAAAGATGCAGACGAATTTAACGAAACTACTATTGGATTAAAAATCGCTCCAAGAATTAACTCTATTGGTAGAATGATTGATAACGATTCGATTAATCAACTTGTGGATTATTTCACAACAAAAGATAACGACAAGCTTTTAAACTACTTATCTTGGATTAATGAATGCAATGATTCTCGTAAAGAATTAACAAAAGCAAGCAACGAAATGGGCTTTGATGTCGATGATAATGATCCATGCATTATTTACAAAACTGATGAAAAAGAAGGACTTATTGGTTTAATTGCTAACTATTTAAGTGGCAAGTACAAAAAACCAACAATTGTTTTCACACTAGATTCCTCTTTAACCGCTTATAAGGGAAGTTGTAGAGCTCCAGAAGGATTCAATGTTGTTAAGATGTTTGAATCTCTAAGTGACTATCTTTTAACTTTCGGTGGCCACGCTCTTGCTGGTGGTTGTTCTGTTGAAGTAGATAAGTTTGATGAATTTGTAAGTAAAGCAAAACAATACGTTTTAGATCATCCTATTGAACATGTCGAAAAAGAATCTATTCCTCTTTATATGAGAGAGCTAACATTTGAAAATTATGACATAGTGAAAAGCTTTTCTCCATTTGGAGAATCTATGAAATCTCCTGTATTTATACTCCCTAGAATTAAGACTAGTGCTTTATTATTCTCAAAAGATAATAAACACATTCTTACAATGATTGGTGCTAGAACAAAACTAGTAGGATTTAATATTTCAAAAGATGAAGCTACACAATCAGATTACATAGACCTTATTGGCACAATGAGAATCAATGATTATAAAGGATTTAAAACACTCGAATTCTTTATTACCGAAATCAAATAGAATTTTTAAAATAAATAATTGTCTTTTGTATCTAATAATCTAAACAAATATAACAAAAAGTTATATAATACTTTTTATGTTATTATTTGGAAAACACATTAACAAATACTATCTCAAATATTTCTGGCTATTATTCCTAGGTGTATTGGCACTTTTATTCGTGGACTGGGTTCAACTTTTATTGCCTGATTATGTTGGTGACATTGTTGAAATCCTTGAAACCGGAATAGGAGATGAAGAAATTCCATACATTGTTGGAAAGATAATGATTGCTGGATTCTGTATGTTTTTTGGAAGAATGCTTTGGAGATATACAATTTTCTACGCTTCGCATGGCATGGCTCATGGAGTTAGAAAAGATATGTTCGCTAAAGCGGAACGCCTTTCCAGAGATTTTTATCATAAAAATAAAATTGGTACAGTAATGGCTTGGTTCACTAATGACCTTGAAAACGTAGAAGAATTCTTTGGTTTTGGAACGGTTATGATAGTGGATGCAGTCTTCTTATCAATGTTTGCTTTAATAAAAATGTTTGCGCTTGATGTCATGCTTGCGTTATTCATCTTGCCTCCAATTGTTTTAATTATTATTTGGGGTGCATTGGTTGAAAGAATCATGTCAAAAAAATGGGATGAAAGACAAAAAGCATTTGATAGACTCTATGATTTTTCACAAGAAAACTTCACGGGTATTAGAGTAATTAAAGCATTTGTTAAAGAAAACCAAGAGATTTTTGCTTTCTCAAAAATTGCTAGAAAGAACGCAAAAGTAAATGTTAGTTTTGGTAGATTACATGTTTTATTTGATGTCTTAATCGAACTTATTATTGGTCTCATTTTTGCATCCTTATTTGGATTTGGTGGTTATTTCGTTTGGTGCGCAGTTAATGGTGCACAACCTTTTGGCTTTGATTCTACTTTAACTGTTTCAAAACTTGTTAAATTCAGTGGCTATTTTGATTCATTAATCTGGCCAATGATTGCTTTAGGTCAAATTGTTTCAATGTTTGCTAGAAGCAAGACTTCTCTTAAGAGAATAAGTATTTTCCTTGATGCTCCTGAAGATATTAAATCTCCAGAAAACGCAATCAAATTGGAAAATGTTAAAGGTGAAATTGTATTTAAAAATTTCTCATTCTCATATCCTGATTCAAATAGCAGATCTTCCTTGAAAGACATAAATATTGTTATTAAACCAGGCGAAACTGTTGGTATTGTTGGTAAAGTTGGTAGCGGAAAATCTACATTAGCAAATAGCCTTTTATACTTCTATAACTTAGCTAGTGACTCAGTCTTTATTGATGGAAACGATTTAACTAAATGTGACATTGATTCAATCAGAGAAAATATCTCTTATGTTCCACAAGATAATTTCCTTTTCTCTGATACAATCGAGAATAATATTCTTTTCTCTAAGGAGAATGGAACTGAAGAAGATGCTAGAAAAGCTGCTGTTTTCTCAGATGTAGATAGTAATATTAGTGAATTTAAAGATGGTTACAAAACTGTTTCAGGCGAAAGAGGCGTAACTCTTTCTGGTGGACAAAAACAAAGAATTTCTATTGCACGTGCATTTGTAAAGAATGCTCCAATAATGATTTTGGATGACTCTGTCAGTGCGGTCGATACAAAAACTGAAGAAACAATTCTTCATAACATAATGAACGAAAGAAAAGGAAAGACTACTTTAATCGTGGCTTCTAGAGTTTCTACAGTTCATAAGTTAGACAAGATTATTGTTATGAAAAAAGGAGAAGTGGAAGCATTTGATACTCCAAAGAACTTGCTTAAGATTTCTCCAACATATCAAAAGATGGTTCGTTTACAAGAACTCGAAAAAGAATGTACGGAAGGAGGTAGCAATTAATGAGTGACTCTAATCAAGAATTAGAAAAGCTTTTTGGTGATCGAAAGTATCCTAAAAAGGTTATGTTCAAGAGACTCTATGGTTATTTTAAAGACCAGAGAGTAAGACTTTTTGTTGCATTCATCTTGATGATTTTAAGCGTTGTCTGTGAAGCTGCTATCCCTTACCTAGCCAAGATTGTTACCGAAAAACTTGAGGTAGCAGAAGGTCAACCATTCACTGGGATTTTAACCTTCGTTATAGCATTTTTGATAATGAGCATTTTGGGACAAGTTTTCTTGTATTTCCAATCAATGATCCTTCAAAAAGCAGGTCAAAAAGTCGTTTATAAGATGAGAATGGAAGTGTTTTCTCATATCGAAAACATGTCCCAAAATCAATTAAACGACATGCCTGTTGGTGCGTTAGTTACAAGAGTGGCTAACTACACACAATCTGTTAGTGAATTATTTACCACAATTTTAATTAATCTTGTCAAAAATTTCCTAACAATTATTATCTCTGCATCAGTCTTGTTCTTCTTAAATTACAAGGTTGCATTTGTCACTCTTGTTTTCGTTGCGTTAGTGTTTGTTTATTCACTTATTTTCTCTAACGTTATTCACTCATTATTTAAAGAAGAGAGAAGAGCGTTCTCTGACTTAAACACATTCCTTTCTGAGAACCTTTCTGGTATGAAAATTACACAAGCTTTCAATCAACAAGTTCGTAAGTATAAAGAGTTTGAAGGTAAGAGTGATTATGTAAGAAGAATTATCTTTAGAGAAATTATCTGTTTTGGAGTTTATCGACCATTCATCACACTTTTATATTTTTCATCAGTTGCAGTTACATTCTTACTTTCAAAAGAATTTGGTGTAGCTTCTGCAACTGCATACGCAATTTACTTATATCTCACAAGATTCTTCGAACCAGTTCAACATATTGCTGATCAACTTAATGGTGTTCAAAAGGCAATTACATCTAGTGAAAGACTCTTCTCATTGCTCGATGTTCCACCTGAAGTTTTAGATAGTGAAGACGCAGTGGATATTGACCATTTTGAAGGTCATATTGAATTTAAAAATGTCTGGTTTGCTTATAACAAAGATGAATGGATTTTAAAAGATGTTTCCTTTGAAATTAAACCAAAAGAAACATGCGCTTTTGTTGGTGCTACTGGAGCAGGAAAAACAACAATTCTTTCACTAATAGTCCGTAACTATGAAATCCAAAAAGGACAAATTTTGATTGATGGAATTGATATTAAAAAGATTAAAATCAAGTCTTTAAGAAAAGCGATTGGACAAATGTTACAAGACGTCTTCCTTTTCTCAGGCACAATTAAAGAAAATATTACACTACATGATGAATCAATTTCTGATGAAGAAGTTGTTAAAGCATGTGAATATGTCAATGCTGATAAATTCATAAATGAAACAGAAAAAGGATTATATGAAGAAGTTATTGAAAATGGTGAAAACTATTCTCAAGGTCAAAGACAACTTCTTTCATTTGCAAGAACAATGGTGCACAAACCACAAATCCTTATTCTTGATGAAGCTACCGCAAATATTGATACAGAAACTGAAGTATTAATCCAAGATTCTTTAGAAAAGATGAAAATAGTGGGAACAATGCTTGTTGTTGCTCATAGACTTTCAACTGTTCAAAAGGCAGATCAAATTATTGTCTTACAAAATGGCGAAGTAAAAGAGAAAGGCAATCACCAACAACTCTTAAAACAACGCGGATTATATTACAAACTCTACGAATTACAATACCAAGACAATTAAATCCTTAAGTTTACTCTTTATTATATAAAGAAAAACATATAAGATAATAATTGTTATGGAAGAGCAAAAGAAAGCAAAAGTTAACGGTGGATATCCACTCCATACATTCGAAGAAGTAGAAAGCATTTATCTTACTTACATTTCTTCTTTAGAAGATAGAAAGCAAATAAGAGATGCTTATGCTTTTATATGCGAAAAACACGAAGGTCAATTAAGAAAATCTGGCGAACCTTATATTCACCATTTAATCGAAGTTGCATATATTATTGCTAATTTACATGCTGGTCCAAAAACAATTATCGCTGGTTTATTACACGATGTTGTCGAAGACACTGATGTCACAATCGAAGAAATTGAAAAGAGATGGGGCGGCGAAGTTGCTTTACTTGTTGATTCTTTAACTAAAATCCAAAGATTAAAACTCTCTAAGATTACTGCAGCAGAATTCGAAGCGGAAGATCATAGAAAAATTTTCCTTGGAATGGCGAAAGACATTCGAGTGATTATTATTAAGCTCGCTGATAGATTGCATAATATGCGTACACTAGCAGCACTCGCACCCGAAAGACAAAAAGCGCTCTCAAAAGAAACACTCGAAGTTTTCGTACCAATCGCTTCTAGACTTGGTCTTGATTCTATCAAAACAGAACTTGAAGATCTTTGTTTAAAGTATGGTGAGCCAGAAAAATACGAAGAAATTACAAAACTATATAAAAGAAAAGTTAAAGTGATGACAAAATCTCTTGATTCTTTAAAAAAGAAAATCGGTGATATTTTGTTTGAACACAATATTCCATTTGAAATATCTTCTCGTGTTAAATCACTTTATTCAACATATAAGAAAGTTTATATCAAAGGACGTCCTTTCGAAGAAGTCTACGATATCTTAGCGCTTAGAGTTATTACTGAAACTGAAATCCAATGTTATGAAATCTTAGGTTTAATCCACCAAGTCTATACTCCAGTTCCTGGAAGATTTAAAGATTATATCGCAATGCCTAAGCCAAATATGTATAGATCTTTGCATACCACAATTATTGGTGGTGATGGAAACTTCTATGAAGTTCAAATCAGAACTAAAGAAATGGATGAAGTTGCAGAAACCGGTATTGCTGCTCACTGGGCATATAAAGAAGGTGGCTATAACTCTGAGGTTGAACAAAGAGAAATTGAAAATAAATTACACTGGTTTAGAGACTTTGTCTCTATCTCAAGTGAATCTCAAGATGAAAACGCTACAGAATACATGGATAACTTAAATAGAGATATCTTTGGTTCTCGTATTTATGTATTCACTCCTAAAGGTAAAGTTATCGAACTTCCTAGTGGATCTACTCCAGTTGATTTTGCCTATCACATTCACTCACGTGTGGGCGACTTATGTGTCGGCTCATTAGTCAATGGTGTGATGGTGCCACTTAATACAATCTTAAAAACAGGCGATATGGTGGAAATTAAAACTTCCAAAACATCTCCTGGACCAAGTGAAAGATGGCTTGACTTTGTCAAATCTGGTGCTGCTAAACAATGTATTCGTAAGTTTATTGCAAAGAAAAATGCTGAACTTCTTAGAGATGAAAAGATTGCTAGAGGTAAAGCAAGCTGTGTTGATGCCTTTAGAGATAGAGGTTTAACTGAAGAAGAAATGATGGAACTTTTAGATTCTCCTAAAGTTCTTGAAAACTATGGATTTAAAGACGTTGATGAACTATTCATCGGTGTCAATAATAGAAAACCAATTCCTTCAAGTATCATTGATTTCTTAAAAATTAAGAGACAAGTGAGTATTGAAGAGACTATAAATAGAACTACAAAACCTATTAATAGAGATGATTGCCCAGTCTATTGTAAAGGTGTTGGCAAGATCGCTATTACATTAGCGAACTGTTGTACTCCAATTCCAGGAGATGACATTGTTGGCTATATTACCAAAGGTAAAGGTATTTCTGTTCATAGAAAAGCATGCCCAAATATCGCCCATGAAAAAGAGAGATTAGTGGACGTTTATTGGAAACAAGATTTAGGATACGCTACATATCCTGTGGATATCATGATTGAAGCAAGTGATAGAAATAACTTACTCGTAGATGTTATGAACGTATTGTCCTCAAATAAGGTATCAATCGCAAGCATCAACGCAAGAGCTGTTCCTACAAACTTCTCTGCAATTATTACCGCAACTATTCTTGTAACAGACGCTAAGCGTCTAAATGATATATTTAACATCTTACATGGTGTTACTGGTATTTACACAATTACCAGAGTTATACATTAATGGAGGAAATTATGGAAGAAATAAAAAACGTTAAAGGCACTCACGACATAATTGGTGAAGAAGCTAATGCTTTTGCAATAATTGAATCAATGCTTAAGCAAGTCGCAGAATTCTTTGCTTATACAGAAGTGAGACCACCTGTATTAGAACACAGTGAACTATTTGTTCGTGGTGTTGGTGAATCTAGTGATGTCGTTAGAAAAGAAATGTATACATTTCTAGATAAAGGTGATAGAAGTTTAACTCTTAGACCAGAATTCACTGCTGGTATCATGAGATTAATCGTTCAAAACAAACTCTATGTTGATAGAGAAATGCCTCTAAAACTCTATTATTGTGGACCAGTATTTAGATATGAACGTCCTCAATTAGGTAGATATCGTCAATTCAACCAATTCGGTGTTGAGTCCGTAGGACAAGCAAATTACCTTAACGATGCAGAAGTCATCGCTATGGCATACACAATGTTAGTGACTATTGGCCTTGAAAACGTTACATTAAAAATCAACACATTAGGTGACAATCAATCTAGAGAAAACTATAAAACAGCTCTTAAAGATTTCTTTAAAGATAAGGTTGCTGATATGTGTGATGATTGTAAACAAAGATATGAATTAAATCCTCTTAGAATTCTTGATTGTAAAGTTCCTCAAGATCAAGAAATCGTTAAAAACGCTCCTAAGATGTCTGATTATCTAACTCCTGAAAGCAGAGCAAAATTTGCTAGCTTATGTGAAATGTTAGATGATATGAAGATTCCTTATGAAATCGATGACACTTTAGTGAGAGGTCTAGATTACTATTCAGATGCAGTATTTGAATTCCACTATAAATCAAGTAAAGGTAATGATTATGGCGCAATCGGTGCTGGTGGTCACTACGATAAGCTTGTTAGAGAAGTGGGCGGACCTGATCTCCCTGGTGTTGGTTTCTCCTTTGGAGTGGAACGTTTAGTTTCAGTGTTGAAGGATGATGACCTTCTTCCTGACGTATCAAATAGACTTGATGTCTATATGATGCCAATGGGTGAAGATGCACAAAAATATTGTTTGAATCTCGCAAATTCCTTACGTATGCAAGGCATATATGTAGATATGTGCTTTGATAGCGCAAAGATGGGCGCACAAATTAAGCGTGCTGCGAAGAAGAATGCAAAAGTAGCAGTTATTGTCGGCGACAATGAACTTGAAAATGGAACAGTTGTTATTAAAAACTTAGTAACTACTGAACAAATCGTAGTTCCTGTTGAAGAAATGATTGAAAAAGTTGCAGATATTTTAGAAGGTTTTGAACACGAACATGAATGTTGTTGTGGAGATGATGATTGCTGTTGTGGCGAACATCATCATGACCACGATCATGAATGTAAGTGTAAAGATAAGAAAGGCGAATAATAGATTTTATGGAAAGAACGCATAGAAATGCTGAATTAAATAAAAATAATGTCGGCGAAAAAGTAGTGCTTCTTGGCTGGGTTAGCAAAAGAAGAAACTTAGGTAGCATCCTTTTTATCGATCTTAGAGATAGAAGTGGAATTATCCAAGTTATGGTTAAAGAACCAGACAAAGTTCCTGACGTTAGAAATGAATATGTCATTCAAGTAAAAGGCACAGTCTCTTTAAGAGAAGTTGCAAATACTAAGATGAAAACTGGTGAAATTGAAGTCATCGCTGATGAAATCAATGTTATCAATACTGCAAAATTAACTCCATTAATTATCGCAGATGAAACTGATGCTTTAGAAGATACAAGACTTAAATATAGATATCTAGATTTAAGAAGACCTTGTATGCAAAGATACTTTGATATTCGTGATCAAATTAAGATTACAGTTCATAAATATCTTCACGAACATCAATTTATCGAAATTGAAACTCCAATGCTTTGCGCATCTTCTCCAGAAGGCGCTAAAGAATACTTAGTTCCATCAAGATTACATCATGGTAGTTTCTATGCTTTACCTCAATCCCCTCAAATGTTTAAACAATTATTAATGGTAGGAGGATTCGAAAGATATTATCAAATCGCACGCTGTTTTAGAGATGAAGATTTAAGAGCAGATAGACAACCTGACTTCACTCAAATCGATATTGAAACAAGTTTCTTAGATCAAAACCAATTCCTTACTTTAATGGAAGGATTAATTAAAGAAATCTTTAAAAATACAGTTGGTTATGATGTACCACTTCCTTTAAGACAAATGACTTATAAGGAAGCTATGGAACGTTTTGGCAGTGATAAACCAGACACAAGATTCGCTATCGAATTACATGATTTAAAAGAAGTATTCACGAATACTGCTTTTGAAGCATACAAAACCTCTGAAGCAATCAAAGGTTTATGTGTTCCAGGAGTTGCTAAAGAAACATCAAGAAAAGTTATCGATAACTTAACTTTAGAAGCTAAGAAGTTCGGTCTTGGTGGTCTAGCAGTTTTAAAATATGAAAATAATGAATTAGCAGGTAGCTTTAATAAATTCCTTTCTGATGATGAAAGAAATGATTTAATTAAATCATTAGATGCTAAAGAAGGGGATATCATTATTATTGCTGCAGGCAACTATAATAGAGTTACTCCTTTATTAGGAGCTATTAGATTACAATATGGTAAGTCTTTAGGCTTAATTAAACCAAATACGTATGATTTATTATGGGTTATTGACTTCCCAATGTTTGAAAGAGACGTTGAAAGTGGTGAAATCGTCGCTACTCACCATCCATTTACTCGTCCAAGAGACGAAGACTTAAAGTACTTAGATGAAGATCCAACAAAGGCTTTAAGCTATGCTTATGACATTGTTATCAATGGTTATGAAGCTGGTGGTGGAACACTTCGTATTTATGACCAAGACGTTCAAAGAAAGATCTTTAGAGTATTAGGTCTTAGCGATGAAGAAATCACTAAGAAGTTTGGTTACTTCGTTGAAGCTTTACAATATGGCACACCTCCACACGCAGGTATGGCATATGGTTTGGATAGATTAGCAATGATTTTAGGTGGAACAGATAATATTCGTGATGTTATCGCATTCCCTAAGAATCTTGCTGGCGTATGTCCAATGAGTGGTGCTCCAACAGAGGTCACTCAAAAGCAACTTGATGATTTAGGCATCAAGGTTGAAATAGAGTAATAAAATACATTGTATTTTATATAAAACTAATAATATACTAATAAACTACTAATTGGAGGATTTGAAATGAAGAATATTGATAGTTTAAGTGTTAATGCTATACGTTCCTTGTGTATTGATGAAATCAATAAAGCTAAATCTGGTCACCCAGGTATGGCCCTTGGTTCCGCACCTATCATGTACACATTGTGGTCACGCCACCTCGTGAGCACACCAAAAGACTCAAAGTGGATTAATAGAGATAGATTCGTATTATCCGCTGGTCACGCTTCTGCATTGTTATATACAATGCTCCACATCTGCGGATACAAAGTATCCATGGATGATATTAAAAACTTTAGACAAGTTGATTCATTAACTCCAGGTCACCCAGAATATGGTTGGACTGATGGTGTTGATGCTACTAGTGGTCCTTTAGGACAAGGTATTGCACAAGCTGTTGGTATGGCAATGGCAGAACAAGCACTTGCTGCAAATTATCCTGATGGTGACAAATTAATTAACCACTTCACATACTGTTTATGTGGTGATGGTTGTTTACAAGAAGGTATTTCTCAAGAAGCTATCTCTCTTGCTGGTCACCAAAAACTCAATAAATTAATTTTAATTTATGACGCTAACCAAGTTACTCTTGACGGTGGTCTTGATCTTTCCTTCTCTGAATCTGTTAAGACAAGATTCTTAGCAAGTGAATGGGATGTCTTAGAAGTTGCAGATGGTAATGATGTCGATGCAATCGATAATGCATTAAAACAAGCTAAACTTTCTAAAGAAAAACCAACATTAATCATCGTTCACACAATTATTGGTTATGGTTCATTAAAACAAGGTACATCTAAAGTTCATGGTAATCCATTAGGTGAAGAAGATGGAAAACACGCTAAAGAAGTTTATGGTTATGACTACCCAGACTTCACAGTACCTGAAGAAGTATATTCCTTATTTAAGGAAACATACCAAAAACGTGGTGAAAAAGCATTAGCAGATTGGGAAGCAAACTTCAAAAAGTATGCTGAAAAACATCCAGTTGATGCAGATAGATTTGCATATTGCACAAAATCATTAGATGTTTCTAAATACGTACCAGATGCATATCCAGAATTTGCTGAAGGTAGCTCAACATCTAGCCGTGTCGCTAGTGGCAAAGCATTAAATGCTTATATGCTTGCATTACCTAACTTATTAGGTGGTTCCGCTGACGTTGCTGGTTCAGTTATGACTAAACTTGAAAATGGTGTTAACTTTGAACCTGCTACAAGAGATGGACACAATGTTAACTGGGGTATTCGTGAATTCGCAATGGCTGCTGCACAAAATGGTATCTTACTCCATGGTGGATTAAGAACATATGTTGGCTGCTTCTGTGTTTTCGCTGATTATATGAAAGCTGCTATTAGAATGGCTGCTATCACACACTTACCAGCAATTTATTTATTCTCTCATGACTCAATTGCAGTTGGTGAAGATGGTCCAACTCACCAACCAATCGAACAACTCGCAATGTTACGTGCAACTCCACATGTTAACGTAGTACGTCCATGTGATGAACGCGAAACATACGCTGCATGGGTTAGCGCATTAAGAAGCGTTGATGAACCAACAGCATTAATCCTTTCTAGACAAAACCTTCCTTTATTAGCAGGTTCTTCTGCTGAAGGTTTAGCAAAAGGTGCTTACGTTGTAAGCAAAGAAGAAAAAGACGCTAAGTTAATTCTTATCGCTACTGGCTCTGAAGTCGGTTTAGCAGTAGAAGCTCAAAAAGCTCTTAAAGAAGAAGGAATTGATGTTAGAGTTGTTTCAATGCCTTGCCAAGAATACTTCGATAAACAATCTGAAGATTACAAAGTAAGCGTCATTGGAGACGATCCAAGGAAATGTATGTCTCTTGAAATGCTCACAAGCTTTGGTTGGGATAAATACGCTAAATATCATTTATCAATTGACTCCTTTGGTGCATCCGGTCCTGCAGGTGTTGTCTTAAAGAAATTTGGCTTCACTGTTGAAAACGTTGTCGCTAAAGTTAAAGAAATTGTTAAATAATTTCCAAAAACAATTAATGAAATAAGGATACATAATGTATCCTTTTTCTTTATCTTTAAGAAAATAATGAATGTTTTTTAAATTAATTTAAGAAACATTTTAATTGATTTTATGTAAAACATTGAATTAGAAATATATATAAGATATATTTATTACATGGCAAAATATTTATTCATTGAAAACTTTCAAAGCAAAGGCAAAATTGGAATCTCACTAAATGCATTTGATTCCTTAGTTTCTTTATCCTTACAAAGAGTTAAAGGAATTGACCTTTCATGCAATGAAACAAAGAAACGTAATAAGAAGATCAAGCTTCATAAACCAGTTTCTACCTCAATTAGTAGGGGAATTCTCCATGTTTCATTATTTATTGATGTTGCAAAAGAAGAGAATATTCAAAACGTCTGTAAAAATATCAACGAGGAAGTAACTAATACTTTACTTGCATCAACAGAACAAATTCCTTTCGATGTTCAAGTAAAGGTCATGTCACTTTATTAATATGAGCATTTCAAGAAATCAAGAAAACTATATTATTATGACTGTTATCTATGAGGCTTTATTAGATAACTCAGTCCATCCAAATCAAGTATTTAGATCATTTGAAGAATTAGTAAACGATGATAGTGTTGCGACTATTTTATCAAGTGAAGATGAAGAAATCGAAGAAGTAAAAAGTGATGATTTCATCAAAAATAGTGTGAATCTTTCATTAAGCCACTACGCTGATGTTGTTAATATGATTAATCCACATTTAAAGAATTGGACATGGGATAGAATCCCACTTTTAAGTAGGGCAATTTTACTTATGAGTGTTGCTCATTTCTACTATGTTGAAAAAATCGATAAGAGAATTGTTATTGATGTCGCTATCAATTTAGCGAAGAAATATATCGAAGAGAAGCAAGCGAAATATACTCGATGAGGTAATTGGTTAATGTCGATTCCTAGAATTGTATATTCTGTAACTGATGTTAACCGTTATATCAAAACCTTAATTAACCAAGACGAAAACCTTAAATTTATATTTGTAAAAGGTGAAATATCTAACTTTAAATCAGGGGCTAACGGCCATCTTTATTTTTCTTTGAAAGATAAAGACTGCCTTATTTCTGTTTGTATGTTTTCTAGCTATGCTAGTAAACTTACTTTCACTCCAAAAAATGGGGATGAAATCACAGTTTTAGCATCAGTGGATGTTTATCCTGCTAGAGGAACGTATCAATTAATTGCCTATGAACTTGAAGAAAAAGGACAAGGTTCAATTCTAGTAGAACTAGAGAAGTTAAAGAAAAAGCTTCTTTTAGAAGGTCTATTTGATGAATCTAGAAAAAGACGAATAAACATCTATCCAAATAAAATTGGTGTTATTACCGCACCTAATGGCGCAGCGATTCATGATATCGTTACTAATATCAATCGTAGATACCCACTTTGTGAAATTTATTTCTTCCCAAGTGCAGTTCAAGGAGAAAGTGCTGCTAAGGAATTACTCAATGCGTTTAATAAATCTCAACAATATGATCTAGACACTTTAATCATTGGCAGAGGTGGAGGAGCAAGCGAAGATCTATTTGCGTTTAATGATGAAACGCTTGTTAGAGCAATTGCGACTTCTAAAATGCCAGTTATTGCTGCAGTTGGTCATGAAATCGATTCTACTTTAGTAGATTTTGTCGCTGATAAACGTGCAAGCACACCTACAGGTGCAGCAGAACTTGCAACTGTGGATGTCCGCGAAATCGAACAAAAGTTTGATTACGCAATTGAAACAATGAAAAACGCGATTACCGATAAACTAGAAGAAATGAAACAAGACTATCTAGATTTAAAAGAATCGTTAAATGAAAACATGAAAACTAAGTTATTATTACTTAGTAAGGATGTTGAAAAATATAAAGAGAAACTATCCGCTTTAAATCCAAATAATGTTCTCTCTCGTGGCTATTCAATCTCAATGAACGCAGAAGGAAAAGTCATTAAGAGTGCTAAAGATGTTAAAGTTGGAGATAAATTAATTACAGTTCTTAAAGAAGGCAAATTAGTATCCCTTGTAGAGGAGAAAGAAGGAAAATAGTTATGGCAGAATCTAAAAAAATCAATTTTGAAGAGAAAATCAAAAGACTAGATGAAATCGTAGATTCCATCTCTAACAAATCTCTTTCTTTAGACGAAAGTCTTTTACTTTACGAAGAAGGTAATAAAATAATAAAAGAGTTAGAAAAGACTTTGAAAGAAGCCCAAGAAAACATAAAAGAAGTTATTGAGAAGTAATGAGTAAAAAGAAAAAGGAACTTCAACATATCGATTTAACAAAGATCGAAAATCCAGATTTTTTAAAGACTCTTAACTATAAAGAGCTTAATCTTTTGTGTGACGATATTCGCAAATATCTAATTGAAACTGTCTCCAAAAATGGCGGACATCTTTCAAGTAACCTTGGAGTAGTGGAATCCACAGTTGCTTTATGCAAAGTTTTTGATTTCTCTAAAGACAAAATCATCTTTGATGTTGGTCATCAATGCTATACATACAAATTATTAACTGGTAGAAATTTAGACAATCTTAGACAAAAAGATGGTGTTTCTGGTTTCCAAAAAACCGCTGAAAGTCCATATGATCACTATGAAGCTGGACACAGTTCCACGAGTATCAGCGCCGCTAATGGTATGGCAATCGCTAGAGATTTGAAAGGCGAAAAATACGATATTATTTCATTTATTGGTGATGCAAGTATTACAAATGGTTTAGCCGTTGAAGGCTTAAACATGTGTGCTGCAGATAAAAAACACAAAGTTATTATCGTTTTGAATGATAATGATATGAGTATTTCTAAAAACGTTGGTGGATTCTCTAAGATGTTTAGAAAATTCTCTAACTCCGCTTTATATTGCAAAACAAGAAACGCATATGTTCGTATTATGAACAAAACTCCAGTAGGTAGAAAGCTTTATGATTTTACCGCTGCAATCAAAAACTGGTTAAAACGTCACTTAATTCAAATGTCATTATTCGATTATCTTGGATTTGGTGTTATTGGTCCTTACGATGGACATAATGTTAAAAGAGTAGTCCAAGCTTTGGAAAAAGCTAAGAAAATGGATAAATCAGTTATCGTTTACTTGAAAACTCTCAAAGGTAAAGGATATAAGTATTCTGAAAAAGACAATGAAGGAACATGGCATGGTGTCGGACCATTTGATATTGAAACTGGTGAATTTAAAGCTGATCCAAACAATATTTCTTGGAGTCAACAATACGCTGATTTGCTATTTGAACAAATGAATAATCAAGATAATATCTACACAATTGTACCAGGAACAATGTATGGTTCTTGCTTACAAAAGGTATTTGATTTCTATCCTGATAGATGCCAAGACGTTGGTATTGCCGAAGAACACGCAGTGGTTTTCGCTAGCGGATTAGCAAAAGAAGGATTCCATCCTGTTATTTCAATGTATTCTACATTCCTTCAAAGAGCATACGATGAAGTTAGCCATGATTTAGCTAGAATGAATGTAAATGCAACTATCTTAGTAGATCGTTCTGGTTTAGTGGGTCAAGATGGCAACACTCACCAAGGCATCTATGATGAAGGCTACTTATATAGCATTCCAAATACTGTAATTGCAATGGCTACAGAAGCTAGTGAAACTAAATCAATTTTTGAAGAATCCTTCAAGAATCATGGAGTGTTTGCTATTAGATTCCCAAGAGGCGGATTCCCAATGGAATCACTTAAAAAACCTGCTGTTGATGTCAAATTTGGTTCATGGATTATTTCTAAAGAAATAAATAAGAAAGAAAATTGCTTAATCAGTGTTGGTCCAAATACTAATAAAGTATTGGACCTCATTGAAGAAAATAAACTTGATGTCAAAGTTATTAAAGCTATTTATCTAAAACCATTTGATTTAGAAATGCTTAAGACTTTGTTAGATTTTAAGAAAATCGTTATTTATGATGCTTATTCAACAGTTAACGGATTTGCGAGTTCAGTTTCAAGCAAACTTATGGAACTTGGTTTTAAAGGACAAGTTATCCTAAAAGCTATTCCTGATACATTTGTTGATCAAGCTTCAGTTAAGGAACAAGAAGAAATGTTTGGTTTAGAACCAAAACAAATCGTCGAATTATTTTAAAACTTAGTTAACATAATCTTTTTGATAAGATAAAATAAAGGTGTTCATTTATGAGTAAGATTATTGTTCATATTGATTTGAATGCCTTTTTTGTTAGATGCGAAGAAATTCGTGATCCATCTTTAGAAGGAAAATGCGTTGCTATTGGACATGAAGGCCGCGCAGGAATTGTTTCAACTTGTTCTTATGAGGCAAGAAAATTTGGCGTGCATTCTGGTCAAGCAATGTTTCAAGCAAAACAATGTTGTCCACACTTAATCATAAAAGAAGTGGACTGGTCATATTACTCAATGATGAGCAAGAATTTCATCAATTTTGTAAGAAAATACACTGATTTAGTTGAACAAGCTTCAGTAGATGAATGTTTCGCAGACTTTACTTTAGCGTTAAAAGGCAATAAAGACCCAATAGAGTTCTTTAGAAAATTCCAAAAGGATTTGTATAGGAAGACTAAATTATTCTGCTCTATAGGCGTTGCGCCTACTAAATTCCTAGCAAAAATGGGTTCCGACTATAAGAAACCTAATGGTCTAACCATTATTAGAAGGAAAGATTTAGAAACAGTTTTATATCCTATACCTATTAAAGATATGTTTGGAGTAGGTAAGAAAACACTTCCTAGATTAGAAACAATTGGTATTAAAACCATTGGTGATATGAAAGAAAGAATGGATAGAGATGACCCTCAATTAATGTCTTTAATGGGAAAATTTTATTCCGAAGCAAAGCTTTGGGTTAATGGTTATGGTTCTGATAAGGTCTATGTAGATGAATGGGATCCTAAATCTATAGGACGAAGTTCAACATTTATGCATGACACTGATGATTTAGATGAAATTAAAGATATGTTTAATAGACTTTCTAAAGAAGTCAGTGAATCTGCAGTTAAAGAAAGAAAAGTCGGTCAAACTATACAAATTGTTATAAAAACAACAGAATTTAAGTCTTTCAATAAGTCTAGAACACTAAACGCACCGACAAATGATGCAAAGATTATTTACGAAACCGCTGTCGAGTTATACACATCTAACTTTAAAAATAATCTAGTTCGACTTGTTGGTGTTACATTACAAAATTTAATTGATCCTCGTGATGTTTCAATTCAAATGACTTTGTTTGATTACGAAAAACACGAAGAAGAAAATCAAACTAAACTTATCATTAATTCTTTAAATAGAAAACTTAAGAAGCCATTACTTATGAGAGCTTCAGAAATCGAGAAGAAAAAATAATTATGGATTTAATTGACGCAATTGATTTATTCAGGCAACATATACTTGCAGAGAAAGGTTTGTCACGACTAACTTGGGAAGCCTACGAAGAAGACTTAAAAAAATTCTTCACTTATTTCAAAGATAAAAAAACTGTCGAAGATCTTTCTGGTTTAGACTTGACAGAATATCTAAACTATGAACTCTCTTTAGGACATACTATTTCGACTGCTTTACGAAGATTATCTTCTACAAGAGGTTTTTATATGTTCCTCAAGAAAGAAGGTTTGTTTAAGGATGAATTAGAGGAAATCCCCCCTATTAAAAAACCAAAACGACTTCCTAATTGTTTATCGGTAGAAGATGTGGAGAAACTTCTTGACGCACCAGATGAGAATAAACCTGATGAATTAAGAGATAAAGCAATGTTAGAAACGATGTACGCTTCTGGACTTAGAGTCTCTGAATTATTAGGTCTTCAAAAAGCACAAGTAAACTTCCAAAAAGGAATTATTAAAGTATTTGGTAAAGGCGCTAAAGAAAGAATTGTTCCAATAGGAGAGTTTGCGATGGACTATATTCAAAAGTACATCGACAATGTTAGAAACTTCAATGTTGGTAGAAGCAACAAAATCTTGTTCTTAAACAAGTTTGGTGAACCTCTATCCAGAGTCTACTTTAATAGAAAGATAAAAGAGTATGCTGGAAGAGCAGGAATAAATACCGAAATATCTCCTCATACTTTAAGACATTGCTTTGCAACTCATCTTATCGAAAATGGCGCTGAACTAAGAGCTGTTCAACAGATGCTTGGTCACACTAATATTGGTACAACTGAGATCTACACCCACCTATCTTCTAAAAGAATTATGAGTGTCTATGATTTGTATATGAAAAGAAAGTAAGGTATAGTATTTATATGAAATATAAATTTAAACGAATATTTGTTATAGTAGCCGATTCTGTAGGTATCGGCGCTGAACCAGATGCTGCTCTTTATGGTGACGCTGGTTCTAATACTTTAGTCCATATTGGCGAGCATATGCCAAATGGTTTAAATATCCCTACATTAAACGCTCTTGGTATTGGCGATTTAGCAGATATCAAAGGCACAAGCAAAGTTGAACATAAGAACTCTTATGTCATGTGTGCTCAAGAAAAATCAAATGGTAAAGACACTATGACAGGTCACTGGGAAATGATGGGTGTTTATACAACTCAACCTTTCCAAACTTTCACTGATACAGGTTTTCCAAAGGAACTTATTGATGAACTTGAAAAACGTACAGGTCATAAAGTTATTGGAAACAAATCCGCTAGTGGCACTGCAATCTTGGTTGAATTAGGCGAAGAACAAGTTAGAGATAACTCATTGATCGTTTATACATCCGCCGACAGTGTTCTACAAATCGCAGCTCACGAGGAAGCAACTGGTTTAGAAGAATTATATAGATGTTGTGAAATCGCTCGTGACATTTGTATGAAACCAGAATGGATGGTTGGTAGAATTATTGCTCGTCCATACGTTGGAACTAACAAAGATAACTTCAAGCGTGTCGTTGGTCACAGGCACGATATCGCATTAAAGCCTCCTGTTAAGACTGTAATGAACGAATTACAAGATAATGGATTCATGGTCAGTTGTGTAGGCAAAATCTCTGATATTTTTGATGGTTATGGAGTAGTGGATACAGTCAAAACATCTTCTAATGAAGATGGTATGGACAAAACTATCGACCAAATCAAGAACAAAGAGTTCACAGGATTATGTTTTGTTAACCTCGTAGAATTTGATTCTGAATATGGTCATAGAAGAGACCCAATTGGCTATGGAAAGTGTTTAGAAGCATTTGATTTAAGATTAAAAGAAGCCATTAATTGTTTAAAAGATGACGATTTACTAATAGTAACAGCTGATCATGGTAATGATCCTACGTGGACAGGAACAGATCATACAAGAGAAAAGGTTCCAGTAATTGCGTATTCTAAATCGTTCAAAAACGGCAAATGTTTAGAAGATCGCTTAAGCTTTGGTGATATCGGCGCGACTATATTAGAAAACTTTAAGTTAGACATGCCTAACCGTTTAATCGGAACGGCTATCGGAACCCTAATTGAGGACAAATAATTGACATATTTTTGGTGATGTTAAAAATTTATTCACTATGTGAATACAAAAGTTGTACTTGCAAAAATAAATTTACCTCCTTTGACTGGTCTCATAGGAGGTTTTTTTCATGATTTCCGAATCAAAAAATTTTGATTGGGTTTGTATTTCGGGCCCTAAGTACAAATCTGATTTCCAATATTTTAGGGCCCAAGGTCTTCGAGAAGAACTCGAATGGATGAAACGTCAACTTGAATATGCTTATTTCTCAGAACGTTTTAAATTAAGATACGATTTGAAACGAGGCGAGATTTACGAAATTGACTGGGGATTGAATGTTAACGCTGAATTCTCATCAAGACATTATGGCGTTGTGTTAGCCGACTCTAACCCGTACAATCCATTGGTTTTGGTTTGTCCACTTAAAACTAAACATCAAGACGCGCATCCGAGAAGCGACATTGATCTTGGATTTGTTCCAGGCTTGAATACAACGAATGATACGTTAGCCGTGGCTAACCAAATTCGAACAGTTGACAAATTAAGAATCTTCACAAGAAACGCAATTGGTCTAAACGTTCATCGAGACAATGATGAAACGAATGGAAAGACGTTTGTAGTCGAATCAATTCCGAGGT
>CAMJAG010000003.1 GCA_946403545.1 uncultured Caryophanales bacterium | reverse complement strand
ATCGCGGAGTAGAGCAGTGGTAGCTCGTCAGGCCCATAACCTGGAGGTCGTAGTGTTCAAATCCTACCTCCGCAACCAATCGTTAATTACAGTTCTAATTTAATGTTAGAGCTGTTTTTTTATTTAAAATTACTTTTAATTTCTAAAATAAGGAATATAATAAAGTAAGAAAGGTAAGAAAAGTAAGAATTATGAAAGAAGTAATTGAAAATGATAGATTCATCGTCAGTGTCAGAGTAGGACCTAAAGGTCAAATCACAATTCCTAAGGAAGCAAGAGATATGTTTGACATCAAAGAAGGCGAAACGTTATTAGTTATGGGCGATAAAAGTAGAGGTGGATTAGCGATTATGAAATCCGATGCATTTTATGCCTTAATGGGAGATAAAAAATAATTATGGAAGAAATATTAAGATTGGAAAATGTTAATAAAAAATATCCATCATTTTCCCTAAAAAATGTCTCCTTTAGCATCAAACCTGGAGAAATCATGGGTTTTATTGGTCGTAATGGTGCAGGTAAGACCACAACACTTAAATGCATTATGAATTTATTGCATTATGAAAGTGGTTCTATCCAAGCTTTTGAAACAGATATGACCGATAACGAATTAGAAAACAAACAACGAATTGGTTTTGCGTTAAGTGAGCTTAATTACCATCCAAACCGTACAATTAAGCAATTAATGAATGTTACTAAACGTTTCTACAAGAACTTTGATGAAAAGAAGTTTGAAGAAGTATGTAAACTTTTTAACCTTGATGTGAATAAAAAACTCGAAGAGTTATCAAGTGGTATGAAAGTTAAATACTCTGTGGCTATAGCTTTATCCCATAAAGCGGAACTCTTAATCTTAGATGAACCAACATCAGGCTTAGATCCAGTCTCTAGAGAAGAAGTTTTAGACATCTTTAGAGAAATCGTTAAAAGTGGTGACCGCGCTATTCTTTTCTCCACACATATCACAAGTGACTTAGATAAATGTGCAAGCAATATTACTTATATCCAAAATGGTGAAATTGTCTTTACTGGTAAGAAAAAAGATTTTGTTAATTCTTATTTATTTGTCATAGACAAAACTAAGAATAAAGACTTAGAAAAAGAATATATCGCTTATAAAGAATTAGATGACCACATCGAAGGCCTCATCAGTGTTGATAACAAAGACGTTTTTATCAAACACGATATCAAACCAAGAGAACCAGATTTAGAAGAAATTATGGTCTATCTAGAAAGGAGTCACAACAATGAAAGCTTTACTTTATAAAGAACTCCGCTTAGCGATGCATCCTATCTGCTATGTATTCATCGCTATGTTTCCGTTAATGATTCTAATTCCTGCTTATCCAATAGGAATCGGCTTCATTTATATCTTAACTTGCTATCCAATTCTTTTCTTGGGTGCTAATAAGGGACAACAAAGCAACGATTTACTTTATTCTGTTTTATTGCCAGTTAGAAAGAAAGACATAGTCTTAGCAAGAATTATTACTGTTATTTTAATGCAAGTAACTTATATTCTTTTATTGACCGCTTTATATCCTTTAGCAAGAGTTATTAATGAAGTAATTATTCAAAATGCTAAGGATCCAGAAAAATACTTTATCCCTGGTTTAGGACTTAACAGTTTTGTGCTTTTACTAGCATTTGGTATCATTGGTTACGCTGTTGCGGACCTTATCTTCTTCCCAATTTATTACAAAAAAGGTAAGTCCATTGTGATGTCATCATTGTTTACCATCATAGGATTTGTTCTATACATTGGAATATTTACAATCGTTTTGCCATATATACCTGGACTTGAGTTTTTCAACAATTTACATATTGGAATCCAATTTGCTATCTTAGCAGGCGCAATCATACTCTCTTTCCTGCTCCATTTATTGGTTTATAAAATTTCTTCAAAGAGGTTAGCAAAAGTTGATTTCTAAATAATTTAAAGACAGTATCGAGCAATCGGTACTGTTTTTGTTTATTTTTGAAAACCTATAAATTAGAGATGGTGTTACAATCTAGTGATAAAAATATCTTTTATTATAATAAAAAAATGGTATGATTTCTTTTGGAGTGATGTCACTCCTAAATAAATTTAAAACCACTTATGACATCTAAAGTGGTGGGATATTAAAAAATATCTAATACGGAGGAGAAAAGATGAATTACACAAAAGAAGTTGAAAACATGTGTAAAGTGAAATGCGGTGCATCTCATGGTTGTGCTCCAATTCCTGAAGAAGGAAAATGGGTATATTCCAGAGAAATCAAAGATATTAACGGTTTCACACACGGTATTGGTTGGTGTGCTCCACAACAAGGCGCATGTAAACTCTCATTAAACGTTAAAAACGGTATCATCGAAGAAGCATTAATCGAAACAATCGGTTGTTCTGGTATGACACACAGTGCTGCTATGGCAAGTGAAGCTTTAGTAGGCAAAACATTATTAGAAGCAGTAAATACTGACTTAGTTTGCGACGCTATCAATACTGCAATGCGTGAATTATTCTTACAAATCGTTTATGGTAGAACACAAAGTGCTTTCTCAGAAAACGGTTTACCAGTTGGTGCAGGTCTTGAAGATTTAGGCAAAGGCCTCAGAAGCCAAGTTGGTACAATTTATTCTACAAAAGAAAAAGGTCCTAGATACCTTGAATTAACCGAAGGTTACATCACATCTATGGCATTAGATGCAGATGGCGAAATCATTGGTTATCAATACTTATCAATTGGCAAATTCACAGATTTCATGAAAAAAGGATTATCTGCTGAAGAAGCTTTAGAAAAAGCTAAAGGCCAATATGGTAGATACAACGATGGTGTCAAGTTCATTGACCCAAGAAAGGAATAATTAATATGATTACTTTTGAAGGTTATGAAAGAAGAATTGCACAAATTAATAAATGCTTAAACGACAATGGTATTAAATCCATCGAAGAAGCAGAACAAATTTGTAAAGATAAAGGTTTAAACGTTTATCAAGCAGTTAAAGATATTCAAACAATTTGCTTTGAAAATGCTTGCTGGGCATACACTGTCGGTGCTGCTTTAGCAATTAAAAACAACGCTAAAGATGCTGCAGAAGCTGCTAAATGGATCGGTGTTGGATTACAATCCTTCTGTATCCCAGGCTCTGTCGCAGATGATAGAAAAGTCGGCTTAGGTCATGGTAACTTAGGCGCTATGTTATTAAGTGAAGAAACAAAATGTTTCTGCTTCTTAGCAGGACACGAATCCTTCGCTGCTGCAGAAGGCGCTATCGGTATTGCTAAAAAAGCTAACAAAGTAAGAAAAGAACCATTAAGAGTTATCTTAAACGGTCTTGGTAAAGACGCTGCTAAGATTATCTCTAGAATCAACGGTTTCACTCATGTTGAAACAGAATTCGATTACTTCACAGGTAAAGTTAAGATTGTTAAAGAAACAAAATATGGTAACAATCCTGACAGATTAGCAGTTCGTTGCTATGGTGCTGATGATGTTAGAGAAGGTGTTGCAATTATGCACTTAGAAGGTGTTGATGTTTCCATTACAGGTAACTCTACAAACCCAACAAGATTCCAACACCCAGTCGCAGGTACATACAAAAAAGAATGTAACGAACTCGGTAAGAAATACTTCTCAGTTGCATCTGGTGGTGGTACAGGTAGAACTCTTCACCCAGATAACATGGCAGCAGGTCCTGCAAGCTATGGTATGACAGATACAATGGGTAGAATGCACAGTGACGCTCAATTCGCTGGTTCTTCTTCCGTTCCAGCTCACGTCGAAATGATGGGCCTCATCGGTATGGGCAA
The DNA here is from genome assembly GCA_946403545.1 of uncultured Caryophanales bacterium. Classification (GTDB taxonomy): domain Bacteria; phylum Bacillota_I; class Bacilli_A; order RFN20; family CAG-826; genus CAMJAG01. The sequence goes on along the minus strand of CAMJAG010000003.1, from coordinate 31,503 downwards.
CAACCCAATGGTTGGTGCTACTGTTGCAGTCGCAGTTTCTGTCGCTGAAGCATTAAATAAATAATTTATATTTATTACTAATAACTGAGGTAGCGTTTGCTATCTCAGTTTTTTATATCTAAAATAATTTTTGAGGTATATGAATATGTACGAATATAAAGTTGTTGTAGCTCCTGTAAAAGAAGCAGAAAATGAAATGAATAAATTAGGTAAAATTGGATGGAAGGTTGTCACAGTTTCTCCAAACATCGCTGTTGGACACGGAGTAGTCATCACATTTGAAAGAGAAAGAGATTGTTAGTTATGGCCACTAATAACGAATATCTACTATATGTATTAGAACTTCTTAGAGAAGTAAAAGGTATCACTTATAAGAAGATGATGGGTGAATACATCCTATACAAGGATGGAATAATTTTTGGTGGAATCTACGATAATAGATTCCTCATCAAAAAGAGCAAATCATTACTCTCTTATAATCTAAAAGAAGCAATTCCTTATCCTTGTGCAAAACCAATGTATATCGTAGACTCTGAAGATCCAGAAGAGATTAATGATTTGATCCGTCTTGTTATTTCAGATTTAAAGAAATAGCAATGACTCTTTTTATAAAAAAATGGCCTTGTGGCCATTATTTTTTTGCGTATTTTTCTTGTAACTCGTATAAGCAATCTAGATATTTCTTAATGTCTTTATTGGAATTATAATCGCATTCAATATGCCAATTATTAAATACTAATCCATGCTTTTCACAAATCTTAGCGACATTTGGATAATCTTCATCTTCAATTTGACAAGTCTCAACATATTGAGCGTTATCTGTAAGAATTATTTTTCCATCCTCTTCGTAAATTCCAATAAACATAAAGTTCCAAGGATCAAACAAAATATCGAAATCTATTTGAGCGTAATGTTCAAACATTTGTCTTACAGTAGGATATTCTTTCTTAATGTTTGCTATGACTTTTTGAAAATCATTCATGTAATTATTATAAATTGATTATTTTATAAATTGCAAAACTGAACAATGTTTAGTATAGTAATAGACATGAATACAAAAAACTGTAAAGAAGAGTTAATTGAAATAACTACAACATTAATTAGAGAGAATAAAGGTGATGTAGACAAAGTCACAATTAGAGACATCGCTAACAAAAGTGGCGTTTCTGTTGGATTAATCAATTATCATTTTGGAAACAAAGATAACTTAATTACAGAATGTGTCCAAAGAATAGTGGGGAATGTTGTTTATTCATTCCAACCAATTCTTGATATTGATCCTAACTCTTCTAAATTTGAACAAGCTAAGGCAAGAGTGACCCAAACCGCAAAACAAGTTTTTGATTTCTTATTTACTCATCCGTCTATTTCTAAAGTATCTATTTTAGGAGATTTTAATAATTATTCTGAAGATAGTAATTCAAATTATTGCCTTAAGGCAATTATGTATCAAGTTAAAGATGCAATTGTTGATATAAAAGATAGAGAGAGATTTGCCTTTTCTTTAGCAAGTTTAATGCAAGCGGCATTTTTAAGATCGCTAACTGACACTCACTTTTTAGGACTAGACTTCTCTAAAGAGAAAGATAGAAACAAATATATAGAAGATTTAATAAATCAATTAATGAAGGAATAAATAATTATGAAAAGATTAAAGATTTTTAAAGGATTACTTTTGTTTTGGACTGCTTTTATAGGAGTAGGTGCTTTTGTAGGTGGCATATGCATGCTTATTAAACCAGATGGAAGCTTATTGAAAATGGAAGCAATGTTACCTTATTTCCAAGTCCTCCCTTTCGCTGATGTTTTGTTCCAAAACTACATTTTTCCTGGTATTGCGTTAATTATTGTTAATGGAATCAGTAACGTTGTTGCGTTCTTATTAATATTAAGAAATAAAAGAATTGGTTATGCTTTAGGTACAATATTTGGCTTTACTTTAATGCTGTGGATTATTATTCAATTTATAATATTCCCTTTAAATGTTTTAGATATTGCTTATTTCACATTCGGAGTACTTCAACTTATCTGTGGCTATGTAGCACTAGTTAGCTACAACCAAGTTAACTTCAAATTTGATGAAAAAGACTATAAAAACATCAATAACCATAGTAAAACCCTCGTTGTTTATTTCTCTAGAATGAAATTCACTAAAAGAATTGCCTATGTAAAAGCAGATAAAGAATCCGCAGATATTTTAGAAATTAAAACAAAAGAAAGAACTGAAGGAACATTGGGCTTTTGGTGGTGTGGCAGATTTGGCATGCACAAATGGCCAATGGAACTCCTTCCTATAGATGTAGACTTGAATAAATATGACAAAGTCATATTAGTAACTCCAATTTGGGTTTTCAAAATGTGTGGACCAATGAGAGAATTTGTTATTAAAAACAAAGAAATATTAGAAAACAAAAAAGTTGAAATAGTATTCAATCATTTTAATCCTTGGCTACCTAAAGGTGCTGTAAAAGAAGTTAAAAAATATATCACAATTACTAATATAGAATCTAAGACTACATGGCTAGGACATACTTTCAAATTAGACAAGTAACGATTTTTCCGATTTATATTGATTATAACAATATAATAAACTAAAATTCTAATTGGCAAAAATATATGCCAAATAAGAAGTTTAGGAGGTAAGTGTTATGAGTGAAAAAATCAGATGCCCATATTGTGGTGCTAATCTAACAACTGCGGATAAAAAATGCGAATACTGTGGCTGTAATAATCCTTACTATGATCCTAAAGATTACTACGCTCAACAAACCGTCGAAGAAGATATGGCGGAGGAAAGATTAAGAAAAGATCCTAAATACGCTCAACTTCTTCAAGAATATGAAGAATGTAGAAAAAGACTTAAAGTCCCAGCATTCATTAATTTAATATTTGCTGGTATCCTTCTCACTTTCATGTTACCTATTTCTCTTATAATGATTAATACGGTGAATGAATTTGGTGGTGCATCTTTTAAAATGATGGCTGCACCAATCGTTATGGTAATCATGGCAGGAGTTTTAATAGTTTCTTTCTTTGTTAAACTCGGTATGAACAGAAGAGATAGAGCAAGAATGAAAGAAATAGAAGAGATTTTAAGAAACGCAAATATATCCATTTATTAATTTAGGTTAAATAATTAAGAAAAAGAGTTGTACAAACAGCTCTTTTTTTGTAATTATTTGCCTGTGTTTTTACGCAACTAAGTAGAATGAAATGCTAAAGATTGACATAAAATTGCATTTTTTTGAATTTCCTTAATATATTAATATATTACTTTCTGGAAGAAACTAGTGGCTTACTTATTTGAATTTTAATTAAAATAAATTTGTTGTATCATAAAAGCATAGATGAAACTTTTGAAACAATTTTGGGATAATTTTTTAACTATTTTTGGTATCCGCAAAAATAGTAAATATGTAAAGAATTATTTAAACGACGCAAACATGAGAAGCGCTATCTTTATGTCTGCGGTCATTTTTGTTTTGGAAATATGGTTAATTCTTAGACAAACTCAAAAATACATTGTCCCAACTCTTCAAGATCCAAATAACACATATTCAGTTTTTAGGGTAATATTTACAAACACATCAAACTTTTTCTTACTAATGTCGATGGGTTTTGCAATGTTTATTTATTCATTACAATACTTATCTAAGAAAAAAACTAAATCTAGACTCATTTCAACTATTGTGTTTGCTGGGCTTTCTTTGGTTGTTTGTGCTTTATTACCTTTAGAGTTTCAATATAAATCAATTAAATTCACATCTAGTGTCAACACTATAAAAGGTATATTTAAAATAATTTTCTATGCTTCTGTAATATTCTTTGACATAGGAATTATTTTTGCTTCTTTATATAAATATAAAGGTGGAAAAAGAGCTTCCGTTGGTTCGGTTTTAGTTATCTCTTTATTTGCTTTTGTTTGTTTAATCTTTGGCATAATGGTTTCTTATGGCGACTTTGTCAGTGTTAAAGCTGTTTATGATAGTGCTGGTAACAAGATAACAATGCCAACAGACCCAAACTCTGTAATGTATGAGAACAAAGAAATTATTTGCTTCTTGATGTTCACAATCTATGTTGGTTGTTTGTTAATTTGGAACCCTTTAATATCTATAGGATTATTAGGAACATTATTCTTAGGATTCTATTTTGCTATTACTGGCGCTGCTAATTTAGGACAAAGAGTGTTCCCTGAAGGAGATAAAGTTAATTATTTAACTTTCTATATTTCCCTTACAATGGTGTGTATTTCTATCTTCAACCAACGTGTTAGTGAAGCTAGAAAAGATGAAGAACTCGAAGAGTTAGCGACAAAAGATAAATTAACAGGTTTATATTCTTTTGAATATTTCACTATTCTTTGTAAAGAGAGGATAGCAAAAGATAATATTCAACAAGATGAATGGGCATATTTGTTCATAAATATCACTAACTTCAAAATTTATAATGACCAAAAAGGTTTTGATAGAGGTAATCTCTTCTTAAAAGAAGTTGGTGAAGAACTTAATAAGGTCTATACTGATAGCTACATAAGCCGTCAAAGCGATGATCACTTTGTAATTTTTACAAAGAATGAGGAAGTAGAAGAAAAATTCCATATCGCAAACGAAAGAATTAGAGCAATGGATTTAGATATTAAACCAGGCTTAAAAGCAGGAATTTTCCCAATCTATAATCCTATTGAAGATCCTCACGCATCAGTGGAAAAAGCAAGATATGCTTATTCAGAACTTAAACATAAACATCAAGGTAAAGAATTTATGTATTACGATAATCAAATGCATGATGACTACTTGATGGTTCAATATATTGTTAATCATATCGATGAAGCTGTTGAAAATGGTTATATCAAAGCATACTATCAACCAGTTGTTTGGTCTAAAGGTAGAGAACTCTGCGGAGCAGAAGCTTTAGCTAGATGGATTGATCCAAAATATGGCTTCTTAAGTCCTGCTAAATTCGTTCCAGCATTAGAAAACGCTCAATTAATCCATAAATTGGATATGGAAATTATTAGAGTTGTTTGCCAAGACATTAGATATAACTTAGATAACAATCTAGCAGTCTTACCAGTCTCTATTAACTTCTCTAGAGCAGACTTTGGTCTAATTGACATCGTAGATGTCGTTAATAAAACTGTAGAAAGATACAATATTCCAAAAGATTTATTACATGTTGAAATCACTGAAAGTGCTTTGATGGAGGATGAAGACTTACTTAAAGATACGATCATTAAGTTACATCAAAATGGCTATGCTACATGGTTAGATGACTTTGGCAGTGGTTATTCTTCATTTAATGTCTTAAAAGACTATGACTTCGATGTTTTAAAACTTGATATGAAATTCTTAGTTGGATTTGATGGGAACGAAAAGGCTCGTAGTTTAATTAAATCTGTCATCGATATGGCTGCTAAAATTGGTATGAAGACATTATGTGAAGGTGTTGAAACAAAAGAACAAGCAGAATTCTTAGAATCCGCTAGCTGTGGTAGATTACAAGGTTATCTATATGGAAAACCACTAAGCTATGAAGACCTTATGAAGAAGATTGAAGAAGGAGAATATCTCCTCTCAAAAGACATAATCTTCTCAGGTGCTAGAAAGTAATGCATGTCTAAAGACATGCTTTTCTTTTATTTTAATGGTAGTAAAATAAATGTAGTGACATGTCACTATTAGATTTATGAAGTATTTAGTTATTGGATCTACGTTATTCGTTATAGGAAGCCTACTTGGCTGGATAATCGAACTATTCTTTAGAAGATTTGTATCTCAAAAGAAATGGGTTAACCCAGGTTTTTTAACTGGTCCATATTTACCAATTTACGGATGTGGTGTCGTAGTTTTATTTGTTTTAAGTAGTATTGATATTCCAATTTCTAATCAAATAGTAAACGCAATTATTAGAATCCTATTAATCGGAGCAGGAATGACCCTCATAGAATTCATCGCTGGACTTATCTTTATAAAAGGGTTTAAAGCAAAACTATGGGATTATTCGGATAGAAAAGGAAACATTATGGGTATTATATGTCCAGCCTTTTCGCTTATCTGGTTAGTAGTGGGTTCTTTATACTATTTCTTCTTAAATCCATTACTTGTTAATGGTATAACCTGGATAAGCGAAAACCTCATATACACCTATTTTATAGGTGCTGTTATGGGGATGATGCTCGTTGATTTCTCTTACTCGGTGCACCTTGCTACTAAATTAAAAGAGGTTAAAGAAGCGCAAAATCTTAGATTTGAGGAATTCAAAAAACTGATTAAAAACAAGATTAAACAATTCACTAATAAGGGCGAAAAATAACAATAAATTTAAATATAATTATTAAAAACGAGATAGATTTCTATCTCTTTTTATTTGAAGATATGTTAATATATTTGCTATGAGATACGATGAGTATAACAATGTAAAAATCAAAAATGATTTTGAAGGCTCAGAATTTGGTAAGACTCAAAAGACTGAATTTTCTGAATTTAAAGGTAATCCAGAACCTTGCAAATCCAATATAAATGATGTCGAAATTATCAATGATGATAGAGAGAAAAATGGGTTAATCGGAAGAAATAATCCTAACTACAAAAACAAGAGTCAACAACAAAAAAATACTGAAACAGTCAAACAAATAACTAACGCTTCTGCCGGTGCTTCTGCCGGTGCGGTTGTTGCTGGTGCTGCTACAGTTGTTGTTATTCCTGTGGTCGGTTCTGTTATCGGTGCAAGTATTCTTCAAAACGTTAGAGCAGAATTTACTTATTTAGACGCAAGTACGCATAGTATTTTTTATGGTATTGAACTAGAAGAAACTGATGAAGTTCCTTTCTATCTTGAACTTCTTTCTTTTGAAGATGACCAAGTAATTGACACAAGAGTTCTTGAAGAAGGCCTAAATAAAGACGAGTTCCTATTCCTTAAACCTGAAACAAAGTATGTTTTGAACATTAGAAGTGCGGATTTAGATAAAACTATCCACGCAACCGAATATGTCACTACATTAAGTGAATATGTTCCTGAACCAGAACCTGAGACATATGCTGAATTTAAAGACTTTACTTTTGATAAAACCGCTAACTTTAGAACAAATTCGTTTGAAATCTCCATGTTCTATGATGATCCAATTGGAGAATTCTCTGACTTTAAATTCACATTAACCGGTCAAGAAGGTGTTCGTGTTTATAACTTAGAGAAAACAACTGCTGTACAAACATTAAGTGGTTATTCTCAAAACCAAGATGAAGTAGAATTCGATTTCACTCTTGGTAATGAATATGGTTATTCCTTAACTTACGTATTTAATAATGAACTAATTGAAGCTGAAAAAGGTACAGTTAGATTCACTGATAATAGTGGTGCAAAACAAGAATTTAGAGGGGTAGAACTCAGTAATGAAGCTGATTTCTTAAGAAATGTGATTTACGTCACACTTGATTTTGATAATGATTTAGGCCACTTATCTGACTTCGTATTTACTTTAACTTCTCAAACAACTCCAACATATACATTTAACTTAGAAACAACTACTGAAAAGCAAGCGCTTCAGTTAAGCAGTGCTATTCAAGGTGAAGAAGGAGGCAATACATCTAACATCGTTTTAGAAGATACTGCTTTCTCATACACGCTTACCTATAAAGAAAGAGGAGAAACTAAATCAGTTGAATCTGAGCAACCAATGGTATTTGAAGATGTCAGTGGTGCTGTTCAAGAATTTAGAGGTATTACAATCCATGAAAACGCTAACTTCATTGAAAAATACTTCTATGTCACACTTGATTTTGATAACGACTACCTACATTTCTCCAACTTTACATTAATGTTATCTTGTCAAAACCAACCAATGATGACATTTGATTTAAGAGCAACAACTGAAAAACAAACTATTTACTTAAGAGACGCTACTATTGAAGGTGGCCATCCAAGTGATGAATTATTAGAAACATTAATCCTAGATGATACTTTTGGATATGTTTTAACATATTCAAATAAAGGCGATTTAGTCCAAGTTGATTCTCAAAATCCAGTTACTTTCTATGATGAAAGCGGCGCCGTTAGTGAATTTAGAGGCATTGTCTTTGATCCTGAAGCAAACTACTTGAATAAAACATTCAGTGTCACATTAGATATGGACAATGATTATGGCTATTTCTCAAGTTTTAGACTCCAAATTGCTAAACAAGGCAATTGCCAATTATTCTATGATTTAGCTCCAACTACATCTAAACAAACATTAGAAGTTTTAAATCCTGATGATTATGAGTCTACTTCTGGTCAACTTTTAACTGATTACAATATGCATGGGACATTCTCTTATAAGTTCACATATTATGATAGAAAGCAAGGAAAAACTATCGAATCAACAGGGAACGTTACATTCACAGATAACAGTGGTGCTAAACAAGAATTTAGAGGCATTACATTCGATTCTCAAGCAGACTTTAAAGACGCAATTATCTATGTAACACTTGATTTTGATAATGAATTAAATGAATTTAGAAGTTTCTATGTAGACCTTAAATTCGAATCATACGTTTTATCATTTAGTCTTGAAGCTACAACAGAAAAACAAGCAGTTGATTTACATAGTGGATGGGGATATTCCATTGGAAATTACTTTGACTTAAGTCAAGAATTCCAATATGAACTCCATTATTACGAACTTAATAGTTTTAGAACATTAGAAGGTGCTGAAACAATAACATTCACTGATATTCAAAATAGAGTTACTGAATTCAGAGGCGTTACATTCGATCCATACATTGATCAAATGGAAGGTGTAATTACTCTTACATTAGACTATGCTGATGATTATGGTTACTTAAGTAACTTCTCCTTAACTCTATATGTTTCTTATGGAGCTGACCAAATGGATCCACAAGAGTATAACTTTGGGTTAACAAAGACATTATCTGCTCAAACAATTGATATTAGCCAATACGAATTATATTTCTCTGAAGCCACAGAAGTGAGCTATAAAGTATTCTACACTGACGCTAGAACAGGCTCTGAGTACTATGAAGGCATTCAAACATTCCAAAGTGCTTATGAAATCTATGATGCAAACTTCTATAGCAGCGTTATTAGAAGTGGTGATCAATATTATGGTATTGCATATATCAACTATGTTGATAACACTAATTCTGTTGGCAATTGGACTTTAACAATTTCTAATTCCACTTCACAATCTGGAGCATTTAGTGAAGAAATTACATTAAATAAAGTTAGTGGATATCAATATGTTAATATCACAAGCGCTTTACAAGCTTATAAAACTGCTAATCCAGGAGCTTCTGTTGATTCGGCCGATGCTAATGGATATCCTTTAGATCTCCGCCTTGAATATGGAATTTCAACAACAGTCAAAGGACAAACTTTTGACGTAATAGGAAATGCTACTATTACACTTGATTTACGTGATGGTACTGATATTGTCGCATGCTCTTTAACAAACACAACAATTCAATACTCTAGTCCAATATTACAATTTAATATTTATGGACGTTATCTCACTTATAGTGCTAGTGAATATACAATCATCTTCTCTTCTGATAGTAACGAAAATGAAAGATATGAAGTTTCTATGACAGAAGAAAGCTTGATGAATTTTGACAATGTCAATGAAACATATTCATTAAGATTAAATAGAGTAGATGATTTACCTGGATTGCTATCGTTCCTTTCTAGCAATGAAGTCAACGTTACATTAAGATACAGCACATATTATTCTCAAGATTATCAATATGTCACTGTAGCTTTACATACACAATTTACCGTAGAGGTATCTAACGGATAACAAAGGAGGATTTATTATGGAAAACAACGACAAAAAATTTGTTAAGAAAATTGTGTTATGGTCAGTATTTGCAATCTTTGCACTTGCTGCCATCCTATTTACCATTTTTGGAGATTACATTTTTAATGTATTCAAACTCTCCAAAACTGAATGGGTAAATAAATACTGTGGTGGAGATGTCGGACAATTCAACACATTACTCTTCACATTATTTACATTAGTATTACCTGGCATTTTAAGGACAATCCAAATCATTGGATTCTGCTTAATCGGTGCGGTATTACTAAATTGTTTATCTAAGTTAAACATGAAAGACAAAAAAGCAGTTACAATTCTCAAATTAGTATGTAACTTCTTAAAATGGACAATCGCTATTGCTGGTGCGTTCTGCATTATGGCAAGCTGGGGTGCAAATACAACAATGCTCCTTGCTAGTGCTGGTGTCTTAACTCTTATCATTGGTCTTGGTTCTCAAACTTTAATCGCAGATATCCTTGCCGGTATCTTCATCGTTTTTGAAGGAGACTTCCAAGTTGGTGATATCATCATAATTGATGGTTGGAGAGGTGAAGTCCAAGTTATTGGTATTAGAACTACAAGATTAATTGATGCTGGTTTCAACGTAAAAATCGTGAATAACAGTGAAATTAAAACAATTATTAACCAAACTAAAGAATTATCTTTGGCAAAATGTACTGTCGCGATTTCATATGCTGATCGTATTGAAAAAGTCGAAGCTATTATCTCTGATAATATTGATAAGTTAAAAGAAAGAGTACCACTTATTGTTGAAGGTCCTTTCTATAAAGGTGTCAGTGAACTTGCTGAAAGCTCAGTTAACTTATTATTCGTTGCTAAGTGTAACGAAAATGATATCTATCAAGTTCAAAGAGATTTGAACCGTGAAATTAAAATCTTATTTGATAATAATGGTATTTCTATTCCATTCAACCAAATTGTTGTTCATATGGGTGAAAATGATAAACCAAGCGAACTCTCTAAAAACGAAATTAAGAAAGCTGAAGAATTCGTTGAAGAACAAAAAGAATTATCAAAAGCAATCGATATTAAAGCAGATAAATAAATCCTCTTATTTATATTTTAATGGAACCCCTTTCGGGTTCCTTTTTATTTATCCAATAATTTCATATAGCTAAAAAATCTCTTTTGTTTTGCATATTTCTATGAATATTTACTAATATCTACTTGTAGTATAATTTTAAAATTATATAATAAAGGCATATAAAAGGGGATTTATATATGAAAAAGAAGGTTTATTCACTTTTCTTTGTTTTAGCTGCAATGGCTTTAACAGCTTGTGGTGAAGCAAAGAGTGCTGCTCCAGCAAATTCTAAAGCTCCAGCAACATCCAAGGCTCCTGTTTCCAAGGCTCCAGTCAGTAAGACTCCACCAAGCAATTGGACAGAACCAACAAGTCGTACTCCAACTGAAGGCGCTCCATTAACAGTTCTTGAAAGAAACTACACAGAAGGAACACCAGCACAAAACTTAGAAGGTAAAGACTACATTCCACTTAACGACGCTACAGCAAATAAAGCAGGCGTTAAGATTAAAGTCGCAGACTTCAACCCATCATCCACAAATACAATTGGTAGTGATGGTAAATGTTCCGCTACATCAGCAGGAAGCTATGTTGATTACTGGATTAAAGCTCCTAAAGCAGGTGCTTACCAAATGGTTGTTAAATGTAAATACAGCTCAAGTGGTGCTGATACTTCTTTAAATAATAAAGAAGCAGCAGGTAAAGAACACGACAGAGGTGTTACAGTTAAACTTAACTCATTCCAAGTCGATATCGCTGATAGCAGAACAGCTGAAGAAATGGGCTTAGATACAAGCGAAAGCAGATATTGCGTTCTCGCTCCAGTCCTTGACTTAACAGGTGGTAACGATATGGTTTCATTCGAAAACCCATACTATCGTTTCGTCTTCGATTTGGAAAGCTACATTATTTTCCAAGAAATCTAATTGTAAAATAATATGACTAAAAGGAACCTTTCTATTAAAAAGGTTCTTTTTATTTTGATTAATAAAGGTAACTAATATATAATTTAATCACGCTATGAAATTCAAGGAATTTACAAATACAGTAAGTAAAGGTTGGAAATTAGCAGGTTTAAACTTTCTAAAATTCTTCCAAAAATACTATTTAATTATCGCAATGGCTTTAGTAACTATCGTTGCTTTAGTAGTTAGATATGTTTTCGTTTTATATCCAACTGGTGACACAGTTGCATTTATTCTTGGTGTAGAAGAGCCAATGTATGTTGCTTATGATCAACCATGGATGATTCAGATTGATAACGTAGGGTTCTCTAATTTCTACACAATTAATAGTGACTACTCTCCATTATTCTTATTTGTCTTAGCAATAATGACATTGTTACCTAAAGGTAAACAAATCAATGTCGATAACTATTATTTCGATTTCTATGAAAATAGAATGATATATTTCAAAACAATGCTATTTGTGTTTGCAATTGCATTCGCTATTGGAATGTATTTCTTAGCAAAAGAAATCACAAAAGATAAAACAAAAGCCACTTTTGCATACATTTTAGCGACAATTTTACCTTCATTATTCGTGAACTCTACAATATGGGGTAACGCTGACATTATCTATGTTACATTCCTTTTATACTCATTCTATTTCGCTATTAAAGGAAAATCTGAATTAGCGTTTGTCTTTTTTGGATTAGCGTTTGCTAATAAGTTACAAGCAATATTCATATTACCATTCCTTGTTTATCTCTTATTTAAGAGAAAACTCAAATTATGGAATATTATTCTTGTCCCATTAGTGTACTTTGCAACATTCCTACCAGCATTCTTCTGTGGAGCTTCTCTTGGAGAACCATTTAAATACTTAACTAGACAATTCCAAGGCCAAAGCAATTTAACTTATGGTGCTGCTACAATATGGAAATTCTTCGAATTTGATAATATATCTGCAACTTTAAGAAATAATGCTCCATGGATTTCTATCTTAGGTATCGGTGGTGTACTTGCTCTCTTATTACTTAGAAATCCTAAGATTGAGAAGAAAGAAGATATGTTTAAAGTAGGTATCTTCCTTACAATGGTTACAATCTTCTTACTTCCAAGATTACACGAAAGATACTTCCTTATCGTTGATTGCTTATTAATCATCTATGCATTGATTGATAAAAAGAAGATATATCTTCTTATACTCATGCAAGTATCTTCCGCGATAGTGTATTATCACTATCTAGCTAGATATGGTAAATACCTCTTCGATATTTTAGGAGAAGATGTAGTTACAATTGCATCCTTAATTAACTTATTTATTATCGTTATTATGGGATATGACATTATGAAAATAGAGCATAAACCATTAAGCGAAGAAATAAATGAATTAGACGCTGAAATTAAACAACTCAGTGAACCTAAACAAGAAACACAAGAAGAAAAGATCTAAGCCGGAAAGCTTAGATTTTTTATTCTTTAGTGCAAGTAACTCTTGCTTTAATTTTACCATCTTTATTAGTGATGGAATCTACTGAGAAGGACCAACCTAATTCTTCACCAGAATTAAGTTTTCCATTTTTAATGAATTGTCTTTTGAACTCGCTCATAGTGAATGTCTCTCCGGCTTTGAAGAGATGTTCCGCTTTTAAATGTGATTTAGGCAAGTATGTATCATTGCTGTTATTTCTAATTAGTTGAAGAAGTGCGTGGTTATCGTATTCATCTCCTAATAATGATGTGCCGTTATTGAATGTATTATTAAACGCTAGACGAGTATTTAATTTGTTAGGAACATTGAATAAGTCTTGAGAGTATTTATTTCCATTAATTAATTTGCAAGTTAATCTAGCATCAACGTGCCATAAACGTATTCCTATTTCGTTTGGACCTTGTGCATCATAATCAGAATATTGATATTTACAATCCATTTCATTTAATCCAGTAGGAGAGAATAATTCTAATAATAAGTATTCGTCAAATGGTGATGAATCATCATTCCAATTTGGGGATAGAAGAATTATATCTTTACTTGATTGGAAATCATTTATGCACAAAGTACATGTTTCTTCAGGAATATATGGTCTAGTCCATCCATACGCTGCGACTGAGAATGGATCATGACCACCAGAGACTAAATCTTGCATAGAAAACCCGCCTGCAAGAGAATATCCTTTTGGACCATAGTCATAATAGTCATCTAAACCTAGCATATGACCCATTTCATGCGTAAATGAATGGGAATCTAGTAAGCAATGGTCAGTTTCTCCGCCATGGAATGCGCTACCAGTTCTTGATTTCGCAACATTACTGCCATAAATCATATCGTAACTCGCCCAAAAATATGGGCATGCTTTAGGTTTTGCATGGCTACCTTTTATTGCGCTTGTATTTGCGTGTGAGCAATAAGCCCACAAATTATTCATTGTTGTACCGCCTGCAGCAAAATAATCTGGAGCTGCATAGATAAGAATAACTCCATCTAATGCGCCATCATCATTTGTGTCGTAATCCATAATGTCATCATCTGGATTGTTTGCAAAATACCAATCAACTGCCTCATTAACTAACAAGTGAGTATTCATTCTACCTGAATCAGTACTCTTAAAGTCATTGGATGATTTTCCTACTTCATACCAATCAGTAACAGTTCCTGTAATAACGCAATCTCCAGATGATTCTTCTTCATAAAATGAAGAAACGCTTCTCCATCCAGTGTCTTCGTTTGTGCCTAAATAGACCTTTTGAATATCTTCTCTAACATTCTTTTTATATTCATTATTAGTAATGAAATCAGAAGAATCGGTGAACCAGACAGGGACAATTAATAATTTAGGATCTCCTATTGTTGGAGTGGATAATATATTATCCTCAACGTACCATGAGTAGTCGTTATAGTTATATCTAAGTCTAGTTTTATTTAGATTATCACCATAAACCTGAACTGAACATGTATCAGTTTTGTTGCCATCTTCTGTAGTTATTGTAATATGTGCGATTCCTTTAGATTTTGCTTTAATAACGCCGTTTTGTTGGATTTCTACGATGTCATTATTATCGCTTACAAATATTACATTTTTGTTAGTAGCGTTTTCAGGAAAAACCTTATATGTAAGAGTAGTGGTTTCATCCACGTCTAATTCAACGCTATTGCTATCAAAACTAACTGAAGTTACAGCAATATTAGTAAGTGAAGATTCACTAGAAAAACCAACAACGCTATCATTGTTAGAATTATTAGTTCCACAGCCTACGAGTAATAGACTTATCATTGAGACAGTTAATAAAATTTTCTTCTTCATATTTTGCTGATAATTTTATTAACATTTATTGATAAATGCAAGAAAAAAAGCAACTTTTTCAAGTTGCCTTTTCTTTTATTTTGTTTTTTTGAATTTTATTGATTTAAAAATTTGCACTACGAAGAATGCTGTATAACCAACAATTGTTAATAAGATAACGATTGGCATACTAGCAAGTCTTTCAAGACCCATTGCATTACTAACAGCGGAAACAAATAGTGTATTTGTTGCGCCTAACACAAGTGTTAACGCTCCAAAGATAACATGGACTGCGATAACTGGAAGAATATAAATTCTTGTAAATTTGCTATCTTTTGCGCCTTTTCCAAAGTAATTTAGTGCAAGATAGATACCTGTAGCCATTGGTACTAATAAATAAACGTAGAATATCCAAGTCATGTAAAGAGTTCTTGCTTGAGCATAAACTGGTGACCACATAACAGCGCCGAATCTTTCAAATGCGTAATAAATTACGAATTGTAAACCAAGTGCTTTAAATACAGTACTGACTTTAATTTTGTTTGTTTCAGTGTCATCTGGGAGTTTCTTAACAAAGTAGAATCTCACTAATAAAGCAGCGATTAACACTAAAGCGTTAACAATTAAACAGATTAAGCAATATCCTGGGAATGGGTATTTAGCCACTAAAGAACCATAGATAATTGTTCCACTTAAAATAGATGTAATAAATCCAACAAATGCTAATACAACAATAATTAAAGAATAAATTTTAACTAATTGCTTTTTGCTATTAGGGTATTTTTGAAGTTTAAGAATAAACATTGCACCTATAACCAAAGTTATAGCAATCATAAATAATGGTAGTGTACTAATTGGAGATAACTCTGAAAACATATTGAGTTTCATTCCAACATCAAACATAAATAAGTTAGTAGCATAGAAGGAAACAAATGAACCTACTAATGCTAAGCAAACTAAAACGATAATAGATAATTTCTTACTCATTGTAGTTCCCTCCTATTCATCATATGTGTGGAAATATCTTTCAATAGATATTTTATTGGTAGAATCCATAGATACTACTTGGCCACCCATAAGTTCTTCATCATAGTAAACTCTTGTAGTAGCCTTAATTCCATAACATAAATAAAGTCCATCATCATCAACACAACATGTATTGATATGGTCATGACCAACGAAAACACCCTTAGTGCTTCCTAATTTCTTAATAGATTTATATAATCCCTCACCATAATTGAAACTTGGTGAGCAAATATCTTCGTTTAAAAGATCAGCTTTTCCAACACCTTCCACGAATTTGACTTTTGGATCAGTTCCTTCTTTTGCTTTCTTATAAGCATCTTGGAATTCTACGAAAGGAATATGGAAGAACGCTAAAGAAGGGACAACTGTACCTGAATTTTGTGCAGTTGTGTAGTTAACCATATCTTCATACCATTTAACTTGGTCTTCATGAATTGCATCATATCCAGAGAATGCTTTGTAGCAGTATCTATTTGAATCCATGATGATAAGTTGTTGCTTAACAGCACTGGTAGCAGTGCCATCTTCAGTTAAATTAATAACAAAGTTAGCGTTACCATAAACATCATCATCTTGGAGATCTTTGAAGATACAATTACTGCCATAGTTATTTAAATAACCTGTCATCCAATCGATATCATAATATGTTTGTTCATCATGGTTTCCCCATGTCATTGTCCAAGGTGTATTGAAACTATCAAAGAATTTAAATACAGATTTTGCGGTGTTTTTATCAGCAAATGTAAATACATCTCCTGTAACAACGATTAAATCTGCATGAGCTTCATTAATAGTCTTACTCATAAAATCAAAATGTTTTTCTAAGATATCTTTATTACCCAAATGAACATCTGTCATTTGAAGGATTCTAAAGTCCTCTTTAAACTTTAATGTTCCAGCGACATATTCTTTACACTCATAATGTTTTCCACTAGCGGAACAACTTGAAAGAAGTAATGTAAATATCGGTAAGAACAAAACTGTCTTTTTATTATTCATATAAAAAAGCCTCCTGCTATTTATTTTAAACTGATATGAAAATAAGTCCATATATATCCTTATTATTAATAATATATAGTCTAAAATCTAAGATTTTACGATTTTCACGAATATATTTGTATTGTTATGTATTTTTATGTATAATTATCTCGAAAAGGAGAAAAAGTATGTTCTTAATCGAAACAAATGGATTAACAAAAAAGTATGGCGATAGAAATGTTGTTGATTCAGTAAACATGCATATTCCTGAAAAAGCTATTTATGGCTTTGTTGGTGAAAATGGTAGTGGAAAAACCACAATCATGCGTATGTTAACTGGCTTAGCAAATCCTACTAAGGGCACATATTCTATCTGTGGTGCTAATAACAAATCCAGAGAAATATATAAAATAAGACAAAAAATCTCTGCTATTGTTGAAGCTCCTTCTTTAATCCCAACTTTTACTGCAAAAGAGAACTTAACTTATGCAAGTTTATATTTAGGATTAAAATTAACTGATGAAAAAGCAAATTCAGTATTAAAACTCGTACATCTTGAAGATGTCGGAAAGAAAAAAGTCAAAGACTTTTCCTTGGGTATGAGGCAACGTCTTGGTATCGCAATGGCGCTTATGAATGACCCACAAATCCTTATCTTAGACGAACCTCTTAATGGTTTAGATCCTCAAGGTATCGCAGAACTTAGAGAATTAATGATTGAATTAAACCAAAAACAAGGTATTTCAATTCTCGTTTCTTCTCATATTCTTTCAGAACTTGAAAAGGTCGCTACTCATTATGGATTTATCAAACAAGGTAAACTTATTGAAGAAGTAAGCGCTAACGAACTTCTTGAAAAGTGCAAGAAATCATTAACTTTAAAAGTTAGTGATGAAGATGCAGCCTTAAAAATCTTAAAGAAATTGGGTTGCAAAGATATTCAAACACTTCCAAGTGGAGAAATTAAAGTCTATGACAAAGTAGAAACTAAAGACATTATCAAGTCCTTAGTTAAAGCAGATATTGATATCTTACTATGTAATAGTAATGATAAATCAGTTGAAGATTATTACTTAAATTTAGTGGGAGGTATTGAATAATGAGAAAGTTATTAAAAGCCTTCGGCTATAAATTGTTTAGAGATTTAACATTTAAAATCACATTAATCATTGGTGCAGGTGTTGCATTAATGATGTCATTACTCTTCTTAATGATTGAAAAAACTGGTCAATCTGGTGTTCCTTTCAGTGTTTGCACAGGTCAAAGCTTGCTTGCAATCGCTGTTAACCCAGCAGAAGGATTTGGCTATTCAGTGCCAATTAACCTTTGTATCTTTATTGTTTTAGAGTTCACTAGTGGCACAATTAGAAACAAGATTATTGCAGGTAACTCCAAATTTAAGATTTATGCATCATTATTTATCTCTGGATTAGTATTTGCATTAGCGTTAATGGCAATGTATATTGCAGTTTGCTTCGGATTTGGCTGTGCTATCGGTGGATTCAATCCTAATGGTCAAGTATTTGGAATGACTGCATTTGGAACAATGTATGGCCATTTCATCTTAAAACTCTTAATAATTACATTACTCTCTTACGTTACAATCACATCTATATCAGTATGTGTTGCGACAGTATTTAGAAATGTTGGACCATGTATTCCAATCACAATTATCTATATCATGGTATTCGGCATGTTCCCAATGATCTTTGCTTCAATCCCTGGTATGGAAGATTTCACTAATGTATTAAGCTATATCAATCCATTCCATTCATTAGTATGCTTTGCTAAGGAAATTGATATGAGTTCATTCAATCCTGCAGATGAAAATGCAGTGGTGCTTTATAACATCACAATCGCAAATGACGTCTTCATCAGAGGCATAATTGTCAACTTAGTATACTCACTTGGCTTCTTCGCACTAGGTGCTCACCTATTCGTGAAGAGGGATGTAAAGTAGTTGAAATTGACCCCCAAAACAGATGCGCATCAGTAATGGTGCGCATTTTCTTTTGATTAAATGAAAACAAACGAAAGTTAAAGATAAATCCCTATCTATCGCAAGATAGTCATAAAATAGGGCTTTTTGAAATCTTTAAAATTCCAAATTAACGACATTTTTATACACAAATTTGACATAATCGAAAATTGCCAAAAAATCCAAAAAACTTACAAAAATCGACTATTTTGCTATTAATAGTGATAAATCTCAAATTTTACTCATCGCAAGATTGTCATAAAAATTGAAAAAAACAACAAAATTTTATCAATTCGTAAGTACGTCATTTTATTAATGTATGCGTATGATATGATAAAACCACAAGAAGATATTAAGGATTGTATATAGTATGAAAGATACAGATGTAAGCAGAATCGCTTTAAGACGAGTTTTTGACATCGCTCTCTTAGAGTTCGGTAGTAAGGGTTACGAACTAACCAGTTTAGATGAAATTGCAAAACGCGCAGGCGTTGATAGAGAATTTGTTCGTGATAACTTTCCATCCAAATACGATCTTTTTGTCGATACTTTAAGAGATGTCTGTTCTCATTATCTTCTTGGGGAGAAAAATTATACTAGTGTAGAAAACTTCTTTGTTAGAAGTGTTAAAAGAATTAAGGAAATGAGCGAGCACGCGCAACCTATATTAGATTTCTTAATTGCTTTTAGTTATACAATGAATTTCTTCCCTAAAGATGTTCTTAAAAGAGTAAGGGTGTTCTTAGAACAAACTGATGCATATAAGATTTTAAGTCAATCTTTCAAAGAAAGAGGAATCATTGAGGATCCTTTCACTGTTATTGCTGCATTTATTAGAGCTAGCAGTGCTATGACAAAAATTTACATGAATAGTGGTCTTGGTTTACCGGATGACGAAGTTTATTTACAACCATTTAAGGAATATTACACTGTTAGTGAAAAACAAGATGATAGTGTTTTAAGATCAATTGGCGCTAAAAATATCGCTAAAGAAGTTCTTGAAGATGATGATTCAATTGGTAACCATGCGATTGAAATGGGCCAAGGTTTCGCTCCAAGAATGTATGCTGATGAAAAATGTTTGAAAATTTTAGGATTTGAAAATGATAATTTAACTCCTGAAAAACTATATAGAGCATGGTTTGAAAGAATCGATCCAGAAGCTTTAGATGAGATGATGATTCACATCGATAAATTGATTAAAGGTGAAGCTGTCTATAGATTAGAGTATCCATGGAAGAGAAAAGATGGATCAACTGCATATTTTAGAGCAGCTGCTAAATCTATTGCTGAAAAAGATAACTATTATAGAATGGAAGGAATCCTTAAGGATATTACTAGCGAATTCCTTGATAAAGAAGATGCTAAAAAAGGTAGAATTCTTGAAGATATTGCTTCAGCATTAGGTAGACAAGTAGAAATTATTTTCTATGTTAACCCAAATAATAATGAATATTTGATTTATAAACCTGCAAAAGGTTTAGAACATTTTGAATTAGAATTTAATGGTAATGATTTCTTTGGCGAAGCTATTAGAAGAGCAAAGAAATTTATTCATCCTGAAGACACTCTTGCGTTCACACAATTCTTAAATAAGAAGAATCTTGAAAATAAACTTAAAGAAAAAGATTCTGTTGTTTTCTCATTCAGATTATTGATTAATGGAATGATTACTCATACAAGAATGGTTGCTTCTGCAACTATTGATAAGCTTCATTGGATTGTGTCAGTAGAAAATATTGAACACGATTTTGAAATCCAAGAATTCACAAATGTTAAAAACAAAGCTATCTTGACTAACTTAACATCAAGTTATGACTTCATTACTTATTTAAGGATGAATGATAACGAAGATCCAACCAAGGCAAAAGATTCACCATACATTATTAGTGAAACTTTTACTAAAATCATGCCAAGTTTAGCAAAAACTAAATATTTTAAAGATAAGTTAGATGAAATTACTTTATCTATCGTTTCTCCAAAAGAACAATCTACATTCAGAAAATCAGTAAGCTTTAATGATGTTATTGATTCATTGTCTTATGACTCTGAATATACTGTTCCATTTAGAGCAATTATTAATGGTGAAGAACTATTCTATCAAATGAGATTTACCGCTGATAAGAAGGGTAACGACATTATTGGTCTTATTGCATCCATCGGTAGCATTGATAAAGATATTAAAATTAAGAATAAGGTTGAAGAACTTGAAGTTGAACAAAGAAGAATTCAATCTTTTAATAAATTATTCGCAGATATCTATTATTCAGCGTACTTATTAGATTTAGATGAAAATGCATTCGCTATCTATAAGAGACACAATGAATACGCTGATGGATTTATCGAATTAGAAAACTTTGATGATTATTTTGAAGACTTCATAGAAGAAGAAGTCTTTGAACCAGATAGAGAAATGATGTTAGAAGTTTGTAAAACTGAATACATCAGACAAAAACTCAGAGAAACTGATGAATTCCAAATCAAATATAGAGACATCTCTATGGGAAGTGTTCTCTGGTTTAAACTTGTCATTGTTAAAGGTGAAAATGAAAACAGCGCTGCTATTGGTGTTGTTAATATTGATGGTGAAGTTAAAAAAACTCAAAACGAACAAAAACACCTTGAAGAACTTGTCGAAGAAAGAACTAAAGAACTCAATAAGTCCAATGAAGAACTTGAAGCAGTTAACGAAGGTATCTTTGAAGCTTTAGCGGAAACAGTTGAAGGAAGAGATAAAACTTCTGGTGAACACGTTAAGCGTGTTGCTATGTTTACTCGTATCTTAACTAAAGAAGTTAAAAAACAATGTCCTGAATACAAATTAACAGATGATGATGTTGAAACTTTTGCTTTAGCAAGTAAACTCCATGACTTAGGAAAGATTGCTATTACAGATGCTATCTTACTTAAACCTGGAAAACTCTCTAATGAAGAATTCGAAACCATGAAATCTCATACAGTGGAAGGTGCTAAGTTACTTGAAAAACTAACTGATATTTGGGATGACGATTACTTAAAAACCGCAATTGATATTTGCCAGTATCATCATGAAAAATGGGATGGAAGAGGATATCCTAAAGGTCTAAAAGGAGATCAAATTCCAATTTCTGCTCAAATCGTTTCTATCGCAGATTGTTTTGACGCTCTCACGAGTGAGAGACCATATAAAGAAGCATACACAAATGAAGAAGCTTTCGATATGATTCTCAATGGAGAATGTGGTGCATATTCTGAAAAGTTAATCTATTGTTTTGAAGCAGTTAAGACTAAATTCTTTGATTGCAAACAAAACATGGGTAAATATATGACTACTTCCGAGAAGAAGAAAGTTACTTCAAAAATTTCTAGTAAAACAGAAGAAAATAAAACTATTGATCCAAATAATGGTCTTACTTATGAAGAACTTGAAAGAATTCTTAAAGAATTACCAAGTAATATCTTCTTTAAAGATACTAAAGGTAGATATGTCTTCTGTTCTCAAATTTGGAAACAAATTAAAACTGATGGAAGTGAAAACTTCTCAATCCGTGGCAAGACAGACTTAGAAGTCCGTATTGATAGAGATAACGCTAAAAAAGCGTTTAATGAAGATAGAAAGATTGTGAAGACAGGTAGACCAAGTCAATATGTCATTAAAGCTAATATCGATCCAACAAAACCAGAATATATTGAATTAATAAAACGTCCAGTTAGAGATAAAAATGGCAAGATTATAGGTATTGTTGGTCAAATTAATGATGTTACTGAAAAGATCGCTATCGAAGAAAAACTTAGAAAAGTTGCAGAAACTGATGAATTAACAGGTTTCGGTAACCGTTCTAAACTCGATGAGTATGTTAAACATACTCTTCCAAACGTCTTATATCCAGTTGGTGTCTTTATGGCAGACTGTGATAGATTAAAACACGTTAACGATACATTCGGTCATAAAGCTGGTGACAGATTTATTAAAGCTACTGCTGGTATTTTAACTACATCATTCCCAGATAATTCAGAATTCTTCCGCTTAGGTGGTGACGAATTCTTAATTATCGTTCCTGGTAGTGATAAAGCAGATTGTGAAAAATACATGGAAGAAATTAAAGCACAATCTAACTTAGTTATCGAAGATACAAGAGTTAGTGTTTCTGTTGGTTCCTCTATTATGGAATGGCCAGATGAAAACTTTGAAAAAGTTACTGAAAAAGCAGATAAGATGATGTATCTAGAAAAGAATGTCAAACACGCTCAACAAGCTGCTTTAGAAAAGAAGCTTGCAAGCAATAAAAACAATAGAAAAGCATAATGCTTTGCTATAAAACAAATAATTATCTATACTTTAATTGAAGTAGATATAAAGGAGAAATTTATGGAATTAAAAGGTAGTAAAACTGAAAAGAATTTACAAGAAGCATTTGCGGGTGAATCCCAAGCAAGAAATAAGTATACTTATTTCGCTAGCCAAGCTAAAAAAGAAGGTTATGAACAAATCGCTGCTATTTTCTTAGAAACTGCTGAAAACGAAAAAGAACATGCAAAAATGTGGTTCAAATACCTTAATGGTGGTGCAGTAAGTGATACTGCAACTAACTTAAAAGCAGCAGCAGAAGGTGAAAACTTCGAACATACAGATATGTATAAAAGAATGGCTGCTGAAGCTAGAGAAGAAGGATTCAATGAAATCGCTGCTAAATTTGAATTAGTAGGTAAGATTGAAGCAAATCACGAAAAACGTTATCTCGAATTATTAGAAAACGTTAAAGGTAATAAAGTTTTCATCAAAGATGATGTAGTAGTATGGAAATGTAGAAACTGTGGACATATTCATATCGGTAAATTTGCTCCTAAGGTCTGTCCAACATGTGCTCACCCAGATAGCTACTTTGAAATGGAAGTTAAAAATTACTAAAAATTATTAAAAAATATATGGCTCCACGTAGTGGAGTCATTTTTTTATATTATTTTGAAATATACTATTGCAATTTGTTTAAATTTTTAAGATAATAATAAAGCGCTGCAAGTGGACCATTGGTGTAGCGGTTAACATGTCTCCCTGTCACGGAGAAGATCACGGGTTCGATTCCCGTATGGTCCGCCATTATTAGCGCTTTTCTTTTATAAGATATTATATTAGAAAAAAAGTTTGCTGGCTCGGTAGCTCAGTTAGTAGAGCATCAGACTGAAAATCTGAGTGTCGCCGGCGCGCTCCCGGCCTGAGCCACCAGATTTAAAAAAATAGCACTTCGGATGAAGTGCTTTTTTCTTTGTATTAGGGATTACGATATCCTTTTAAGTTTATCTTTAATAACATCTGCAGTAATTGAAATTATTAAAACTAATATAACTGCAATAAAGGAATAACCAAATATTGTAACCATATCAGTTGGATCAGCGCCTTGAGTTGCTCTTATAACGTTTCCTAGACCTGCA
The DNA here is from genome assembly GCA_946403545.1 of uncultured Caryophanales bacterium. GTDB lineage: Bacteria > Bacillota_I > Bacilli_A > RFN20 > CAG-826 > CAMJAG01. The sequence goes on along the minus strand of CAMJAG010000003.1, from coordinate 7,028 downwards.
TCTGTATTGCCAGTGATGACTTCTGCCATAATTTCAACTTTAAAAGATAAAGAGAAACTAGCTAAAACACCTACACCAATATAAGGAAGAGATAGTGGAATCTTAATAAATATATTTCTTTTTAAGTAACCTGCTCCATCAACTTTACTAGCTTCTAAAGTTTCCTTATCTACATTAGCAATACCTGATGTAACTGCTTCAAATAGAATTGGGAAACTAATTAATGTAGTAACTAAGATTGGCGCATCTTTAGGAGATACCATAATAACAAATAAGAATACTACGGTAGCAGTAGGAATACTTTTTATAACTACCATAGTTGGTTTTAATAGACCTGCAAAAATCTTTGAGTTACCTGCAAGCACACCTAAAATGAATGCTACAGCAAAAGAAATACCAAATCCTATTAACACTCTAAGTAGGGTAATTCCTAAACATTTAAATGTATATGGATCTCTTAGTAGTTCAAACATCCTGACAGTAGTGTCTAATGGAGACGGAACTACCATTTTATTGATGTCAAAGAATAGTGAAATCACCCACCAAAGGAGGATGAATAACACTATACCTAAACCAAATAATATGTACTTATTAGAAATAAATTTCTTCATTGGTCTCCGCTATATTAAATAATGATAAGAAGTTATCAATTGCAGCTTTATTTTCTTTTGCGTTTTTATAACCTAAACCCATACTATTGTTGTTTGCAAATGTTTGTTCAACAACCTCAACAGAAGGGACGCCATATTTAGAAGTTAAGTTCTCAGCTTTTGCGAGACCTTCTTTGACTTTATTAACATCTTTTAACCCATCTTTAACATCTTTTTCAAGTTGCTTTAAGAATGATTTTGCCTTGGAGTTATCAAGATTATTGTTAATAAACACTGATGCTTGGAAAATATCTAAACCATTTGATTTTGCTTTATATTCTTCTTGAATATTTTTGGCAATTTTAACGTTTGGAGTTGTATTTAAAACATTTTGAAGAGCTGGTTCTGCGATTAAAACATAGTCAACATCTTCGTTATTGCTTGTAATATTTTTACCTTGCTTTAAGCATTTAGCAGCATCAGTTCCGTTAGAAACATAATGAGCGTTAGAATCTAATGTATCTCCAAATACATAATGGAATAATAAATCAGGTACTTGGCCTTGTGAGAATAAGATAATGTAGTCGCCATCATTAAGAGTGTTATCAGCATCATGTCCAGTAGATGCTAAATAGACATTACCGAATGTAATTGTTGCTGCTAATTTGTATGGAGCACTCTTTTTTGTAATTGCTTGTACACCTGCATTTGTAGGTAAAATTACAACATCTTTTTCACCTTTAAGCATTAAAGGGAGAATACCTTCGGATGCGTTAGCGTTAGTTTCAAAATTTGTATCAGTAGCATAATTATAGAAAGCTAAAGCAGGAGCACCTGTTGGGCACAATACTGAGACCTCTAAGTTTGTAGGTCCTTTAGAAGCACATCCAGCGAGGAGTGCTAGTGTTGATAATAGTGGTAATACTTTTTTCATTTTGAATTTCCTTCTTTCCGTTGTAATTCTATTACACGGTGTTATAATTAGTATGTGATTAAAATCACGATATAGGTATGGAAATTAAATTATTATCTTGCTTAAGCAAAGAACAACGTAAATTAGTTAAAGGACTTTCTATTAAAAAGGGTTACTCTCTTTTTAAGGAAGGCGATACATGTGATTCTATCGGAATCGTCGTTAGTGGTGAGATTGACATTGTCTCTTATTCTATAGAAGGAAAAGAAATAGTGTATAACTCAATTACACCTGGAAATCTTTTTGGTGCTAACTTAGTCTTCTCTAGTGAAAAAGAATATAAGGGCGATGTAGTGGCAAAAGAAAAATCCACTGTCGCAATTATCAAGAAAGCGGATTTAATTAACATCTTACAAACTAACCAAGACTTCTTATTAGAATACTTAAACAAACAATCAGATTTCTCTAAAGCTTTAAATAGTAAGATTAAAGTTCTCTCATACGAAAGTAGTGAAGATAGATTATTAGTTTACTTAGGAATGAATGATAACCAAATCACTATTAAATCTGTTACTGATCTAGCTGCAACATTATGTATGACTAGAGAATCCTTATCTAGATGTTTGTCTCGATTAGAAAAGAAACATCTAATAAAGAGAAAAGGAAATGTAATAAAAAGAGCATAAAAAAATCGGATTTCGAATCCGATTTTATTTTGCCTTTACGATTTCCAAGAGGTTTTCGTAAAGGGCCAATCTAGTGATAAGTCCTACACCTCCAGGAACTGGTGTTTGTAGTGTAACAGGTAATCCTGGAATTGCATCTCCATGAAGACCTGTCTCATCTCTTGAAATACCAACATCAACAACAATAGCGCTTGGTTTATATTCGAATCGATTATCTAAGAAACCAGCTTTACCAATAGCGACTACGATGATGTCTGCATATTTGATATATCTAGCCATATCTTCTTGGCTAGTTTTACTATGAAGTACTGTAACATTACAATTTGCTTTTAGTAGTAATTTCGCCATTGGTTTTCCAACTATGTTGGAACGACCGATAACAACAGCGTTTTTACCAGTGAAATCAGTTTTAATATAGTTCAAATAATTCATGATTCCTTTTGGTGTACAAGGTGCTAAAGATGAGAGTGGATGGAATCCATCAACATCCTTTTCTGGAGCGATTGCAAGCTTAACTGTCTCTTCATTAATTTGCTTTGGAAGAGGCATTTGAACGATGAATCCATCATGAACGCTATCTTTATTTAAACGATCAATTACGTTTAATAATTGAGGTTCAGTTGTTTCTAAAGGTAGTTTAATTAATTCTGCATCAATTCCTAGTTCTGCAGCATCTTTAAGTTTACCTTTAATGTAAGCGTAACTTGCTGGATCTTCGTTTATTTGAACAATAGCGATGCAAGGCTTTTTAGGCATATCTAAAACTTCTTGCTTCATCTCTTGTTTTCTAAGTGCAACGTATTCTTTAATAGTCATAATTATTTAACGAATTCGTTTAAGACTCTACCTTTGTATTGTCTTAATACTGTTCCTGCTAATTGGAACATCTTTAAACTAGCTTGAGCACCGATAGTGTCAGCGTATTTGTTGTCTAAATAGACAACTTCTTTAATACCAGATTGGATAATTGCTTTAGCGCAATTCTCACATGGGAATAAGGTGACATATAATGTGCATCCTTTCAAAGCACTTCCGTTTCTAGTATTTAAAATTGCGTTCATCTCAGCGTGACAAACATATAAATACTTGCTATCTAAACCTTCACCCTTGTTCCATGAAAGTTGGTCTTCGTCAAGACCTTTTGGCATACCATTATATCCGATAGAAACGACTTTCTTATCATCATCTACAATGCATGCTCCGACTTTTGTGTTAGGATCCTTACTTCTGAGAGCGCTTAAAGAAGCAATACCCATGAAGTATTCATCCCATGAAATGTTACTTTTTATCATAATACAAGTATTTTATCAAATTTATATATTATTTCAATAATATATGTTTAATTAAGCGATTTGTTCTGATTTCTTTTTGAAACTTAATGAAACTGCAATTAATGCAAAAGTGATAACTGCAAAGACAATTGCGACGATAGCAGCAGGTCCCATTCCACAGGACACTGCTTCTCTTTGTGATGGATCAATAGATTGATTCATGCCGATTATTCCGAAGATTGCAGATGCAATAAAGAAGAAGATACCACATGCAAATCCAACAATATTAGCGGAATCGTTTTTCTTTACTAAACCAGAGAATGTTGGAACAGCAATAATCATTGCTAAGATATGGAAGAAGAAACTGAGGATTGGTAAGTATAAATAAGGTACTTCAGTTGTTGTATCTGAGCACATTTGTGTAATTGTAGAAAGTGTGAATGCGTATGGTGTAGTTGCTGCTGTCATACTGCTATTAGAGGTCATTTTTTCTGTCATAGAAAGGATTGAACCTGATAAGCAAAGAAGCATAACTAAACCAGTAATCAAACTAACTGTATAAGTAATTGATGAAACCAATCTCTTCTTATTGAATCCTTTGGATTCTTTTGCAAATAATTCGAGAACGGAAGCTGCAAATAAATAGATTAAAGCGCTGATAACTAAGATGCTACCCCAACCAAGACCAATATTTATAGATTCGCTACGGCCTGAGCCTGTAACAGACATTACAGTTGAATAGAGCATAGATGTATAAACAATATGAGGAAGAGTTGTGGCGATTAAACCACCAATATATGTTGATTTAACTTCCTTTCCTTGTACCTTTTTAACTGCGTTAAGAATAGCAAGAGTACCAAATGCCAATATTCCAACAAGCATAAGTACATAAGTAAGTGTATTTAAAATTGTGAATATTAAAGCAAATACATAAGCGCCTTGTCCTTCATATTCTTTAAGAGATTTAATGCTATCAAAAGATCTACCAAAGAACCATGTTATATCAACACGTGCAGCAGATGAATCACCGGCATAGCTTCTTAATAAAGAGGAACCATTTAAACTTAATGTGTCTCCAAACCATCCGATGAAGAGTAGTAGTACTGCTAAAGAGATTAAACCTAATGAAATAAAACCAAAGATTTTATTTACATCAGCGCGTTTTCTTGGAGCAGCTTGAACAGTTTGAGCAGCTGGAGCTGTTTCTTCCTCTGCTTTTACTGGAACTGGAATGTGATCATAATCAACATTATCCCAGATTAATTCATTACCACATTTACGGCAGAATTTGCTGTCTTTTGTGACTTCGCTGCCACATTTTGGGCATTTGAATTTTTCTTCGACAACTGATTCAACCTTTGCTCCACACTTAGAGCAAAATAAAGAATCGTCATCAATTTCGCTTCCGCATTTTTGACATTTCATAATAAAAACTCCTTTGAAAAGGCCTTTATTTTTAAAGGCCACCTTTTATATTTTATGCGTTTTTCTTTGCTTTGCAAAAGAAACTTTTAGAAACATATGCTAAAGCAGTTCCGATTGCAAGGAAGAAGAGTGCAAGATATGCAAATGTAGATAGTAATACACTTATTGATGCAGCGCCATCGTAGTATTTAGCGCCAGCGATAATACCACAAATAATAGATGCAAGATAAGTAATTGAACCTGCAATGAAGAATCTTGGTCCTGTTGCCTTTTCTCTATGTTTTAGTTTGAAGTATCCAATAACTACAAATCCTAATGTAATAAGTTGGAATAAGAATCCAAGAGCGGATACAAACAATGCAAAACCATCAGAACTTGCACCATAAGATATCCTAAGAGTAATGGATGATAGGTAACCATAAGGTGTATTAATTACATAACCATCTTGTCCTGCGCTCATAAGATCAGCATACAAAGAACCACAAGAAACTAATAATATCGCAATCATTAATGCCGCTAAAGCGCCATAATGCATAAGATCAGAAATCTTTGATTTAACATCTAATTCTTGCCATCCATCACCAAGTTTTTCTAAATATGATGCAACAACCGCAATAATTAAACCAATAATTACTAAAATAGCACCCCAACCTAATAAGACTCCAACGTTCATTGTTGCTCCATAGATATTAGCTTTCTCAAAACCATGGTTAGTCATTAATGAATAACCAATATGAATAAATGCAGCGATGAAAATGAATCTTACATAATATAAAGGATTATGAATATACTTTTTACCAAAAGTTTTTCTTCCTGAAGCAAGAACAGCGAATGTTCCACATAATAGGATAGTTACTAATAATCCTATATAAGTAATTAAATTAATTACTAAAGTAGTTACTGCAAGATTGTATGCGTAAGGTTCTTGATAACTTTGATATACTTTTATGTCTTCAAAACCCTTTTGGAAAAAGTATTTGATACCACAACCGATTAATGAATTTTGACTTGAACCTGCATATGACATATTAGTGTATGCCAATATGGTGTCTCCGAACCAACCAACAAACATCAATAAGATTGCTAAACAAATAAGACCAAAAGAAACGTATTTAAAAACTGATTTCTTTTGATTTACAGGCTTTGCTACATCAACTTCCCCAATAGTATCTGTAACATCTTCACCTGTTAGCTTTGCCCCACAGCGATAGCAATATAAATCGCCATCTTTGTTTTCTTTACCACAAGCTGGACATTTCATAATTTTTCTCCTATAAAAAAATGTTCTAATAAATTATACATAATATCGAACTAATTTAAAAATACTTTTTTTTGAAATTCAAATAAAAGTTTATATATAATATAAATAATAATTAAAAAGGATTATAATATTTACATGAACTTCGTCGGAATGGATAAATTATCTCTATTAGATTATGAAGACAAGGTAAGTGCAGTCTTATTCTGCAAACCTTGTAATTTTAGATGTCCATATTGCCACAATGGTTTAACAGTCTTAAATAGCGACGATGAAATCTCTTGGGAACACGTTTTAGATTATCTAAATACTAGAAAAGGTATTCTAGATGCAGTAGTGTTCACTGGTGGTGAAGTCACTCTTATGCCAGATCTAAAAGAAAAGATTAAACAAGTTAAATCTCTAGGCTTTTTGATTAAAGTGGACACTAATGGGACAAATCCTGAAGTTATCAAGGATTTGTTAAAGGATAATCTTTTAGATTATGTCGCTATGGATATTAAAAATTCTAAAAATAAATATCCAGTAACCACTGATACAAAAATCAATTTCTTTGATAAAGTATACGAAACTTACCAAATCTTACTTAATAGTGGAATAGATTTTGAACTTCGTACAACTTTAGTGGATGAGTTCTTCACTAGTGAAGACATAGAAGCAATAGGGGAATCTTTCAAAGACACTCCTAAAATGTACCTACAAAAATTTGTAGAAAGAGAAGGATGTTTAAAAAAAGGTCTCCACTGTGTAAGTGAAGACCAAGCTAATAAATTTAAATCAATCTTGGAGAAATATATGTCTAAGGTTGAACTTAGAGGATATTAATCAAGCTCTTTAGCTTCAACAGGTTGGTTCTTGGAACCAGCCTTTTTATTATATTTGTTA
>CAMJAG010000002.1 GCA_946403545.1 uncultured Caryophanales bacterium | reverse complement strand
AGTTCTAGCGATTGGTAAGAAATCATGAATCATATCAGCGCAATCTTCTGCATCACCGACAGGGGATTCAGGGATATATGCGTTAATATTTCTGAGTTTTAAGTTATAAGAAGCGTTAAGAAGACCACAATAAGCGTCACCTCTATCACTAGAAAGAACACCAATGTTTTCTTCTTCAGCTGCGCAGAACATCTTTGGACCATCAAAGTGTTTTGCTAATAGTGTTTCTGAAATTTCTGGTCCAAAGTTTCCTAAGAATACACATAAAGCATTACATCCGTTTGCTTTGATGTCTTCTAAAGACTTAACCATATCTATTTCGCTTTCAAAAATACATACAGGACATTCATAAATATCTGCTTTGCCATATTTCTTTTGATAAGCTTCTACTAATGCTTTTCTTCTTTTAATTGATAATTCAATTGGGAAGCAATCTCTACTGACCGCGACAATACCAATTTTTACTTGAGGAATGTTATTCATATTCATTCTCCTTTTACTAACGTTAATAGTGTATCCGTTTTGTTTTAAAAACAAAATAATAAAAACCCCAATTTTTGAGATTTTGGGGTTTTGTGTTAATTAATCTTATTCTTCAACTTCTTCAGTAGGAGTTGGTTGGAATTCTTGAGCAGCTTCAAGACAACCGTAATATGCAGGCTTTTTTGCATAGTTATTTGTGAAAAGTAGTGGGTTTTGACTACGTTTCCAAGATGTATCATCTGTTGTTCCCCAGACGATAACGCCAGTCATATTAACTTCACCTTTATCTTGTGCTTTAAGAATCTTGCTCATAAGAGTTTTATAAGCTTTCTTTTGGTTACTTAAAGTAGTAGCGTTGCTGTTATCAATTGTGATATCGAGTTCAGTTATTTGGCATTCTAAACCTTTGGATGTAATTAATTTAGCGTCATTAAGTAAGACATCACCATTTTGACCAGCATCGATATGTCCTTGAATACCAATACCATCAACTAAACCTTCTTGAATAGCTTCTTTTAATAATGTGTTAACTGCAAATTGACAATGAGTGTAGTTGTAGTCATACGAGAAGTCGTTATAGAAGAGCTTTTGATAATCTGCTTTATATCTATTAGCGTATAAGAATGAGTAGTAAACGAAATCTTTACCTACTGTTGTATACCAGTTGTTGTTATTATTTCTAACTGCGTTATTTTCAATAGCTTCGTTTGATACGTCGATTGCGTATACTAATTCAGGCCATCTTTCATTAATTGTTTCTAATGTAACTCTAATGAAGTTTTCCATTCTTTGAAGCATAACTTCTTTAGATGCGTTAGCGCCAGAATTATAGTTTGCTTTGAAGAACCATTCAGGAGTTTGTGAATACCAAACAAATGTATGGTGTCTAACTTTAATATGGTTTGCTTCACACCAACTATAGATCTTTTCAAATGGTTCAGTTGTGATTGCTACACCAGCACTATCACCAGCTTGTAATAGTTTTTGACATGCTTTTTGATCTAGAATTCTTTCAGGTTTTCCTTCGTTTTCTGCAGTAATTGAATTGAAGTTATCCTTAACCAGTTTTCTGATTGTTGTATTTCTTAGTGTTTGAGCGGAAACACATCCACCAAATTTGAAATATGGTTCATATGCTTGATATAAAGATTCTTCTGGATTTGTGTAACCTGTTTGAACTGTTTCTTCTCCATAAGTGATATTGATATCATCAATGTAGAATTGAACGGAAGAAGCTTTGTTAACAGCGGTGTAGTAAAGTCTAATAGCGCCTAAGGTTTCTAATGTATCGAATGTCTTAACAGTTCTAATCCATTTTTCTTCATTATCTTGTGTAATTGAAATCTTTTCACCTTTTATTGGATCTCCCATATTAATTCCAAATAATTGGAGTTGAAGGGAGGCTAAGTTACTATTTGCTGGAACATAGAAATATAAGGAAATTACATCACCATTTTTAGCATCATCCTCTGTAAAGTAAGGTGTTTTTAAAGTATCTGTGCCAATATAACTTTCACTACTTCCCGGTGTTAAATCTAGATAAATCGAACAATCATCCTCATTACCAAAGTCATTAATAACATCCGCAAATCCCGTTCCTGTTGCAGTTTTTCCAGTAGGAAGCATTGGTGAAGTTTCAAAATCTTCATTAGATGTCCATTCTCTTACTGTATCGCCTATTTCTATAGGTTTTGGTTCTTTTGATTCATCTTCGTCAGGTGTATTTCCTTTGCCACAACCCACTAATAAAGATAGGGAAAGCAAAGAAAGAATTGCGCCTGAAAACAATTTTCTATTTTTCATATAAGTAATCCTCTACAGGAATATTCTATAAATCTTTTGCTATAAAAACAAATATAGACTTTAAAAATTAAAGCCTATGATGCCCTTTACTGGTTGAAAATATAGATTGCGACAAATATAATTGAAAACATGAATGCAAATGTTGATGTTACAAATGTTGTTTTAAAAACAAATCGCTTAATTTTAAGACCTTTCAATGAAGATGACTTGGAAGATCTTTTTGAATACGCTTCAGTCGAAGGTGTGGGAGAAAGAGCAGGCTGGAAACATCATGAAAACATTGCAGAAACCACTCAAATACTTGAAATGTTCATTAAAGAAAAGAAGACTTTTGCAGTGGTTTTAAAGGAAAATAACAAAGTCATTGGATCAATCGGAATAGAAAAATATGGCAGAGAAGAATCTCTCTCTGAATTCTTTGATTATAAAGGTAGAGAGATTGGCTTTGTCCTTTCTAAAGATTATTGGGGACAAGGATTGATGCCTGAAGCCCTTAAAGGAGTTATCGAGTATTGTTTTAATGAATTGGATTATGACTTCTTGTTATGCGGTCACTTTGATTTCAATACTCAATCCGCAAGAGTACAAGAAAAACTAGGATTCATTCCTTATCGAAGATTATTATTTGAAACAAGAATGGATACACAAGAAAAAGGAATCCTAAGTCTTCTTGTTAATCCACACAAGAATATAGAATTCCAATTTTCTCATCCAGAAACTTTATTAATAAAATAACTAATTAATTACGTTTGGATCTACATCTGAAGGATGAACTAATCCACGTTTTTTATAGTAGTCTTTTTTAGATTTATACATCTTTTCGTCAGCTTCTTCGTACATTTTTCTCATATCGAAAACTGTACCATAGTCACGATATGAATAACCAACAGCAATAGAAACTCCATAACGCAGTTGCGCTCTATTAAATGCTTCGATTTTTGCTACTACTTCGCTTTCATCCAATCCCATGAGGAAAGCAGTGAATTCATCACCACCGATACGGCAACAATTGTTACGCTGATCATTACCAAAGAAGTCTAAGATACAGTCGGCCGCATTGCAAAGTAATTCATCACCAGTTTTATGACCCTTTGTATCATTAGTTTCTTTTAATTGGTTAACGTCTAAAGATAAAATGGCAATCTTTGAGAAGATTTTTTCACCACAGCTTTCAATAATTCCGGCAATAGCGTTTCTATTAGGTAATCCGGTTAACGGATCTGTGTTTGCAATATTTCTAAGTTCGCTTTCAAGAGAATTTCTTCTAGCAAGTAATGTGTTGTAAGTGGTTGCTAAAGTAGTGTATTCGGATAAACCATATGTATCATCCATAGGTTCGTCTTTAGAAATAGACTTAATAGCTCTTGCCATTGGGAATAGCATACTATGACCAGTAACGAAGATTGCTAGCAATAATAAAAATGTGAAAATAGAAGTAGAAATAACTTCAATAGTTACGTAATTCTTCATTTCGGTTTTCAAACTATTGTGAATTTCTTGGTTTTTCTCAATAACTACGTCAAAAGCCGCATCAATTTTGTTATAAATAAGTTGTTTGATTTCGTAATATGCTTCGCCATTAACCAAATTAGAAGCGGCATCGAGCAACTCGTCTTGAGTATAAGAAAGTTCTTCAGGTGCGAGATTATAATTAACGACAGGAGTGTAATTTGAAACATCAGTTCCAAAAGCAACAGCGGTTAATTTCATCGCATGATATTCTACATTCATTAACTCTGTAGAATGTGTCATTGCTTCTTGAAGTAGTGGTTTTGTTAATTCAGTGTGATCGTAATCTTCGATCTTTTCTAAAGCTGTATCTCTATTCTTAGTGACATTTGCTTCGGTGAAGTAGCCATCTAAATATTGAACTTTTCCTGTAGCGACAAAAAGACGTACATTTGATGTTAAAATATCGGAACCATCTTGGAATTGTTCACTTGCATCTCGGAATTGTAAACTATTGCTTGTTGTGTCTTCTAATCTCGAATAAGCATCTGCCATACGAACTCCTACAACAAGGTTAATAGCGGATGTTAAAAGTAAAACAATACCAAAAGGTATTAGCAATGCTCTTCCTGATATATTTTTCTTTGTATTCTTTTCCATTTTGGTTCTCAGCAACTTGTATTATATAACTTTTGAAAATTATGTAAAAGTCTAAAAAAGTGGGTTGGAAATTACGCGACTTGTTTAATTTGCTTGTTCTTGCTTTGCTTTGGATCTTTATAATTAAAGAACGCATCGAAATAGTGTTGCAAGAAGGCATCGAAGTAAGCTTTTAATTTTACCTGTTCAACTTTTGTGTATTTTTGAAGTGCCTTTTTAGAGAACACAATGTCCTTTGCACCGACTCTCAATAAATCGAAAACGGTTTTTGCGTCTTTGAAAATTTCAAAGAAAGCCTCGATTAATAATTCTTTATCGTTTTTGCTAAGTTTGTTTAACCATTTGCTTAATGCTTCAACCATAACCTTGGAACCACGGGAACGGTCTGCACAGTAAATAAACTCAGGTGTATTATTTCGGATTTGCCAGCCAAATGGATCGTGTCCACCTAGTAGGAAAGTATTTGATTTAACAATTTTAGTGGTATCTACCATAATGTAGACCATTCCAATTAAATCGTTTTGAGTAATATATTTGTCAAATTTATCGGCAACTCTACTGTAGGAGTTAAAACCTCTTTTACCGCATCTAAATCCTGGTCCATCGTATGAAAACACTTTTAAAACCCTGTCTTCATATTGTTCGCCAATCTTTAAAAGAGTGTACATTGCAAGGTTTCCGCCTTTACTATGACCGCCAAGATAAACAGGTTTTGGGAAAGAATCCATAATCCTTTTCGCGTATTCAACCGCCATCTTTTGAGAGACAATCTCATCCATATATGTAATTAGGAAGTCTTCTTTCCAACCCAAAAGCGTCGTATCAGTGCCTCTATAAGCAATGTAGATATTTCCATCTGGCAAGAAGAAAGAAGTAGCAAAGAATTGAACTACATTTTTCTCATCGAAATGATTTTGACTGTATCCAAAGTATATATTTCCAAATCTTTTGGACTTAATTAATAATCCAACCATCACTTTCATTGGATTTGGAGTAACAGTGCTTGAGTAGAAATGTTTAACATCCTTGATTAACAAGTTCTTAATTTTGACTGGATGTTTGTTAATCTCATCAATTGTAGGACCACATTTTTCAAGGTTCATGTAGCAGAGTTGACACAATATTAAAGAATCGATGCTATTGAATGGCATTTCCTTAAATGTTTTGTTTCCGTATTTCTTGATGTAACCGTTGATGTTCATCTGCTACCTCTTAATAATATTGTAAAACAGTAATGGCAATTTATTAACAAATACTTAAAAGAATTTGTTTATAATTTTTTGAACTAGTTTGAATAAATTTAAAACTGGTAATTTTGATATGAAAGCATCTCGTTTATTGATTATTGTTAGATTTTTGTAAGACTAAAAAGTTGTGAGTTTTGTCAAAATTAACAAAAAGTGGCATAATATTGTCATGAGCATAAATGATACAGATTTCAAGTTGAACGACCTCGTGATGCATTGTCGCGAAGGTTTAGCAACTATTGTTGACACCAAAGTTATGGGCGATAATGAATATTTTCTCGTGAAAGTAAAACGTGGTAGTGGTGAAACAATCTATGTTCCAAAAGATAGAGCAAACGCTATCATTAGACACTTAATGAGCGAAAAAGAAGCCGATGAACTTTTAGCTTACGCAAAGACAATAAAAAAGGATTTCAATAGTAACACCAAACAAAGAAGAGATGGTTATAAGAGAAAACTAGCTTCTGGTGATATTAAAGAATTCGCTTACTTAGCAATTCAATTGTTCTTCTATGAACAAATGGATGAAGAAAATAGAGAAATTAGATTAGGACCTGTTGATTTAGATATGTTGACTTACGCTTCAAACGTCATTCTTGATGAAAGCGCAATTGTATATAATGTTGATCGAGATAAAATAAAAGAGTTCTTAAACGAAAGAGCTAAAAAAGTTTAAAGAAAATGCTGATTCTTAAAGAGTCAGCATTATTTTTTTCTCAAGTTCTTCAATCGTATCAACGAAATCTTCGTTTGGTACACTTTTTATTAATTCTTCTTTACTCCTGAATCCGTAAGTAACCACAACTCTTCTTAGAGAAGAATTAATAGCGGTTTGAACATCTACTGGAGTATCTCCAACAAAGAGACATTCTTCCTTTTTAGCGCCCAATTGTTCTAAACATTTATTTACTATATATGGATCTGGTTTCTTAGGTTTGTCGTTATATGTTCCTTGGATAACTGTAAATATCTTTGGGTAATAGTGTTCAACAAGCTCTTTTGCAAACGGGTCATTCTTGTTTGAAACGACTGCTAATGTGTATTTTTCTTTTAATCTAGTTAGCATTTCAAACATACCTTTATAAGGTGTAGATTGGTCTATAAAATGCTTTTCGTAATAATCTTTAAATAGGTTAAATGCATTTTCTAGATCTTCTTTGCTTGTTCCATCAGGAAAACTTCTTTCCAATAATTTTTGGACTCCGTTTCCGATAAACAATCTTATTTCGTTTAATGTTCTTAAAGGGTAGCTATACTGACTTAAAGCGTAATTTACCGCGCATTTTAGTCCTTCTAATGTGTCGATGATAGTGCCATCTAAATCAAATAATACGTATTTCATTGTATCTTTTTAATCACTTCTACAACGTCTTCGTTGAATAATAGGTCTGCTTGATTATCGTATGGTGTAGGTTGTTTATTAATGAGAATAATATACTCACCTCTGAAGTAACGAACAAATCCAGCAGCAGGGTAAACAGAAAGAGATGTTCCTATAACCACTAAGACATCGCAAGTCATGATAGCAGAGATACTTCTTTGAATTGTATCTTCGTTTAATGATTCTTCATATAAAACTACATCTGGTTTTACTGTGGCTCCACATTTATCACAATGAGGAACTCCTTTGGAATTTAAAACATAATCTAGGCCAAAATATCTACCACAGTTTTCACAATAGTTTCTATGAACATTGCCATGAAGTTCATAAACCATATTGCTACCAGCTTTTTGATGTAAGCCATCGATATTTTGAGTAACAACAATTACATTTTTACCTTTCTTTTCAAGATTAGCAAAATACTTATGTGCTATATTTGGTTCAGCCTTTGGATAGCACATTTTCTCCTTGTAGAATTCAAAGAATTCTTCAGGATGAGACTCATAGAAAGAATGAGAGATAATTTCTTCAGGACTAGCTTTTAAGTTAGTTATTTGATTGTAAATACCATCAGCACTTCTAAAATCAGGTATTCCACTAGGAACAGAGATACCTGCTCCGGTAAACACTACGATTTGTCTTGCATGATTAAGTATGTCTTTTAATGTTTCATATTTGTCCATGGCTTTATTGTATTCTTTTTACGAAATTATGTCCACGCGTATAATACGCATTAGACATTTAAATGCTATCAATATATAATTAATCCACTATGGCAAAAGAAACAGTAGGAATTAAGATCATAGCGGTTAATAAAAAAGCCTCGTTTAATTACTTTCTAAGCGACTTCCTTGAATGTGGAATCGCTCTTTTAGGCACGGAAATTAAATCTTTACGTGTCCATGGTGCTTCCTTAGTGGACTCTTATGTAGTCTGTAGAGGAGAAGAAATGGAAGTAATTAACATGCATATTAATCCTTATGATCAAGGAAACATCTTTAACCATGACCCACTGAGAAATAGAAAGCTCTTACTTCACAAGAAAGAGATACGTTGGTACTTAGATAAAGTTAAACGTGGTGGATTCACAATTGTCCCTACTAAAATTTACTTTAAAAAAGGTAGAGCAAAATTAGAAATTGCTTTAGCAAAAGGTAAGAAATTATACGACAAACGTGAAACTATTAAGAATAGAGATATCGAAAGAGAGAAAAAGAATTATTAATTATGATGGACTTTAATAAATATTTTGATGAACTTAGAAGAGGCGATTATCAAATCGATAACTTTAAAAGTTTCTTAAAACATGAGAAATTCTCTTTTGATGTGCCTGCTATTCATGTTGCTGGTACTAATGGTAAAGGAAGCACATCTAATTACATTGCTTCTATTTATAGAAAATTAGGATTAAAGGTTGGTTTATATACCTCTCCATTCTTATTTAAATGGAATGAAATGATTACCATTAATGGTGAACCAATTTCTGATGAAGATGCTTATAAATACATCAAAGATGTAGAAAAACTTGTTAAAAAGTATGATTTAAGCGCTTTCGAACTTCAAACTTATGTTGCTTTCAATTACTTCAAAGATCAAAAATGTGATGTTGCTGTAATCGAATGCGGTATGGGTGGCGAACTCGATGCTACTAACATTTTTGATCCAATCTTATCCATTATTACAAGTGTCTCTATGGAACACACTTCTTATCTAGGAAGAAGCGTTTCTGAAATCGCTTATCATAAAGCTGGAATTATTAAGGAAGAAGTACCAGTTGTTATTGGAAGAATTCCTGAAGATGCAACTAAGGTTATAAGCCAAGTTTCTATTGAAAATAATTCTAAGATTCATCAAGTCGTTGACCCAGGAAATCTAGCTTTAACACCTAACGGATACGATTTCTCATATTTAACCTATAAAGGACTACATATCAAATCGCTCGCTTACTATAGTGTTGTTGATGCTTGTATAGCAGTTGAAGCGGTGGATGTTCTCAAGGAAAGATTCCCAATTACTAATGAGGTTGTCGCTAGTGGTTTAGCTGATGTTAATATGCCTTGCAGAATGGACTTTGTTAAAGAAAACCCAACTATCTTAATTGATGGTGGACATAACCCAGAAGGCATGAGAAATCTCAAAACTGCCGTTGAAAGTATCACAAATGGCAGAAATGTAAGGGTTATTTTTGCATGTTTTACTGATAAAAACTTACAAGGAATGCTCGCTGTTATTGGTGAATTAGCGGACGAATTGATTCTTACAACTTTTGATCATCCTAGAGCTAGAGGATTAGAAGATTACTTCCTTTTCTCTGAAGATTATAAATTCATGGATAATGTTAAAGACGCAATTAAATATTGTGAAGAAAATTATCCTACTGACCTCATTGTTGTGACTGGCTCTTTAGCTTTTGCAGCATATGTTAAAGGTCTATTTACATCAGGTGAACTTAAATGACACTTTTCAAATTAAAAACAAACCTAACACTGTTACACAAAATATGTTTAACAGGTCTATTTATTGCCTTAGCAGCGATTCTTCAAAAGGTCCTCGCTGTTAACTATTTATCAATCTCACCTTGGATGAGAATTTCTTTTGGTGGACCAGCGCTCATTGTCTTTTCAAGTGTGCTTCTTGGGCCTTTCTTTGGCGCTGCTGTTGGAGCAGGAAGTGACTTACTCGGATACTTTGTATTTGATATGAGCGGTAAAGCTTTCTTCCCACAAGTCACAGCAATTTATACTTTGCTTGGTTTCTGCGGATATTTTGTTTTCCAACTAGTCAAATTAATTAAAAGCAAAACCGCAATTATTTGCATTGAAGCAATTTTGTTCACAGCACTGCTTGGTGGCGGAACATGGTTTTTGGTAACAAGAAATGTGTTAGATTTGTGGATTAAAATTGTTGCTCCAATAATCCTTGGCTTGTTATTTGTAGGATTGATGATTTTCATCATTTTCTACGATAAAAAGGCCTCAATTCCACTTGGATATAACGCATATCAAATATCATTGTGTGCATTCTTGCTTGATGTATTTGTGCTCGTAGGATTCGGTTCATTAATGAAAGGTTTGGCTTTCGGAATGGATTTATACCCAGTAATTGTTATATGCCAAGCAATAGTGATGTTTTTCAATGTCACAATTTCAACAATTGTGTTATCGATATTATTTAATGTTTGTAAAAAGTATTTCTCATATGAGAATATAAGTAGAGGTGAATAAAATGATTGAAACAAGTAAACCACGTTTAGAAGATCTACCTGAAGGTGAGCAATTACCTGCAGAAGATGAAAAAGTTCATTTCCCAGTCGCTGGAGTAATCGTACTCTCGACATTGATAGTTTTTATGATTGCTTGTGTTATCGTAATTGTTGCGTTGACTAGCAAGAATAACCCAATTGTATAAATTTATTGTTTACATTAAATTTGGTTTGATATAGACTTTATGAGGAAACTTAAGATATCGGGGGTTAGAAAATGAGAGAAAAAGTTCTTTTAATTTGCGAAGAGTGCCTCTCCAGAAACTACACCACATCGATAAACAAAGACAAGGGTAAAGCCTTGACTCTCAAAAAGTTTTGTAAGCATTGTGGTAAGATGACAAACCACAAAATTAGCAAATAGGAGGTCGCTAAAAATATGGGACTAAGAAGATTTGCCGCTGGCGTTGTTAAAGAAGGTAAAAGAATTCGCTGGCCTAAGAAAGAAGAATTAATTCCAGCAATTATTGTTGTTGTATTAATCGCTGCTATCACTGGATTATTATTATTCGGTGAAGATGCTGCTGGTAAGAAGTTAATTGACATCTTAAAAGATGCATTTTCTAGTGTGAAATAAGGAGGAAGAGAAACATGGTTGATGAAGAAAAAGTTGTAGCACCTGCTAACGACACAGCTGAAGAACCTGCTGGTGATAAAGCTTGGTACGTTGTTAACACATATTCTACACATGAAAGAAAAGTCGCTGATAACTTAGCAAGACGTGTTGAAACTTATGACTTAGGTAAGTTAATCTTCCGTATTATTGTCGCTGAACAAGATGTACCAGTTTTAAAAGATGGTGTACCTACAGGTAAGACAAGAAAGAAAAACTTATATCCAGGTTATGTTTTCGTAGAAATGATTATGACTGAATATGCTTGGTATATTGTTCGTAACACTCCAGGCGTTACAGGTTTCGTCGGATCTTCTGGTAAAGGTACAAAACCATTCCCTGTTCCAAGAGAACAAATTGAACCAGTCTTGAAGAGAATGGGCATGATTGATGAAAGCATGTACGATCGTTACAACATTGGCGATCTCGTCAAAGTTATTCACGGTCCACTTGAAGGAACAGAAGGTAATATCGTTTCTATCAACAAAGAAACAGGTATTGTTGAAGTTGAAACAGTCTTCTTTGGTAGAAGCACTAAAGTTGAAGTTGACTTCTCTGAAATCGAAAGAATCTAATCAAAAATTAGAACTGAAAAAGCCACCGATTTGGTGGCTTTTTTGTTTAACTTAATTGAGTTTTAACGATTATTTTGAAACGTCTTTCTTCTTTGCTTTGGACTTTTTCTTTTCACCATTAATTGCTTCACGGAAGTTATTAATGTCTTTAGTTGTACCAACAACGAAGAGTGTATCGTTAGGGAGTAATGTATCATTACCACCAGGGACGAATGATTGTTCGTTTCTAATAACTAAAACGATGTTAACACCATAATTAGCTTTGGATTGGAAATCCTTAAGCTTTGTAGGAATGAAAGCGCTATTGATTGCGAAAGAGACGATAGAATAGTTTTTATCTAGTCTGTAGAAGTCTTTAACGTCATCATTACCAATTCTGTTTGCTAAAGCAATACCTGCTGCTTTTTGAGGAGTAATAACTTCGTTAGCACCAAGTTTCTTCATAATTTGGACATAGAATGGATCATCAACACGAACGATAATAGTTTTAACGCCCAATTCTCTAAGCAAAACAGTTGTTAAAACACTTGCTTCCTTGTTATCACCGAAAGCGACGATAGCAACATCAACATCTTTGATGCCTAATTCTTTTAAAGCAACTTCATTTGTACAGTCAGCGATGAATGCTGTTGGTAAGATTGGAGCAATTTTGCTAACTGCTTCTTCACTAGAGTCAATAGCAACAACGTCCATACCATTTTTGACAAGCTCTTCAACGATAGCGGTACCGAATTGTCCTAAACCGATAACTGCGAATGATTTTTTTGTCATAAATATCTTCTCCTTATCCGATAAGAATATCTTCTTCGACTAATTTGTAATGTTTTAAGTCTTCCTTATCCATACTGTTTTGGAAAATTTGGAAGAATGTAATAGGTCCTAATCTACCTAGGAACATTAATAAACAGAATATAATTTTTGTTGCAACTGGTAAATACGATTCAATACCAATTGATAGACCAACAGTACCAAAGCAAGAGAATACATCAAATATCACTGCTTCATTAAATGATGAGACCACACCAGTGTCTTCCATCTTGTATTGTGGGTCAAGTCCAATTGTAACAATTACTAAGTAAGAAATCAAAAGAACACCGATTGCAAGGATTAATAAGACTAACGCTTTAACAATCATAGTAGTGGAGAAAGAACGCTTAAATGCGCTAACTTTATTTCCTCTGAAATACGATAAGCTTGCTAAAGTAATCATGAATAAAGTTGTAGTCTTAATACCACCAGCTGTAGAAAGTGGTGAACCACCAATCATCATTAAGAAACAAGAAATAGCTTTACCTGCAATAGATAAATTGTCTTGTGAATATGTTGAGAATCCAGCAGTTCTACAAGTAACAGATTGGAATATAGCTTGGAATGGAGTAATTCTATTCGCGCCTTTAAATCCATCTGTTAAGAAGATGAGCAGTGCGCCTGAAACTAATAAGATTGCAGTAGTAATTAAAACTGCTTTTGTAAATGATCTCCATTGGCTTGGCTTCTTCTTGAAATTGAAGATATCGATAATGACTAAGAATGAGATGCCACCAAGGATGATTAAGCCCATTGCAACTGAGCAGAAATAGATGTACATTCCATTTGATAAGTGGGATAAAAGTTCATTACCTTCTCTAATATATGATAATGTACCATGCATGAGATCGAATCCAGCATTATTAAATGATGAAATTGAGTGGAAAATTGAATACCATAAAACATCTCCAACATTACCACCATGACCCATAAATACCTGATAAAAAGCAGGGAAATACAGCAAAGTACCCACTAATTCACAGATAAATGAGATTAAAATGATTTTTCTCACGAACATGACAACATCCGCAAAATTAGTGGAGTTGACCATTTGAGAAATGAAGTATCTATCTCTAAACTCAAGTCTTTGTTTGAATATAGTAATAATGAAGGTTAAAATCGTAATAAATCCGAGACCACCAATTTGGATCATCACAAGTAATACGATTTGACCACCAAAAGTAAGGGTATCTGCAACACCGTTTCGATAAGCAGTAATACCAGTCACACAAGTAGCAGAAAATGATGCTACTAAAGCGTCAATATATGAAGCCCATTGCCCACTTTTCTGTGTCCAAGGCATAATCAAAAGGATTGAACCAATTAAGATTACAACTAGGAACGATAGAATAACGAGTACGTAAGGATTTATCCCTTTCTTGTTTTTTGTGCCCATAGTTTCTTGCTCTCGATATTATACACTTAATTTGCAAAGAAAAACAAATATTTAGCAAATTGTTTACAATTTGAATTATAGCATATGCATAAGAATGTGGGAACATTTTTTATTAATTTTAAAATGTGCTTGCATTTATACACACGTATTTGATATTATATGTAAGCATGTCGCCTTTTGCGCTTGGGAGAGCGTAATATACGCGTGTATGTCCTGTGGTAGAGTAACGGTTGCTCAGACCACGGCACGGACAAATCTAAACTAAAGGAGGAAAGTCACGTGAAAAAAATCGCAAAAGTCGTGAAGATGGAACTTCCTGGCGGTGAAGCAAAACCAGGACCAAAGCTCGCTTCTGCTGGTGTTAACATGGCTAAGTTCTGTACGGACTTCAATGCTAAGACAGCTGATAGACGTGGTGAAATCGTTCCAGTCATTATCACAGCTTATGAAGACAAATCTTGTGATTTTGTCATCAAAACCTCTCCAGTTGCAGGTTTAATCTTAAAAGCAGCTGGTATTCAAAAAGGCAACGCTACTGGTAGAAAAGGTGTCGTCGGACACATCTCTAGAGCACAACTCAGACAAATTGCTGAGTACAAAATGCCTGACTTAAACTGCAATGACATTGAGGCAGCTATGAGAGTCGTAGAAGGCAGCGCTAACAATATGGGCGTTGTCGTAGATGACTAAGGAGAAGAGCTATGTTCAGAGGTAAGAAATACAAAGCAGCTGCTGAAAAAGTAGAAGCTGGTAAAGTTTACTCAATCGACGAAGCTTGTGCTTTAGTCAAAGAAACATCTACAGTCAAATTTGACGCAACTGTTGATGCTTCATTCAAACTCAATGTCGACCCAAAACAAGCTGATCAACAAGTCAGAGGTACATTAATTCTCCCAAATGGTAATGGTAAGACTAAAAAAGTCTTAGCAATCACTGATAAAGTTGAAGACGCTAAGAACGCTGGTGCGGATTTCGCTGGCGGTGCTGAAATGATTGATAAAATCCAACACGAAAACTGGTTTGATTTCGATGTTATCGTAGCTACACCTAACATGATGGGTATGATTGGTAAAGTTGCACGTATCCTTGGTCCAAAAGGATTAATGCCAAACCCAAAAACAGGTACAGTCAATCCTGATATTGCTAAAGCAATTAAGGAAATCAAAGCAGGTAAAGTCGAATACCGTGTCGACAAAGAAGCAAACATGCACGTTTCTGTCGCTAAGGTAAGCTTCGATGCAGACAAGATCGCTGAAAACTTAAAAGCATTAACAGCTGCTATTGTTAAAGCAAAACCAGCTGCTGTCAAAGGCGTCTATGTCAAGAACGCTGTCATCCATACGACCATGGGTCCAGCAATTCCATTCACATTTGATGGTCGTTAATTAATTCGAGACACAATATACCAAAGACAGTAACGGGCGAAGTAGCCTTAATAATGTTACCGAGGCGTATTATTATATACCCACTGTATATTGGAGCCTTCCAAAACAATTTTTGAAAAAAGGAGGTCAAGAATATGAATCAACAAGTCTTAGAAGCAAAGCAAAACGTTGTTAAAGAGATCGTTGAAAAGTACAAAGCTAGCCAAACATTGGTTATCGCTGAATACCGTGGATTAACTGTTGCACAATTACAAGAAATCCGTAGAGCTTTAGCTAAAGATGGTTCTGAATTATGCGTTTACAAGAATTCTCTTGTCGAACGTGCTATGGACGAATTAGGCTTAGCTGATGTTAAAGATCAATTAACTGGTCCTAACGCTATTATCTTCTCTGAAGATGTTAGTGCTGGTGCTAAAGTTATTGCAAAATATGCAAAAAGATTCAAAGACGTCTTAGTCATCAAAGGCGGTATCGTCGAAGGTAAACCTGTTGACGCTGCTAAAGTTGTCGAAGTTTCCAAACTTCCAGGCAAAGATGGTCTTATTTCCATGTTCTTATCGTGCTTACAAGCACCAGTCCGCTCCTTTGCTTGCGCAGTTCAAGCTGTTGCGGACGCAAAATAACGCCAATTTAGGAGGATATTTAAAATGGCAAAATTAACAAACGAAGAAATCATTGCTGCATTAAAAGAAATGACAGTAATGGAATTAAATGATTTAGTAAAAGCAGTCGAAGCTGAATTCGGTGTCACTGCTGCTGCTCCTGTCGCTGCTGCTGCAGCACCAGCTGAAGAAGAAGTCGCTGCTGGTCCAGTTGAAGTTTCTTTAATCTTAAAGAGCTGTGGTGCATCCAAAGTTGGTGTTATCAAAGCTGTTCAAGCTATCACAGGTTTAGGCTTAATGGAAGCTAAGAAATTAGTCGATGGCGCTCCTGTCGCTGTTAAAGAACACATTTCACAAGTCGAAGCTGAAGAACACAAGAAAGCTCTTGAAGCTGCTGGCGCTGAAGTCGAAGTTAAATAATTTAACTTATATCAAATTTAAACTCTGTTATTAGGGGGTAATATGGCACATTATTACGATTCTGATCCTCAAAGTGCGTCAAAAATTAGAGAGATAAGCTTCGAAATTTATGACCGTAAAATCACCTTAAAAACTGATAACGGAGTGTTTTCAAAAAGCCGTGTAGATGAGGGTAGTTTAGCCTTTTTGAAGGTATTACTACCCCTCAATCTCACCGGAAAAATCCTAGATTTAGGATGTGGATATGGCACTATCGGCTTAACTATTGCCATGTTTAATAAGGACGTGAGGGTAACCCTCGCGGATATAAATAAGCGCGCCCTCGCATTATGCGAAGAGAACGCCAAGTTGCTTGGATTAAGCCAAAGAGTCACTTGCCTTCAAAGTGACATCTTCGAAAATATAGAAGGACCATATGATTCAATTGTTGTGAATCCTCCAATTCGCGCAGGGAAAAAGGTAACCTGGGCGATGTATGAAGGTAGTTTACAACGCTTAATTGATGGCGGCTCATTGTATGTTGTCATCCGTAAGAACCAAGGTGGACCTAGTGCTAGCAAATATATTGAGAGTTTGTTTGGCAATGTCGAACTACTTAAAAAAGATAAAGGTTATTACGTGTATAAGGCTACAAGAGCAAAACAAAATTAGAATAAGGAGCCATTCAAATGATAAGAGATATTACTAAACTCAAAAAGTTAAATAACGATCGTTATGATTACAGCAAAATTTCTGGTGAACTTCCTTTACCAAATCTTGTTGAAATCCAAACTAAATCTTACCAAGAATTCAAAGATAAGGGTTTAGATGAAGTTTTCAGAGAAAGTTTCCCAATCGTTAACTATACTGGAACTTTATCAATCGACTACGTTAGTGTTCGTTTCGGTGAACCTAAACATAGTTTCTTAGATTGCAAAGCCCAAGATCTTACTTATAGCGTGCCAATTTATATCATGTTAAGACTCAATCACAAGGAGACTGGTGAAATTCAAGAGTCTGAAGTTTACATGGGTGAATTCCCACTTATGACAAAATCTGGCACATTCATTGTCAATGGTGCTGAAAGAGTTATCGTTTCTCAACTTGTTCGTTCCCCAGGAGCTTACATGTCAGCATTCACTGATCCAAAGAGTGGCAAGGTCACTTATGGCGCAGACTTAATGCCTGGCCGTGGTGCTTGGTTACAATTTGAAAGTGGTGCAAAAGACATTTTAAGTGTCCGTATTGACCGTCAAAGAAAACTTAACGCTACAATCCTTTTAAGAGCGTTAGGTTTAGAAAACTCTTCTGACATTACTGACTTGTTTGGCAAATCTGAAGCTTTAGAAAACACAATTGCTAAAGACGAAGATAGCAAAATTAACAACACATATAACGCATTACTTGAAATCTTCAAGAAGATGAAACCAGGTGAACCTATCACAACTGAAGGTTTAAATAACTTCTTGTTCCAAAAATTCTTTGATGAACACCGTTATGACCTCGGCCGTGCTGGTAGATTCAAATACATCAAGAAATTAGGTATCTACAACCGTTTAATTGGACAAACACTTGCAGAAAACTTAACTTCTGTTGATGGTGAACTCCGTTTCAAGAAAGGCTATACATTAACAGCGGAAGATGTTGATGCATTACGCGATGAAAACTTCTTTGAAAACGGCGCTCATATGTTAAAGATTAATGTTAACGAAAAACTTGATACTGATGGTGTCGTTAACAGAGTTAAAGTCTATAACAACGATAGAGAAAAGAAAGTTTGCTATGTTATCGGTACAAACTTAAATAGCACATGTCAACATGTCACTATTTCCGATATCTTTGCTTGCTTCTCCTATTTCTTAAATGTTATGGATGGTTTCGGTGGAACTGATGATATTGACCACTTAGGTAACAGAAGAATCCGTTGTGTCGGTGAACTCATTCAAAACCAATTCCGTGTTGGTTTAGCAAAAATGGTCAAAACAGTTCAACAAAAGATGTCTATTTCCGATTTAGGAAATGTTAAGCCAAAGGCTTTAATTAACCCAAGACCACTTTCCGCAAGTATTCGTGAATTCTTTGCAAGTTCTCAACTTTCTCAATTCATGGATCAAACTAACCCATTAGCAGAATTAACTAATAAACGTAGATTATCTGCTTTAGGTCCTGGTGGTTTAACTCGTGATAGAGCATCTACAGAAGTTCGTGACGTTCACGTTTCTCACTATGGCAGAATCTGTCCTATTGAAACACCTGAAGGTCAAAACATTGGTTTGATTAACAACCTCGCTTCATACGCGAAAATTAATAAATATGGATTTATAGAAACTCCATACCGTAAAGTCGATAAAGCAACATGCCGCGTCTTAAATAAAGCTGAAGATTCTGTTTATCTTTCTGCTGATGAAGAATGGGATTATGTCATTGCTGAAGCAAACATTAACCTTTCTCCAGATGGTGAAATTTTAGATGAACAAGTTGTCGCTAGATATAAAGGCGAAAACATTATGGCTGATCGTAACGAAGTCGACTATGTCGACGTTAGCCCTAAACAAATCGTTAGTATCGCTGCTGGATGTATTCCATTCCTCGAAAACGACGATACAATGCGTGCTTTGATGGGTTCTAACATGCAACGTCAAGCTTTACCACTTTTAAGACCACACGCTCCATTTGTCGGAACAGGTCTTGAACACCAAATCGCTCGTGACTCTGGTTTAGCAGTTGTCGCAGCAGAAGATGGTGTTGTTACATATACTGATTCAAGAAACATTGAAATTCTTGAAAAAGGTCAACAAGAACCAAGAGTGTACCAACTTCAAAAATTTGAAAGAAGTAACCAAGGTACATGTATTAATCAAGTTTCCATCGTTAAAGTTGGAGATAAGATTAAGAAAGGTCAAATCATCGCAGATGGTCCTGCTATGCAAAAGGGTGACCTTGCACTTGGTCAAAACGTTACAATCGCATTCATGACATGGAATGGTTACAACTACGAAGACGCTGTTATCATGTCTGAAAGATTAGTTAAAGATGATGTTTATACATCAATCCATATTGAAAAATATGAACTTGAATGTAGAAGCATTCCAAAATTAGGCGATGAAGAAATCACAAGAGATATTCCTAACGTTGCAGAAAGCGCAAAAGCATTCTTAGACGATAGAGGTATCATTATCCCTGGTAGTGAAGTTAAAGAAGGCGATATCCTCGTTGGTAAAGTCACTCCTAAGGGTTTAAGCGAACCATCTCCTGAAGAAAAATTATTAATGGCTATCTTCGGTGAAAAATCTAACGAAGGTAAAGATGCATCTCTCCGTGTTCCTCATGGTGGTGCAGGTATTGTCCTCGATGTTAAGATTTTCAAACGTGAAGGTAAAAATAAAGATGTTGAACTCCCACCAGGAGTCAACGAAGTTGTCAGAGTCTACATCGTTCAAAAGAGAAAGATTTCTGAAGGTGACAAGATGTCTGGTCGTCACGGTAACAAAGGTGTTATCTCTCGTATTCTCCCAGAATGCGATATGCCATTCTTACCTGACGGAACACCTGTTGACATCATGTTAAACCCATTAGGCGTTCCATCTCGTATGAACATCGGTCAAATTCTTGAAGTCCACTTAGGCTACGCTCTTAAGAAATTAGGCTACAAGATTGCAACCCCTGTCTTTGATGGTATTACAAACGAAGAAATCTTAGACATGATGAAAAAGGCTCAAATGGATCCAGATGGTAAAACTGTCTTATATGATGGAACTACTGGTGAAAGATTTGACGAAAGAATTACAGTCGGCTGTATGTACATGATTAAACTTGTCCACATGGTCGATGATAAGTTACACGCTCGTGCAACAGGTCCATATAGCTTAGTCACACAACAACCTTTAGGTGGTAAAGCACAAAA
Source organism: uncultured Caryophanales bacterium (assembly GCA_946403545.1). GTDB lineage: Bacteria > Bacillota_I > Bacilli_A > RFN20 > CAG-826 > CAMJAG01. The sequence goes on along the minus strand of CAMJAG010000002.1, from coordinate 53,489 downwards.
TGGTGGTCAAAGATTTGGTGAAATGGAAGTCTGGGCTCTTGAAGCCTATGGCGCCGCCCACGTCTTACAAGAAATCATCACCATTAAATCCGATGACCGCGTCGGTAGAAGAAAGACCTACGAAGCGATCATTAAAGATCAACCATTACCAAAACCAGGCATTCCAGAAGCCTTCAAGGTTTTAGTTAAAGAATTACAAGCCTTATCCATGAACGTCACTCTTCTTGACCAAGAAGGTAACGCCATCGATATGGACGCTCTTGCTAAAGAAGCCGAGAAGGAAGAAAGAAGAATCAACTCTAACATCCGTAATCTTATCGGTGATGGTAGTAGTAGCGATTCCGTTGTTGATGAAGAAGCCGTTGGTATGTCAAGCCGCTCAGCGGATGACGTGTTCGGAGAATAGGAGGATAAAAGATTATGTTTGATGTTAAAAGATTAGCAGCGATTAAAGTCGGTTTAGCCTCCCCTGAAGCCATCCGTAGCTGGAGTCATGGTGAAGTATTAAAACCAGAAACCATCAACTATCGTAGTCAAAAACCAGAAATGCAAGGTTTATACTGCGAAAAGATCTTTGGACCTAGCAAAGACTATGAATGTCACTGTGGTAAATATAAGAAAATTAGATTTGCCGGTGTCGTTTGTGAAAAGTGTGGCGTTGAAGTCACTTCTAAAGAAGTTAGAAGAGAAAGAATGGGTCACATTGAACTTGCTAGCCCATGTTCACACATTTGGTATTTAAAAGGTATCCCAAGCCGTATTGGCTTAATCTTAGATGTTTCTCCAAAACACTTAGAAGAAGTCACATACTACGCCGCTCATATCTGTTTAAATCCAGGTAAATCCTCAGTCCTCACATACCGTGAATTCATCAACGAAAGAAACGGTCGTGAAGTCTTTATCCCAGTCGTTAAAGAAATTCAACAAAACGCTGCGGAATGGGGTTTACAAGAAGGCAGCGATGATTGGGCCAGAAGTGAAGAATTAATCGCCAGAATGGAAAACCATGGTGAAGTCTTCGACTTCCAAACCGTCGCTAGATTCATTAACAAATATACAGGTGCGGAATTCTCTGAAGGTGCCGCTGCGATTAAGAGACTTTTACAAGAAGTCGACTTAGATAAAGAAGCCGCGGAAATCAATAAGAAGATGAAGGAAACAAAATCCACATCTCGTCAAAAACTTACTAAGAGATTAGAAGTTATTGAAGCATTCCGTAACTCTGACAATAGGCCTGAATGGATGATCTTGGATGTCATTCCAGTCATTCCACCAGATTTAAGACCAATGTTACAACTCGATGGTGGTAGATTTGCTACCTCCGACCTAAACGACTTATATCGTAGAGTTATCTCCCGTAATAACCGTTTAAAGAAGTTAATTGACATGAATTCTCCTCAAGTTATCTTGATGAACGAAAAACGTATGCTTCAAGAAGCTGTTGACGCTTTAATTGATAACGGCAGAAGAAATAAACCAGTCCAAGGTCCTGGTGGTCGTGCCCTTAAGTCCTTAAGCAGTGCACTTAAAGGTAAACAAGGTCGTTTCAGACAAAACTTACTTGGTAAACGTGTCGACTACTCTGGTCGTTCCGTTATTGCTGTTGGTCCATTCTTAAAAATGTATCAATGTGGTTTACCAAGAGAAATGGCTATTCAATTATTACGTCCATTTATCGCGTGCGAACTTCTTAAAAGAGGTAAAGCGAACGCGCACAAGCAAGCTGATAAGATTATCGATAGATACGAAGATGAAGTCTTTGATATCGTTGAAGAAATCATCAGCAAACACCCAGTCTTATTGAACCGTGCTCCAACACTTCATAGACTTGGTATTCAAGCTTTCCAACCAATCTTAGTTGATGGAAGAGCTATCCGTTTACACCCATTAGTCTGTACTGGATTTAACGCTGACTTCGATGGTGACCAAATGGCTGTTCACGTACCATTAAGTAAATCTGCTCAAGAAGAAGCACTTCACTTAATGCTCGCAAGCAATAACATTTTAGGTCCTAAAGATGGTAAGCCAATCGTTACTCCATCTCAAGACATGGTTATTGGTAACTACTACCTTACAACTGAAGAAACAAAACAAAACTTCTTAGATCGTGCTGAAGAATATAAAGCAAGAAACGACTTTGAAGAAGCAGAAAAATACGAACTCTACGCAGCAAGCGAAGGCAAAGTATTCAAGAGTGTTGATGATGTTTTAAGAGCCTACCAAACACATCAAATCCACTTACATAACAGAATCGCTATCGTCGGTAGTGCACTTCTTAAGAAAGATTTCACTGAAGAAGAAAATAAGAGTTACTTATTAACTTCTGTCGGCAAGATTATCTTCAACTTAATCTTCCCAAGCGACTTCCCATACTTAAACGAAGTCTCCAACGATTCCTTAGCAGGTAAAGATAGCGCTATTGCTCCATTCTTTGCTCCAAGAGGTAGTAATATTCCTGAATTATATGAATCCCGTAAGATTTTAAAACCTTTCGGTAAGAAAGATTTAGGAAAGATCATTAACGAAGTTTTCCAACGTTATGATCGTCAAGGTAATCCAAAAACATCCGCTGTTTTGGATAAGATTAAAGACCAAGGCTTCCACTATTCAACAGTGGCAGGCTTAACTGTCTCATTAAGTGATATCCCAATTGTTAAAGGTAAAGAAGAAATTCTTAAGAAAGGTGACCAAGATGTCGCTGAATTACAAGCTTTATATCAATTAGGTTTATTAACTAATAATGAAAGACATAAACAAGTTGTTGCAGTTTGGGAAAGAGTTAAAGACGAAGTTCAAAAGAAACTTCAAGCTCAATTCGAACAAAACATTCGTAACCCAATCTACATGATGTCTAACTCCGGTGCTCGTGGTAACGCATCTAACATCCTTCAATTATCAGGTATGAGAGGCTTGATGGGTTCTACATCTGGTGGAACTATCGAACTCCCAGTTAAGAACTGTTTCCGTGAAGGTATGTCCGTTTCTGAATTCTTTATTGCAACCCATGGTGCTCGTAAGGGTGGTGCTGATACTGCTCTTAAGACTGCTGACTCAGGTTACTTAACAAGAAGATTAGTCGACGTTTCTCAAGACGTTATCGTTAGAGAAGAAGACTGTGGTACTGACCATGGCTTTGAAGTTAGCGAACTTATCGATAGCGCTCAAAACGCTGTCATCGTTAAACTCGAAGATAGATTAATCGGTAGATACGCACTTAACGATGTTGTTAACCCAGAAACTGGTGAAGTCATCGTTAAAGGCAACACAATGATTGATGAAGATCAAGCAAAAGCAATTAAAGACGCTGGCATCAAGAAAGTTACAATCAGAAGCTTATTCGGATGTGAAACTAAAGATGGTGTCTGTGTCCACTGTTATGGACGTAACTTAGCTACAGGCCGTAAGGTTGAAGTTGGTGAAGCTGTTGGTATTATGGCAGCTCAATCAATTGGTGAACCTGGTACTCAATTAACTATGAGAACATTCCATACTGGTGGTGTTGCTGGTAGCGATATTACTCAAGGTCTCCCTCGTGTTCAAGAACTTTTCGAAGCTCGTACTCCTAAGGGCGAATCCTTGATTTCTGAAATTACTGGTACAGTCACAAAAATTGAAGAAAAAGGTGGTTGTTACCAAGTTACTGTTAAAAACGAACTTGAAGAAAAAACATACACAACAAACTATGGTGTACGTTTAAGAGTCAAGAAGGGCGATACAGTCAAAAATGGTGGAAAGATCACAGAAGGTGCTATTTCTCCTAAGAAACTTCTCGAAGTTGCAGATGTTACTGCAGTTGAGAACTACATCTTAAAAGAAGTTCAAAAAGTTTACTCTTCTCAATCAATCTCCATTTCCGATAAGCACATTGAAGTTATCGTTAGACAAATGCTTAGAAAAGTATTCGTCATCGATGGTGGTGATACAGATATGCTCTCTGGTACACGCGTCAATGTTAATACATTCACTGCAAAGAACAGAGATGCAATCCTTTCTGGCAAACACCCAGCTGTCTTCTCACCTCTTATCTTAGGTATCACTAAGAGTGCTCTTGAAACTGATTCATTCTTATCAGCAGCTTCCTTCCAAGAAACTACAAGAGTCCTTACTGACGCTGCAATTAAGGGTAAGACTGACTACTTACATGGCTTAAAAGAAAATGTCATTACTGGTCACTTAATTCCTGCTGGTCGTGGATTACTTTCCGAAGAAAAGAACGATGAAGCTATCAAAGATTTCACAGTTGAGTCAACTATGAAAGAAGTAAGCAATCGTTACGTTGAGGAACACGAAAAGAATCTCCAAAAGATTCATGAAAAGATCGCAGGTTTAGAAGACTAATTAACTAAACCTTAAAAATTAGATAGGTCAACACTGGCCTATCTTTTTTGTTTACTAAAAATAGTAAATTATTTATTTTCAAAATGATTAGCAAGAATATCTAATTTATTTATTAAATTTGATATACTTTAATAACTATGTTATTAACTATATACACTTTTTACTCTAATTAGAAATTAGTGTCTAGAAATTATCTAAAAATTGTCTAATTATTTCGAAATCTTTGTCATATAGAATTAAACGCACTCAATATATATTGAAGTCACGAATGCATTTTAGGTAACTTAGATTTGTATCAAACTAAAGTTTCCTTTAATTCGGTTTTCTATGTTTATAGGAAACTGGAAAATGCAAACTAAAGTGAAAGGAAAAAAATATGAAGAAAAAATTATTAATTCCACTTTTTCTTGCCGGTATGGCTTTACCTTTAGCGATGCCTAACGAAGAAATCAAATTAACAAGAGGTTACTACGTTGGCGAATACTCAAACAGAAACGCTTACATCACTCATGGTAAAGATGTTAACGGTCGTATGGCTGATGAAGGTTTCGTCTTATTAAAGAACGATGGAACATTACCATTAGCAAAAGGTTCCAAAATCTCTGTCTTTGGCAAAGCAAGTACAAAGTTAGCAAGAGGTGGTGCTGGTTCTGGTTCAGGTAGAGATAACGTTGATAATGACAGAGGCCAAGACCTCAATAATGGCCTCAAACAAGCAGGATTTGAAATCAACTCCTCATTACAAGATTTCTACAAGAATGACGACAAATCCGGTATTGGTAGAACAAACGGTAACTCAAGCTGGAAAGGTATTTCCCAAGTTCAAATCGGTGAAACTCCAATGTCTCAATACGATGACACATTGAAAGCAACATTCGCAAACTTTAACGATTTAGCTATTCAAGTCATCGCACGTGAAGGTTCTGAAGGTTGTGACGTCAAGTCATGTGACGCTCGTGACTTTGCTCCAAACGCAAACGGCACAAACAAATCATTCTGTCCAACATCTCCAGTCAGTGCTAAACACGCTCTTGAATTATCCGATAACGAAGAAGCTTTATTCGAAATGATTAAAGAAAGCTTCGACCACGTTGTCTTTGTTATCAACTCCTCCAACATCTTTGAAATCGATGAATTAATGAAAGATCCAAAGGTTGCTGGTATTCTCTGGATTGGTAACCCAGGTGATGTCGGTTCCTACGCTGTTGGTAGAATCTTAAGTGGTGATGTCAACCCATCTGGTCATACAGTTGATACATGGGCACGTGATTTCACACAAGATCCAACATTCAAGAACTTCTCTGATAACGCTCAAAATAACCCATACTATGACGCAGATGGTAATTTAAAAGGTTTCCACGCTGCAGATACAATGTTCACTAAAGATGGTGAACCAATGCTCTCCTATGGTACTGATAAAGACTATAAGAACCACGCTTCACCAAGATGGGATGACCAAGAACACAAAGTTGTCAAAGGTGGTATCAATGGTGTTAAACCAGCTGCTTATGTCAGCTATGAAGAAGGTATCTATGTTGACTACCGTTACTATGAAACAAAGTATGCTGATATGGCTAAAGAAAACCAAGAAGCTGCTGATGAATGGTACAACGGTGAAACAGGTGTTGTTCGCCCATTCGGTTTCGGATTAAGCTATACAACATTCTCACAAAAACTCTTAAGAATTAATCCTGCTAAGAGTAAAACATTAACTGCAAAGAACGATGTTATCGAACTCGCAGTTGAAGTTACAAATACAGGTGAAGTCGCTGGTAGAGATGCAGTCCAAGTTTATTGGAGAGCTCCATATACAGCAGGTGGCATTGAAAAAGCTGACCGTGTATTATGTGCATTCGATAAGACAAAACTTCTCGAACCAGGCGAAACACAAGTCGTTCACCTCAAATTCCACTTACAAGATGTCGCTAACTATGACTTCAGTGATGCTAACAACAATGGATTCAAAGGTTACGAACTCGATGGTGGTAACTATCAAATTACAATTAACAAGAACGCTCATGAAGAATTTGATCATGTTGATGTCAAAGTTCAAAGCAAAGGCATCAAATATGAAAACGACAGATTCACAGGTCATAAAGTTGAAAACCACTTCACAGACAATGGTTTCTACAGCTCAATGCCAGGTGAAAACGATATCGAATTCACACAAATGAGCCGTGCTAATTTCGCTGAAACATTCCCAACAACTCCAGATGAAGAATCTAGAAAAGTTAAAGAAGGAAGCCGTTACGAAGAATTCTTAACATACAAATTCAATATCGCTGATGTCGATGTTGAACACAATTACGATTACATTCCTGAAGAAGCTACAAGAACAGCTGAAGATGCTGAAGGTTGGACACAAGCAAGCTCAACTAAAGCTAAAGCAGATCGTATCCAATTAAACGACATGAAAGGTTTAGATTGGGACGATGAGAAATGGGAAGACTTTGTTAACGAAGCAACATATGCAGAAATGATGAACTATGTTGAAGGTAACAGAATGTCTAACCCAGGTTTATCTAACATTGGTAAAGAAGGCGCTAGCGAAGGTGATGGTCCTCAACAATTCAATATTATGTGGTGGGTCTCTTCTCCAATCGTTGCTGCTACATTCTCTCCAGAATTAGCTAGATTAGAAGGCGAATGTGTTGGTGTTGAATCTCAATTAACTGGTAAATGTGGTTGGTGGGGTCCAGCTGTTAACACACACCGTTCTCCATTCGGTGGACGTAACTTCGAATATTACTCTGCTGATCCATTCTTAATGGGTAGAATGGCTGCTATCGTTGTCGGTACAGCTACAGACAGAGGTGTCTACGCTTACTTCAAACACTTCGCAGTTAACGATCAAGAAAAGAACAGAGAATCTGGTATCTCATTCGTTAACGAACAAGCATTACGTGAAATTTACTTAAAATCCTTCCAAATGGTCTTTGAAGAAGGTAAATCTACAGGCGTCATGGGTTCCTACAACCGTTGTGGTTTAATGGAAACAGCTGCTAACTACTACTTATTAACATCCGTTTTAAGAGAAGAATGGGGCTTCAAAGGTGCTGTCTTATCTGATATGACTCACTCTGGTAACAGTTCCGTTGACTTCCAATGCTACGAATGTGTCTGTAATAGAAATATTGCAGGTTGTAGCTTACAACTCGACTCCGGTGGTTTCTCTAACCAAACAAAGAACGCTCAAAAGATGGATTGGGATTCCGCACAAGGTTGCCCAGCATTCACATACAATGGTGAAAAAGTCCCATCTTACACATGGTGGAATGCAATTAGAAGAACATACAAAGAAAATATGTATATGTTCGCTAACTGTACAAAACAAGCACAAGGTGTCACAATGGCAGTTGCTGATGAAGTTATCGATGTCAAAGTTGGTAAATCATTCAGTGTCAACGTCGAAGACTACCTCCCAGATAACTACTTAGACTACGAAATGGAATACGAACTCAACTACCGTGTTGAATTACCAAATGGTGTTTCATTCGATGGTACAACTTTATCTGGTAAATTCAAAAATATCGGTTTATACAGAATCGATGTTATCGGTAAATACGAAGATGCAGCAGGCAAACAACAAGCTATTGCATTCAAGTTTGCATTCAATGTTGAACCAGTTCGTAACGAAGGTGGTTTAACAGGTGGTAGCATTAATGCTCCATTAGTTATTGGTTGCTCTGTCGGTGGTGGCGTTCTCATTATCGCTGCAGCAGCAGTCGTAGTCGTACTTCTTCTCAAAAAGAAAAAGACTGCTTAATTAGCAATAATTAATACAATTTAAATCCAAACTGCTAGGTCAAACTCGGCCTAGCAGTTTGATTGCATATTTGTGCGTGTAATATGTGCGTATATGCATTATAATATTGGAAACAAAGTTTTCTATATCATATCGATTATGAAAACTAGTTCATAGATAAACCCTAGAAAGGAGAATTTATTCAGTAAATATACTAGGGTTCACTGAATAATGATTATTAACATGAAAAAATCAAAATTCACTCTTTTAGCTGTTTCTCTCACAGCTCTTGCATTAGCAGCTTGTGGCGGAGATAATAGCCAAGCAAAATCAAGAACACCAAGAAGTTTTGTAGATGAAAGCTATGAAGTAATCCCACTTCCAGAATACAATGTTCAAATCAATGGTGGTGACGTTACTAAAGTTGAAGCTTACAGCCCATTAACAAAACCAGCAGATCCAACAGCTCCTGCAGGAAAGAAATTCCTTGGCTGGAAAAACAACAAAAATGGTGGTCAAATTTGGGACTTCGATAACGCTGCTTTAAACAAAGTTATGGGTGATGTCGAACTCGTTCCTTGCTATGTCGACGCTAACTTAAACGCTCAATTCTTAGAAGCTGAAGTTTGTCCAGACTTATTAGCATTTGGTGGTGTTGCTGGTACAAAAATGCCAGGTTCCACATATTCCGGTGGTCAAAAAGGTAAAGGCTTAGTCTTTATTGATAACCATGATGAATATCAATGTACAACTATCGAAGGTTTTGATTACTACGAAACAGAAGATGGTTCTCTTGATTTAGATGATCCAGAAGCAGATGTATACTACTTCGAAGAAGATATTCCAAATCCATTACCAGCAGGCAAAACAGCTGATGATTATCCAATTAAAGAAAGAAAACACTACGACGCTACTCATGGTGCATTCATTCACTATATGTACGTTGAAGGCGATACATTAACATGGGAAATCGAAAGTAGTGCTGCTGCAACTAACGTTCAATTATTCGCTCGTTTAACTGGTGAATATGGTCACGATAGAGTTTTAGGCGAACAAACAGAAGTTTTATTCACTTTCTCTAGCCAACAATTCCAAATTTTAGTTAATGACACAGCACTTCAATATAACGACATTACAATCCATAACGTCGTCTCTAAATCATTCATTCCTTGCCAAGATTTCGAAATTAGCGCAAACGTTTCATTAAATGCTGGTCCAAACAAGATCCAAATGAAAGTTAACAACAACGATACAATCTTTGGTACAGTCGGTTCTACAGCACCATGTGTTGACTGCATTAAGTTATATTCTTCTAGCACAATTACATGGAACAAAATGAACCAAGTTAATCTCATTGCTGACTAATAGGTGAATTACAATGAATTTTAAAAACTTACTTAAAAAACGCGTTATCATTTGGGGCGCTTCGACAGTAGTTTTAATTGGTGTTATCATCGCTGCTAATATTGTTGCTAGAACAACAGCAAAAACAATTATTAGTGAAGTTTTAAACGATAAACCAAAGCCAATCTTTGACGAAACTGATACAGGTATCAAATTCGAAAGAGAAGCTCAAAACAAAAAAGAAGCAACTGAAAATGGTAACAAAGTTACAGAACAAATATGTGAAGAAGGCATGATCCTTCTTAAAAACGAAAACAACGCTCTTCCATTAAAGAAAGGCGCTAAAGTTTCCGTCTTTGGTAAAAACTCAGTCAATATTGTTTGTGGTGGTTCTGGTTCCGCTGCTCCTGGCGAATCTGATCCTAAAACAATCTTTGAATCTCTAGAAGATGCAGGTTTCTCATACAATAAGAAACTTGAAGAATTCTACAAAGATAACAAAAAATCCGGTAATGGCCGTCCAGCTAACCCAAAAATGGAAAATGGTGGTGTTAAATCCTTATCTACAGGTGAAACTCCACAAGATAAATACACAAGCGACATTAAAGATACATATGACCAATATGGTGATGCTGCATTAGTCGTTATCAGCCGTATTGCTGGTGAAAACTGGGACTTACCAAGAGAAGAAACACTCAATCCAACTCGTCACTATCTTGAATTAGACGATGCAGAGAGAGCTTTATTAAAAGCAATTTGTGATTCTAACAAATTCGAACACGTTATTATCTTACTTAACGGTTCTAACTACATTGATACAGGTTTCTTAAAACTTACAAGCGATCCTGCTTACAACAGCAAGATTGATGCTTGCATTAACATCGGTTCTCCAGGTGGAAATGGTATCATGGCTTTAGGTAGAATCTTAAGTGGTGAAGTTAACCCATCTGGTCACACAGTTGATACTGTCTACACAGATTATAAGACTGACCCAACATGGCAAAACTTCGGTGGTAACATGGATGTCGGTGACTTATACTACAACGCTCGTGGCAAAGAAACTGACTACCACTTCGTCGAATACGAAGAAAACATCTACATGGGTTATCGTTATTACGAAACACGCTATGCAGAAATTAAGAAAGCAAGTGGCCAAGCTGCTGCTGATGAATGGTATAACAAACACGTTATGTTCCCATTCGGCTTTGGCATGAGCTATACTTCTTTCACTCAAGAAATTACAAACAAAGCTGATTTAGCTGCAAATATTGCAAAAGGTGAAAAGTTTGACGTCGAAATTAAAGTTACTAACACTGGTAATGTTGCAGGTAAACAAGTTGTTCAACTTTATGTAACAACTCCATACACAAATGGTAAGATTGAAAAAGCTGATAAAGTTCTTGTTGGTTTTGCTAAAACTAAATCTTTAGCTAAAAACGAACACGAAACAGTCACAATTTCTGTTGATCCATATGATTTCGCTAGCTTCGACTCACATGATGCTAACGGAAATGGTAAGAAGACTTATGAACTTGATGCTGGAGACTATGTCTTCCATGCAGCAACAGATGCTCATACTGATTTTGATACCTTCACAAAGAACTTACCAGCAGAAATCCTTTACGATAAAGATTCTGAAACAGGTTATGAAGTTACAACATTATTCGATGATGTAACAAATAACATGAAAGAAAGTATGTCTCGTAGTGACTTTGAAGGTACATTCCCTCACATGATCACTGACGCAGATCGTAAAATTACTTCTGAATTCTTAGCAAAACTTAAATCTTACGAAACAACTAACGATGAAACATATGACACACTTCCAACAATGGGCGTTAAAGAAATCACAGTTAGATTAAAAGATTTAGTTGGTAAAAAATACGATAACGCTGATTGGGAAACATTCCTCAATCAAATGACATTCTCTGACTACTTAAAACTCTTCAATGAAGGTTGTTACTCCACAACATTCATTCAAAGAGAAGGTGAAGTCTTAGTTCCAGCTACAACATCTGCTGATGGTCCTACAGGATTAGTTAGCTTCTTAGGTAACTTATTACCAGGTGCTAAACCAGCAGTTTATGGTTGCTGTTACTACTGCTCTGAATGTTTAGTTGCTCAAACCTATAACGTTAAACTTGCTGAAAAACAAGGTATCGCTATTGGTGAAGAAGCACTTATTGGTAACGAACGTGGTGATGGTCTTGGCTACCCAGGTTGGTATGCTCCAGGCGTCAACTTACACCGTTCACCATTCTCTGGACGTAATACTGAATACTACTCCGAAGATCCATTCGTTAATGGTAAATTCGCTGCAGAAGTTATCAAAGCTGTCCAAACTAAAGGTGTCTATGCTAACGTTAAACACTTTGCAGTTAACGACCAAGAAACAAATAGATCTGATAAAGGTATTGCTACTTGGTTAGATGAACAAGCAATGCGTGAATTATACTTAAAACCATTCGAATTCGCTGTTAAAGAGGGTAAATCTCGTGGTTTAATGACTTCCTTCAACAGAATCGGTACAGAATGGGCTGGTGGTAGCTATCGTTTAGTTACAACAGTCTTAAGAAAAGAATGGGGATTCGTAGGTTCAGTTATTTGTGACTTCCATACAGACTTCTATATGGATAGTAAACAAATGTTATACGCAGGTGGAGACCTTAACTTAGTCTCTCTTGATGCCCAAAAACTTCAAACATCTAACATCCATGGCACACCTTATGTATCTGCAAATGATCCAACAGACGCTAACTTATTAAGACAAGCTGCACATAGAATTTGCTATTGTGTCGCTAACTCTAATATTATGGCTGCTAACATTAAGGGTTATAAACCAGCTAACTGGGAAGTCGCTCTTACTGTTGCTAGTATCGGTCTTGGTGTTGCATTAGTTGCTTGGGGTGCTGCTGCAGTCACAACTGCTTTATTATCAAAAGGTAAAAAAGCAGAAGAACCTGCTGCTGAATAAGCAATAAATAACTATAAAAGCTAGGGTTAACCCCTGGCTTTTTTCTTTTGTTTTTTATTATCAATTAATTGATAATGGAAACCAAAATATATAGAATAAATATGTTAAGTGTTTTTTCAATTCAAAAAGAATGAGAAAGCATTTCATATGCAATTTGATTGCAAAGGGGAAAAATATGAATAAAAAACTATTTTTAGTTCCGCTTTTTGTTGCAGGTATGGCTATTTCAGTATCTCGTTCAGCAGATCCAATGGCTGCTAACGCTGAATACATTGCGAAATACTCAAACAGAACTGCCTACATTAAAGCGGGTTCAGAATTAAACAACCGCATCTGTGAAGAAGGTTTTACTCTCCTAAAGAACAAAGATGGCTATTTACCAATGGATGGCGCTCAATACATCTCTGTTTTCGGTAAGAGTTCAACTAACCTTGTTTATGGTGGTGGTGGTTCAGGTTCTGGTAGAGTTAACGGTGAAACTGCTGTTGATTTACAAAAATCATTAACAAACGTTGGTTTTACTCTTAACAGTGCACTTACAAACTTCTATAAGGACAATAACAAATCCGGTATTGGTAGAACAAATGGTAACTCAAGCTGGAAAGGTATTTCTCAAGTTCAAATTGGCGAAACTCCTTTATCCATCTATCCAGAAACTGTTTTAGCATCAGTTGACCAATATAACGACGCTGCTATTATCGTTTTATCTCGTGAAGGTAGTGAAGGTTGTGACGTTAAACCATGTGACGCAAGAGACTTTGCTCCAAATGCAAATGGAACTAACATTTCTGCTACTCCAGCAGATCCAGTAAGTGATAGACATGCACTTCAACTTTCTAAAAACGAAGAAGATTTATTCAACTTTGTTAAAGAACATTTTGATAACATTATTGTTTTAATTAACTCTGGTAATATTTTCCAAGTTGATCAATTCGAAAACGATGACCAAGTTAAAGGTATCCTCTGGATTGGCACTCCTGGTGCTGTTGGCGTTAACGCTGTTGGTAAGATTTTAACAGGTGAAGTTAACCCATCTGGTCATACAGTTGATACTTGGGCAAGAGATTTCACAAAAGATCCAACTTTCAAGAACTTCTCAGAAAACGCTCAAAATAATCCTATCTATAATGGAGATACATTAACTGGCTATCATGCAGCAGATACAATGTATAATCCTGATGGAACTCCAGTTAGATCCCCAGGTACATTAAAGAAAGCAACTTACACAGTTGATGAATATGGTGTACCAGAAGCAGGTCTTAATGGTGTTAAACCATCATCATACGTTAGTTATGAAGAAGGCATTTACTTCGATTACCGCTATTACGAAACTCGTTATGCAGAAACTGCTAAGAAAAACCAAGCAGCAGCAGACGAATGGTATGCAGGTGAAGGTGGTGTTATTTATCCATTTGGTTATGGCCTAAGTTACACAAGCTTCTCTCAAAAAATCGTCGCAGCAAGTAAAGCAAATAAAACATTAAACGACACTAAAGAACAACTCAAAGTTAGAGTTAAAGTCACTAATACAGGCGATGTCGCTGGTAAAGATGTTGTTCAATTATATTGGAAAGCACCATATTACGAAGGAGGCATTGAAAAAGCATATGAAGTTTTATGTGCTTTTGATAAGACTGATGTATTAGAACCAGGCGATTCTCAAGAATTAGAATTAAGCTTCTACTTAGCAGATGTCGCTAACTATGACTTTGCAGACAAGAATAACAATGGCTTCAAAGGCTATGAATTAGATAAAGGTAATTATGAATTATCTTGTAATAAGAACGCTCACGAAGTCTTTGATAAAGTTAAATTCAAAGTCGGTAACAATGGTTTAAAATTTGAAAACGACCGTGTTACTGGAAATAAAGTTGAAAATAGATTCTCAGGTAATGATTTCTATTCTTCAATGCCTCAAGAAGAAGACATTGGCTTCGAACAAATGTCACGTGGTGATATGGAAGGCACATTCCCTAATTCTCCAACAGTAGAAGAACGTACTTTAAAAGATGGAAGTAGAGTTCAAGAATACTATTGCCACGAATTCAAGATGGACGACATTGAATTAGACCATAATACAGAATATATCCCAGAAGCAGCTCATAAAACTGCTGAAGATATCGCTGCTCTTGGTTGGACACAAGCAGAAACAACAACTTCTGCAGCAAATTCAATTAAATTCAACGAATTAGTTGGTTTAGATTATGAAGATGAAAAATGGGAAGAATTCATGAACCAAATGACTTGGGCAGAAATGATTCCATTCTGCTTAGGTGGTAATAACCAAAACCCAGAAATCTCTCGTGCTGGTAAACCAGGCACAGGTTCATCTGACGGTCCTTCTCAATTCCAAACAATTTGGTGGGTTGGTGCTCCAATCGTCGCTGCTACATATAATGTTGAATTAGCACACGAACAAGGCGAAATGGTCGGTATCGAATCTCACTTATCAGGTACATTCGGTTGGGCTGGCCCAGCATGTAACTTACACCGTTCTCCATTCGGTGGACGTAACTTCGAATATTATTCAGCAGATCCATTCCTCTCTGGCCGTATTTGTGGCAGAGTCGTAAGTGGTGCTACTGAAAAAGGTGTCTATTGTTACTTCAAACACTTCGCTGTTAACGATCAAGAGAAAAACAGAGAAGGTACATCTACATTCTTAACGGAACAAGCGTTACGTGAATGCTACTTAAAACCATTCCAAATGGCAGTTCAAGAAGGTAAAGCAACTGGTATCATGTCCTCATATAACCGTTTAGGTTTAATGGAAACAGCAGCAAGCTATCCATTATTAACTGAAGTATTAAGAGAAGAATGGGGCTTCACAGGTTCTATCATCTCCGATATGACTCACCATGGTAACTCTTCAGTTAACTTCAACTGTTATGAAAACATCCACAACCGTTTATTAGCAGGTTGTAATAACCAATTAGACTCATCTAGCTTCGCAGATTACTTAAAAGTTAGCTGGGATAGCGCTCAACATTGCCCAGTATTCACTAGTGGTGGTGAAAAAGTTCCTACATATTCATTCTGGTACGCAGTTAGAAAGTCTGTTAAGGAAACTCTCTACATGGTATTAAGATGTGGTGCTATGACAAAGAATACAGTCACTCCACAAGCTGATATGTATTTCGAAGGCGTAGTTGATAATGTCTATACAGGTAAATTAGGCGATGAAGTTAACATCCAAATTGAAATGGATGAAGACTATAATGGCAAAGCTATCACAAACGTTACATATAGAATCGATGAATATACACCTCTTCCAGCAGGATTAGAACTTGATGGAGATACAATTAAAGGTGTTTCTGAAGTTGAATGTAACCAATTCGTTAGAGTTTTAGCGGAACTAGAACTTGATGATGGTTCAACAGTCACTGTTGGTAATAGCTTCGAATTATTTATCACAAGCAATATTTCTAACTCCAAATTATTAACTCCAGCTGCACATGCAGTTCCTGCAGGTTTAATTATTGGATTAAGTGCTGGTGGTGTCGTAATTATCGCTGCAGCAGTATTGGTAGTCCTATTACTTCTTAAAAAGAAAAAGACTGCTTAATATCAATTTAGATAAGGCCTCCTAATGGAGGTCTTTTCTTAACCCTTAAATAAATATGTGATAAAATACATTTGCTGAGAGGGCATATTATATATGACTGATAAAATTATTGTTATTGATTGTTTAGGCGCTGACGAAGGGCCTGAAATGGTTGTTTCAAGTATTTCTAAAGCATTAGCGGAGCTACCTAGTCTAAGTTTCGCTCTAGTTGGACCAAAAGATTTAATCGAATCTAAATTAAAAGAATTAGGTTCAGATATGTCAAGAGTGGAAATCGTGGACGCTAATGAAACTATTACAAACTTTGAAAATCCTATGACTGGTATTATGACAAAACCACAAGCAAGTTTAGTGCAAGCTATGAAGTTAGTAGGATCAAGCGACAAATACATTGGCATGATTACCGCTGGTAACAGTGGTGCTATCCTAGTAGGTTCAGTTAGATTCTTAATGAATGAACAAAGAACTAGACCATGTATGGCTGCTATCTTACCTAACGCTAAAGATGCATTTACTTGTATCGTAGATACTGGTGCTACTATTGATGTAGATAGCTATCAACTTCATGAATTCGCTAAGTTAGGTAGTGATTTTATGAAGAAACTCTATAAGATAGATTCTCCAAAGGTTGGATTACTCTCTAATGGAGCAGAAAAAACTAAAGGTAATAAATTAGTTAAAGAAACTTATCCAATCTTAGAAGCAGATACTTCTTTAAACTTTGTAGGTAATATTGAAGGTAATAAATCCTTAAGTGGTGATTGTGATGTATTAGTATGTGATGGCTTTGCAGGTAACCAAGTCTTAAAGAATACCGAAGGTATGGCTAAAAACCTTATTACAGATATAGTTAAATATTCTAAAAAGAATAATAGACCTGAATTCATGGAAGTAGTGCAATACTTAATGTCCAAATATGACATTTCCTCTTTAGGAGGAGCGTTCGTATTAGGTGCTAGAAAGACAATTGTTAAAGCTAGAGGTAACTCTAATGAAAAGACATTTGTTAATCTATCAAGAATGTTGTTAAACTATCACGAAGGAATATCTATTTATAATAAATAATAAAGAGGAACGCATGTATGTTAGAGAAATTAAAACAGCTTATTAGTGGTGTTATGCCTGAAGTTAATACTGAAGGTGTTACAGAGGAAACTAGATTATTTGAAGATCTACATTTTGATAGTTTAGGTATTATGATGCTTGCTATGGCAATTGAAGATGAATTCGGCGTTGAATTTAACGATGCAATCAACTTTGCTACAGTAGGTGATGTTATTAAATATATTGAAGCAAACAAGAAATAATAGAAAAATTATAGGTGAAAGAGAAGCCACTAATTATGGCTTCTTTTTTCTTTCAATAGTAGTGGGATTTTCACTATATTTTGACACACCTGGATATGTGAAAGAAAAAAATATAATTTTTCTATTGCAATGTGTTTATTTTTTCTCTATATTATTAAGCGTGTGCCAAACACAGACCTATAGGTCACTTTTTTAAAGAAGGAATAGTGATACACCCGGTACTGTGGAAAATGCACAAACTGAACTATGAGTGAAAGGAGCATTATATATGCCAACCATTAACCAATTAGTGCGTCAAGGTAGACAAAATAAATCTTGGAAATCCAAAGCACCTGCTCTTGGACAAAGATGGAACTCTTTAAAGAAAAAAGAGACAAGTCAACCAGCTGCACAAAAACGTGGTGTCTGCACCCGTGTCGGTACTATGACTCCTAAGAAACCTAACTCAGCTTTAAGAAAGTACGCTCGTGTTAGATTATCTAATGGATATGAAGTTACTGCATACATCGGTGGTGAAGGACACAACTTACAAGAACACAGTACTGTCATCATTCGTGGCGGCCGTGTTAAAGACTTACCTGGTGTTAGATATCATATCGTACGTGGAACACTAGACTGTGCCGGTATTGAAGCACGTCGTCAAGGACGTTCTTTATACGGAACAAAGAAACCAAAATCAAGCAATTAATAAGGAGGATTAGTAACTATGCGTAAAGGAAATGCTACAAAACGTGACGTGTTACCAGATCCAATTTATAATTCAAAATTGGTTACACGTTTAATTAATAAGATCATGCTTGATGGTAAAAAAGGTACATCTCAAAAGATCCTTTATACAGCATTCAAGAAGATCGAAGAAAAAACTGGCAAACCTGCAATGGATGTTTTTGCAACAGCATTAAACAACATCATGCCAGAAGTTGAATTAAAAATGCGCCGTATCGGTGGTGCAAACTTCCAAGTTCCAACAGAAGTTTCTCCTGAAAGAAAAGTTACACTTGGCCTTAGATGGTTAGTTAACTACTCAAGATTAAGAAATGAAAAAACAATGGAAGATCGTTTAACAAACGAAATTATCGATGCTGCTAACGGTACAGGTGCTTCTGTCAAGAAGAGAGAAGACACTCACAAGATGGCTGAAGCTAACAAAGCTTACGCACATTATCGTTGGTAATTCAGGAGGGTTGTTGAAATGGCACGTGAATTTGACTTAGCTCATACACGAAATATCGGCATCATGGCTCACATTGATGCTGGTAAAACAACTACTACTGAACGTATCTTATACTTCACCGGAAAAATCCATAAGATTGGCGAAACTCACGAAGGTAGCGCTACTATGGACTGGATGGCTCAAGAACAAGAAAGAGGTATTACAATTACTTCCGCTGCTACAACAGCATGCTGGAAAGGTAATAGAATCAACATCATCGACACTCCTGGACACGTCGACTTCACAGTTGAAGTTGAACGTTCATTACGTGTTCTTGATGGTGCTGTTACAGTTCTTGATGGTAAAAACGGTGTCGAACCACAAACAGAAACAGTTTGGAGACAAGGTAGCAAATACGGTGTCCCTAGAATTGTCTTCGTTAACAAGTTAGATGCTATCGGTGCTGACTTTGAAATGTGTGTTCGTTCTTTACATGAACGTTTAGGTGCTAATGCAGCTGCAGTTCAATACCCAATCGGCATTGAATCAACACTTAAAGGTTGTATCGATATCATTGAACAAAAAGCTTATGTTTACACAAGTGATGTTCATGATGATCCACAAGAAATCGAAATTCCAGAAGAATACAAGGCTAAAGTCTTAGAATTAAGAGAAAAATTATTCGAAGCTTTATCCAATTTCGATGAAGAAATCTTAATGATGGTCCTTGAAGGTCAAGAACCAACAATTGAACAAACAAAAGCTTGTATTCGTAAAGCAGTTTTAACTGGTGAATTCCACCCAGTCTTCTGCGGTTCCGCTTACAAGAATAAGAATATCCAAATGTTACTTGATGGTGTCGTTGACTACCTCCCAAGTCCATTAGATATTCCACCTGCTAAAGGTACTGATGAAAATGGTAACGATGTCACTTGTACACCAGATGACTCCGCTCCATTAGCAGCATTAGCATTCAAGATTGCTACTGACCCATTCATTGGTAGATTAGCATACGTCAGAGTTTACTCTGGTGTATTAAAGAGTGGCTCCTATGTCATCAACTCCACAAAAGGTGTTAAAGAAAGAATTGGACGTGTTGTCTTAATGCACTCTAACCACCGTCAAGAAGTTGAAGAATTACACGCTGGTGATATCGGTGCTGTCGTTGGTTTAAAACAAACTATCACAGGCGATACATTATGTGATGAAAAGAATGAAGTCGTTCTTGAAAAAATGGAATTCCCTGCTCCTGTTATTGAAGAAGCAGTTGAACCTAAAACAAAAGCTGACCAAGAAAAGATGAATATTGCTCTTCAAAAGTTAGCAGAAGAAGACCCTACATTCCGCGTTAGAACAAACGCTGAAACAGGCCAAACACTTATCGCTGGTGTTGGTGAACTCCACCTCGACATTATTGTTGACCGTATGAGAAGAGAATTTAACGTTCAAGTTAACGTTGGTGCTCCACAAGTCGAATACAGAGAAACAATTAAAGAAGCAGGCGACTGCGAAGGTAAGTACATCAAACAATCCGGTGGTCGTGGTCAATACGGTCACGTTTGGATCAAATTCGAACCAAACGAAGGCAAGGGATTCGAATTCGTCGACGCTGTCGTCGGTGGTAGTGTTCCAAGAGAATACATTAAACCAACTCAAGATGGCTTAGTCGATGCATTAGGCAGAGGTATGATTGCTGGATTCCCAGTAGTGGATGTGAAAGCTACATTATTCGATGGTAGCTATCACGATGTTGACTCCTCTGAAGCTGCATACAAGATCGCAGCAAGCATGGCTTTAAAAGAAGCTGCTAAGAAATGTAAACCAGTTATTCTTGAACCAATCATGAAAATTGAAGTTACAGTTCCTGATCAATACTATGGTGATGTCGTTGGTGATATCGCTCGTAGAAGAGGTCAAGTTACAGGCGAATCTCAAAGAGCTAATGCAAAAATTATTGAAGCTGAAGTTCCACTTAGTGAAATGTTCGGCTATGTTACTGACTTAAGAAGTATGACTCAAGGTCGTGGTAACTACGTCATGCAATTCGATAGATATGGCGAAACACCAAGATTCATTCAAGATGAAATTCTTAAGAAAGCTGGAGTTAACACCGGCAAATAATCGAAGTAATACCTATGAAATAGGTGTTGCACATTAAAATTAAATGCTATATTATGATTTCGTTGCAAAGTTTGCATTATACGATCGAAAGGAGATTTCAATTATATGGCAAAACAACAATTTGACAGATCCAAAGAACACGTTAATATTGGTACAATCGGTCACGTCGACCACGGTAAAACAACATTAACTGCTGCTATTACATCTGTCTTAGCTAAACAAGGTGGCGCAGTCGCTACAGCTTATGACCAAATCGACTCAGCACCTGAAGAAAAAGCTCGTGGTATTACAATTAATACTGCACACATTGAATATCAAACTGCTAAAAGACACTATGCTCACGTTGACTGCCCAGGCCACGCTGACTATGTTAAGAACATGATTACTGGTGCTGCACAAATGGATGGTGCTATCCTCGTTGTTGCAGGTACAGACGGCGTTATGCCACAAACACGTGAACACATCCTTCTTGCTCGTCAAGTTGGTGTTCCATACATTGTTGTCTTTATCAACAAAACAGACTTAGTCGATGATCCAGAATTATTAGACTTAGTCGAAATGGATGTTCGTGACTTATTAAACAGCTATGGTTTCCCTGGTGACGAAGTCCCAGTTATCCGTGGTTCCGCAAGAAAAGCTCTTGATGGTGACCCAGCTGAACAACAACACATTCTCGAACTCATGGATGCATGTGATTCTTACATCCCAGCTCCAGCTAGAGAAACAGACAAACCATTCTTATTAGCTATCGAAGACGTTATG
Source organism: uncultured Caryophanales bacterium (assembly GCA_946403545.1). Taxonomy (GTDB): domain Bacteria; phylum Bacillota_I; class Bacilli_A; order RFN20; family CAG-826; genus CAMJAG01. The sequence goes on along the minus strand of CAMJAG010000002.1, from coordinate 32,180 downwards.
ACAATTTCTGGTCGTGGTACAGTCGTTACAGGCCGTGTCGAACGTGGTACAGCTAAATTAGGTGACAACGTCGAAATCGTTGGTATCCGTGATACTCAAACATCTGTTATTACAGGTCTTGAATCATTCCGTAAGACATGTGATTACGTCACATCTGGTGACAACGTTGGTGTCCTCTTAAGAGGTATCAACCGTGACCAAGTCCAACGTGGTCAAGTCTTAGCAAAACCTGGAACAGTTACTCCACACAAACTCTTCAAAGGTTCAGTTTACGTTTTAACAGCAGCAGAAGGTGGCCGTCATACAGCTTTCTTAAGCAACTACAGACCACAATTCTACTTCCGTACAACAGACGTCACTGGTGTCATTACACTTCCTGCAGGTGTTGACATGGTTATGCCTGGTGATAACGTTGAATTAACAGTTGAACTCATTCACCCAATCGCTATGGAAAAAGGTACAAAATTCTCCATCCGTGAAGGTGGCCGTACAGTTGGTGCTGGTACAGTTAACGAAATTCTCAAATAATTTTGTTAAGAGATTAATTCAAAATATAAGGACTACTCGAAAGCGTAGTCCTTTATTTTTTTATTCTTTTCTTGTAAAATACTTTTACTATGAAGATTAAACAATTTTTTAAATGTTTAATAATCTCAATATTACTTCCTTTATCTGGATGTAATAACACTCGTTTTTCGAATACTTTAATTATTAACAAACAACCAGATAAAGTCGTATATAACGTAAACGAAATGTTTTCCACTGATGGTTTAGTGGTTGTAGATAAAGATGGTGTGGAAGTAGAAGACTATGATTGTTCTATTTCTAGAGGCACAATTCTTAAAAAAGAAGGAATTAGAAAAGTTGAACTTACGAAAGAAGACTATAAACCTGCTTCTTTTAAGATTGAAATTAAAAAGATGCCAGTGCTCAAAGTAGCACAAATGCCTAACAAAACAACATATAAATTAGGCGAATACTTCACTGTTGATGGACTAATCATCACTAGTGATGGTGGAGAAGAAGTTAAAGATTATAATCTCTCTTACAGAGTTGGCGATGCATTTACTTCTATTGGTGAAAAGACAATTAATGTTACAAAAGAAGGATATTCCGCTACATCATTTAAAGTAGTGGTAGAAAAGGATCTTGAATTAGTCATTAATCATCTTCCTAATAAAACCACTTATAAAGTAGGAGATGCATTTGATTCTACTGGTCTTTCAGTAGGAGATAATAAAGGCAAAACTGATTTAGCGTACACTCTTTCAATTAAAGATGGTGATATTTTAAAGTATTCAGGAACAATTCCTGTTGAAGTTAGAGTAGAGGGTTACGCTTCAATTAGTTTTGACATTAAAGTTGAAAAGAATTCTGGTGGACAAACCGGAAATGATAAAACAATTAATGTTTACTATGTAAACGACACACATGGATCATTTATTAGAAACACTGATGATGGTGAAGCTGGTATGGCTTATATCTCATCTTATCTTAAAGATAAGAAAGCAGATGAAGATGAAAATGCTATCATTCTTTCTGGTGGAGATATGTTCCAAGGTGGGGTTGAAAGTAATGATACACGTGGCCATATTATGGTAGATGCTATGAACATCATTGGTTTTGATGCAATGACATTAGGTAACCATGAATTTGACTGGGGTGAAGACAAGATTATATCTAACCAAGAAATGATGGATTTCCCATTACTTTCTTGTAATACATTCTACGCTAACGATAAAACTACTCGTCCTGATTGGTTAGAACCATTTACCGTTATTGAAAGAGATGGTCTTAAAATTGGTATTGTTGGTTATGCAAGAGCGGATATGGGTAGTAGTATTGATGCTCAATATGGTAGTGATTTTTATTTCCCTTCACCATTTAATTATATTAAAGAGTATTCTAGAACCCTTAGATTGTCCTATAACTGTGATCTAATTCTTTCTGTTGGTCATGATGAAGGGCTTAATAATGGTGATGATGGATATGGCACAAGCTACTATGATTTAACTCAAATTGATACACAAACTGGTGCTAGATATGTTGATGGCATGATGTTTGCGCATGACCACTACAAAAAGCAAGGATATTGCAATGAAGTTCCATATATGGAAACTGGTTGTAATGGTGAAAATATTGGTCATATGACATTTGAATTAACAAGTGAAGATGGTATTTCCTATAGTGCTACTGGAACAGTAGAAGTTCTTAATGCAGTTAACAATTGCAGAACTGAAGATAAAGAAATCACTGATTTAGTAGAAAAATATAAAGATGAATTCCTTGCAGACCCAGATTCAGTGTTAAGAACATTTGATCAAGGTTATAGCAAAAATCAATTTACTTTAGTAATTTGCCAAGCGATGGTATGGTTTGTTAATGACAATCCTGATTTGTTTGATAATAAAACAGTTTATATTGCATCTCATAATACTGGTGGAGTAAGAGTGGATTATATTCCTCAAGGTGATTTTACTTATCGAGATTTGATTAAAACTACTCCGTTTGATAATCCATTATGTCTAGAGAAATGTAATTCTCGAAATGTAAGCAGGATTAGAAGTTCAAGTAACCCTTCTTGGGAGTTATGTGAACCTATATATACTGATGGATACACAAATTGTGTTACAATTTCATATATCGCTGGTAAGACTAGCAACTCTAGTCAATACACATCTTATATACAATACGATGATTACACCGCTAAATTAGCGTTAATTAGATTTTTACAAAGTAACGAGGCAATTGATATCTAATGATTGAGACAGTAAGTAAATATAAAAACAATGTAATTGCTAAGAAAACTAGAGTCTTTATTTCAATGGCTTTAGATTTTGGTCTGGTTTTTATATCCTCTTTATTAATATTCTATTTAACTCTTTTAGGTGGTTCTAAATTACCTGTATCCACTCAAAACGTTGAAAAGTATAACACAGTTACAGTAGATGCAAAGAAGTTTATTAATAGAACTCACTTAATGCATTATGATACTGAAACTCAAATGACTAGAGAAGTAGCGGTGGATGCTAAAAACTATGTTGTTTCTTTAGTTAAAACTAGTGCATATGTCTATGACATAGCGTATCCAGTAGAAAAAGAAGATTCTACTTATGATACAACTCACAAAGTTAGTGTAGAAGAAACATTCATAAATGAATACGATAAACATTCATTAAATAATGTCGTATATTTCTGGGCTGTTTATCACTTAGAAAACTTGAATGATTTTACATATGGGCGTGATATTAAACCTATCGAAAAAAACCCTGAAAATATTAAAAACATAGTTATAGGTACATATGAAAATAAATTTGGATATACTTCTAAAGAAGGATTCAAAGATAACTTTGTTAAAGAAGATGTAGAGGAATATCAAACTTATAAGGATACTCTCCCTATTTACGCTGTTTTAAACAAAGAAAACACACAAGCGCTTATAAATAAACTTGTTTATTCTGATGCTACTAATGAGACTGCTAATACTTTGTATACTGACCTTGTAACTTGCTACAAGAATGGTATTCAAACGGGTATTGATGAAGTTGAAAAGTATTCTGTTACTTATAAGGGATTTGAAAAAGAATTCTATTCTGCATATCACGCTTTAGCGATGGTTGGTTTTGTCGCATATATTATCGCTTATACAGTAGGCTATATCGCTGTATTATTCATCGGTAGAGCAATGTCTGGATCATACATTACTTTATGTCAAAAGACATTGAATCTTGCTTTAGCAAGAAATGATGAAATGACACCTAAGCCTGTTAATATTATTCTTTATCATGTGGTGAATTACTTTGTCTATTTGGCAAGTATGGCTATAGCATTGTTCTTCACAGGATATATTGGAGTTTTAAATCTGCCACTAGTGGGACCACTGAATTTCTTTACATTTGAAATATTCTCATTAGTCCTACTTGTTGCAAGTATAATAATTTTAATTATTACTAAGAAAAATCAAACGCTAGCACTCTTAATTTCAAATATGGTTGTTAAAGATACAAGAGACTTTGAAACCGCAGTAGTGGATGGCGAAAGATTATTAAATAACGAAACACCTAAAGAAGATGGAAAGCCAGAATAACGAATCAAAAAAGATAGAAGTAGTCTATGATAAAGCTCCTTTATCTAAACGCGTTTTGTCGCACTTTTTTGACATATCTATTTGGCTTTTAACTTCTCTTATTTTCTTCACAGTTATTAACTCAATTGTAAATAATTCAGGCTGGTACAAGTCAAAAGAGAATCAGTTAATAACACTTCGAAATGAATCAAAATTATATAAGGACAACAAAGTTGTAACTAAATATATAGATGATTCAAACGAGTTCACATCAATTCAAGAAAAGAAGGAGTTCTTAGTCACTTGTATCGATGAATTTTACGCTAATCCAGATTTCTTTACGGACACAAAACACCTAACTGAATATTCTGAAAGAAAGCTTAAAGCAACAACAGAAGGAGTACATCTTTTCATAGAAAAAGAAGGCCAAGTAGTGGAGAATGAAGTCCAACCAGCTTATCTTTTAGATTTTTATAAGACAGAAATCGATGATCATTCTTTAGGTTATTTATTTTACAATTCTAAGTATTTTGATTTAACCCGCTTTGACTTCTGGAAAGTAATGGTGGAAATCATCTCTTCTGCAACATTTTTCTACCTTATATATTACCTCTTATTGCCACTAACTCTCTTTAAGAGAGGAAGATCAACTATCGGCATGAAATTAAGCAAAATTGGTTTGCTAGATATCCATGCTCTAACTCCTAAAAAACTCACATTCATTCTAAGAACTTTATTCAATTTATTAGTGTTTGTTTATCTCAATGTCGTGGCATTTTTAATTCCAAGTTTTATCTCAATTGGAATGATGTTTTTAACTAAAACAAACCAATCATTAACTAATTACATTTTCAATGATTACTTTGTAGATACTTCTAACCAACATATTTATTTGGACGAAGGTGAAAGACAATTTAGTAAGAGCAATCTTGAAAAGGTTAGCATAGAAAATAAAGATTTCATTATTAAATAAAATATTATATATTTTTCTATGAAAAAGACTTCTGGTAATTTATAATAATTTTGCGGAGGCAAACATATGGAAATCAAATTAAAAAATTTGACTAAGGTTTTCCCTGGAAATCCAAAGAAGAATATTCCTGATTCTACTGCGGTTTCCGATTTAAACTTGGATATTGAAAGTGGAAAGCTTATTGGTCTTTTAGGTCCTTCTGGTTGTGGTAAGTCAACCACTCTTTACATGATTGCTGGATTAAAAGCACCTACTGATGGTGAAATCTGGTTCGGTGATGATGACGTTACACATTTAACTCCAGAAAAGAGAGAAATCGGTTTAGTTTTCCAAAACTATGCTTTATATCCTCATATGACTGTTTACGATAACGTTAAGTTCCCATTAACAAACTTAAACGTTGTCACAAATAAAAAAGCAAAGAAAGTTGAAGACAATACTTTAGTAATCAATTTACTTGAAAATGACTTAGACGATATTACACATATTATTCGTACAAGCTCATTCAAAGACAAATATTCTAAAGACATGACTGCTAGAAAGTTAGTCTTCAAATATCATATCGTTACTTCAATTGCTGAAAAAATCTTTAAGATTTTATACAAATATGTCGACGATGAAACTACATTACATGAAGCAAGAGATCTCGCTGTTAGAGATTTAACTGCTGAAAATGAAGCTATCATCGCAGGTTTAGAAAAGAAAGGTTTCAGCGTTGATGAAAAATTCTATATTCATAATGCTGAAGGAAATACTATTCCTGTCAAACGCAAACTCAACAAAGATGAAATCGACGCTTTAGTCCAAGAAACATCTCGTTTAGTTCAAATTGATGAATATTTATTAAGAAAACCAAGCGAATTGTCCGGTGGCCAACAACAACGTGTCGCTATCGCTCGTGCTTTGGTTAAGAAACCAAGAGTTTTATTACTCGACGAACCTCTTTCTAACTTGGATGCTCGTTTGCGTTTACAAACACGTGAAGAAATTAGAAGAATCCAAAAAGAAACAGGAATTACAACGATTTTCGTTACTCACGACCAAGAAGAAGCTATGTCAATCTGTGACGATATCGTCGTTATGAAACTCGGTGTTCAAATGCAACGTGGTAATCCACAAGACGTTTATAACGATCCTGCAAACTTATTCGTTGCTAAATTCTTAGGTACACCTCCAATCAATGTATTCTCCGCTACTCTCAAGAAGGGTGCATTATATATCGGAAATGAAAAGATTTTTGCAGATCCAGCATTCGCTAACTACGAAGATGGATATAAAGTTTTCGCTGCAATTAGACCTGAAGGTTTCTTATGTGGTGAAGATGTTCCTGCAAAAGACAGAGTTTTAACACTCAATGTCAATCAAATCGTTACAATGGGTAGAGATTTATCTCTTGTTTGCACAAACCCTAATTTAGTTGGTGCTGAAGCAAAAGTTATTATCGATTCCCTTATCAAAGTCAACATTGGCGAAGCTAAAGTTGGCATAAAACCACAAAAGATCTTCGTATTCGACGGTCAAACTGAAGAACGCATTAGAACTAAGTAATTATGGAAAGCAAGAACAATTGGAAAGGTTGGTTATATTTAGCTCCGGTAATCATATTGTTATCGGTGTTTACATTTTTCCCTATTATCAACACTTTCTTCGTCTCATTCTTAAAAGACTATAACTACATGACAGGTAAGTTCTCTGGTTTCACACTAGATAACTACGCATCTGTCTTAACACCATGGGGCAGCCTTGGTGGTGGTGCTGGTTCAATGTTTGAATTGGTTATGAAAACTGCATTACCAAACACATTGGTTCTCACAATTATTACTGTTCCATGTTCTATCATTCTTTCACTTGTAATCGCAATTGCATTAAATAGCATTAAACCATTAAAGAAGTTCTTCCAAACAGTCTTCTTCATGCCTTATGTTACTAACGCAATCGCTATTGGTATGGTTTTCTCAGTTATCTTCTCTTCCGACTATGGTATTATCAACTCCATTTTGAGAAGTCCAAACTTAACTTGGATTACTCCATCTCCAATTACAGGTGCAACAGTTGCTTATCCTAGAGCATTATTCGCAATTTGTTTCTACATTGTATGGCATTCATTACCATACAAGATTTTGATTTTCTTAGGTGGTTTACAAAATATTGATAAACAATACTACGAAGCTGCTCAAATCGATAGCACTGGCAAAATTAAAACTGCATGGAAGATTACAATTCCATTATTATCTCCACAAATTTTATACATGATGATTACATCATTCATCGGTGCATTTAAAGAATACAACTCAGTTATTGGTTTATTCGGCGCTGGTGGTGGTTCATTTGATATCAACACAGGTCCAACTTCAATGCAAACCATGGTCTTCTTTATTTACGACCAAGTTGCAAAGAATAAAGTCCAATACGCATCCGCTGCGTCAATCTTCCTGTTTATCATTATTATGATATTCACGGTTGTACAAAATAAAGTAAGTAAGAAGAGGGTTCACTATTAGTATGAAAAGCAACGAAACATTTAAATACGCTGCCGACACATCTGATATGGTCTTAGTACTACGCGGTGGCAATCAATCAGTAGAGACTAAACAAAGAATTGATAAGATTGTTCATATCATCTCTTTGGTTATTATCTATGCATTCTTAACAGTAATGGGAGTTCTCATCGTCTTCCCATTCTATTGGATGATTATTACATCCTTAAAAACTGGTGCAGAAATCAAACGTTTAGTTCCAACATTCTTCCCAATGACAATTCGTTGGGCAAACTATGGCGAAGCTTTAACAAGACTTGATTTCGTAACATTATTAAGAAACACATTATTAGTTGGTATCTTAAGTACAATTGGTACTTTAGTTACAACAATTCTAGCGGCTTTCGCATTCGCTAGACTTAATTTCAAAGGCAAAGACCTAGTATTTACAATTTTATTAGGCACAATGATGATTCCTGGTGAAATGATGGTTATTTCTAACTACATTTCCGTTTCAAGACTTGGATTCACTCAAATGAATAATTACGTTGGTAACTTTGCTGCGATGATTTTGCCTTTCATGGTGAGTGTCTTCTACATCTACCTTTTAAGACAAAACTTCAAGCAAATCCCTAACGAATTATACTTAGCAGCTAAAGTTGATGGTAAATCAGACTGGTCATTCTTATGGCAAGTTATGGTACCTTTAGCAATGCCAACTTTAACTACTATCTTTATTCTTAAGTTAATGGGCGCATGGAACTCATACGTGTGGCCAAACTTAATCGCAACAGGTAATAAGAACGTCTACTTAATCACAAACGGCTTAAGAGAAACATTCTCTGTTGCAGATAACGTTGACGATTATGGTGCACAAATGGCTGCTACTGTTATCGTTACCGTTCCATTATTACTATTGTTCGTATTTTTCAGAAAATACATCATGCGCGGTGTCGGCCGTGCTGGCATTAAGGGTTAGGAGGAATCTTTATGCGTAAAAAATTATTATTGATTGCTGCTAGTGCATTGTTAACATTAACAGCATGTGGTGGAACTGTCGATGTCGATAGAAATCTACCAACTGACGATCCTGCAAAAGAAGTTGAAATCACTTTCTGGCACTGCTTAGGTCATGCTAAAACTGATGAACTTAGAAAGGTCGCAGACAAATTTGATGCTTTATATGCAGGCAAATACAAAATGAACCTCGTTCACTTAGCTGGTGACTATGATGGTTTACATTCTGCTGCTAAAACAAAATTATCTTCTGGTGAAGTTCCAGCATTAGCAATGGGCTATCCAGACAGCTTTGCTGAATACATTTCAAAAGATTTAGCAGATTCTTCATTGTTAAGATTAGACAACTTCCTTAAAGATCCAAACTTCGGTTACAAAGATAGCGAAATCGCTGACTTTGTTCCTGGATATTATGCTGAAGGTAACCAATATCAATTTGATGGTGTTTGGTCCATGCCTATGTATAAATCAACTGAAGTTATGTACTATAACCGTGCATATATGGATGGCTTAAATGAACAAAATAAAGTAAAATTCGCAAACGATTCTACTTTTGCTGGTTTAGTTGCAAAAGTTGAAGGTAAAACAAGAGAAAAGAGCGCAACATATGATACAGATTTAGCTGCATTAAAAGAATATGTTGTTGGCCATCAAGGTTATACATACACAGTTCCAACAAAATGGGATGACATGATTGCTCTTGGTAAAAAAATCATTAAAGATAGAAGCGATAACCAAGTTGCTGGTGAATTCTATCCAATCGGTTATGACTCTGATGCAAATATGTTCATTACTCAATTTGCACAAAGAGGCATCCCTTATACAGTCAACGATGATGCAAGTAGAAGTGATCCAAAACAACACTTCGCATTCGTTAATGCCGATGCTAAAGCATTTGTCGGTGACGTTTTACAAAACGTTAAAGATAAAGTTATGGTCACTAAAGGTAGCTTAGGTGGTACAAAATACACTAACGATTACTTTGGTGAAGCAAAACTCGTTATGACTATCGGTTCTACTGGTGGTTCTAGCTATAACATTTCAAGTAACTTCCAAGTCGATTTAGCACCTGTTCCATACTATGGAGAAACTCCAAAATATATCCAACAAGGTCCATCCATTTGTTTCTTCAATAACGATGATGACTACATTCACAAGGGAGCATGGTTATTCTATAAGATGCTTGCTGATACAGAAAATAACACAGCATTAGCACTTGAAAACTCATATGACCCAATTAGAATCTCTTGTTACGATACAGCAAACTACAAGAGCTGGATCGCATTAAAAGATGAAGGCTTAAAATACGCTATTCCATCAATTACATCCACATTAAAAGACTACTATTACACATCTCCAACATTTGTTGGATCTGGTACAGCTAGAACTCAAATTGGTAGCTTAATCAAGTACACATATCTTGAAAACCGTTCTATTGATGATGCATTCACATATGCATTCAACCAATGCAAGTCCGCTGCATAATAATAAGGATTTATAAAGTATGAAAAAGAATTTCAAATACGTTATTGGCCTTGTTATTGCAGGATTCGCTTTAGCAGGTTGTCAACAAACTAAAAAAGTTGAGACATCCTATTTAGATACAACTACTACATCAATTTATGGTAGATTATCTAATTTCTCCGCTGAAGCAAACGCTGTTAAACCAGGCGATACATTAACATTTACAGTTACACCTAGTGAAGACTTCTTCATTGGTAGTGTTACTAATAATGGTGTAGATTGTGAACTCGTTAAGAAAAACGAAGATGGTTCCGCAATTTATTCCACAAAAATTACTTCTGGAACTAACAAATTAAAGGCAAGTTATGATGTTGATCCAGGTGTTGATTTTGTTGAAAAATTCAAACTCAACATTTCTGATGCTGTCTTTAACGAAGTTATGAATCCATCAAAACCATCTACTGATAAGAAAGAAAATCTCGACTTCCGTAGATGTGGTATCGAACAAGCTAATGCTCCTAAAAAATATAACAAAGGACAAAAAGTTGATTCCGATGCTTTCGTAAACTATGTTGATGGCGATACAACACACGTTGAAGCTAAAAACTTAGGTTACACAATTAAAATTCGTTATTTAGGTATTGATACACCTGAATCTACAAGTGAAATTGAAAAGTGGGGCTTAACTGCATCTTACTATTCAAAATACATTTACTCAGGCGATTCCTCCTTACTTAAATATTTAGACGTAACTCCTACATACGCAGGCGTTACAAGCTTAATCCTTGTTGGTCAATCCGCTAGCTTAAATGGTGATAAAATGACATTAGAAGATCTCAAATTAGGTTCTAGTGAACAAGGTACATACTATGCAACTGCTGATGGTAACCAAAGAAGCTTAGCTTATGTTTGGTATGCAACAGTTGATAACCCAACAAAAAACGATTTCAGATGCTTAAATCTTGAAATGGTCTATCAAGGATTCTCATTCGGTGTCGGTTCTCCAGAAGATACAGGTGACTATTTCTATAGATATTTCGATAAAGCAAACTTATCTGCAAAAGCAAATAAACGTCACATTTACTCTGATAAAGAAGATGACAACTACTTTGATTATGAAAAAGTAGAAGTCGATGAATTATCAATGTCCCGTCTTTACACAAGTGGTACACATGATGACGCTGACTTAAAATACTATCCAGATTCAATTTATTGTAATAAAAAATCTTTATACAAAGTTAAAGGTTACGTTACACGTAAGGTTGGTACATCTTTCTATATTCAAGATAAGCCATCTTACTCCGCAGCTGATTTAGCAGCTAGCGATCCATATGGATTATACGTCTTCACATATTCTGAAACTCCAATTAAAACTGGCGACTATGTCCAAGTTATTGGCGCAATTTCAAGTTATGGTGGATGTTATCAAATGCAAGGTATTTCATACCACACATTAAATCCAAACCCAAATAGAGACACAACAATCATTTCTCGTGGTCACGAAATTAGACCTATTGAAGTGACAGGTGCTCAATTTAATAGCAAACACTATCCACAAGTCTTAGTAAAGATTACTGATGATGTATTCTGCTATCCATTCACAAGTAGCTATAACAATCAACCAGAAGAAATCGGCGAAGGTGGTTCTGAAGAAATCAATAAGTACAATGATGCTTATCCTTTCTACAATACATCTAACGCTCCTATCTTCTACGCTGGTTTTGGAACAGACAATTGTAAAACAATGAATGATGATCCAGCTAGCTATGGTGGTAGCAAAAACGCAGGATTAAGATATTCTTCAAGCGTTATTAGATTCACAGTTGACCAAGAAATCTTAGTTACATATGGTATTAACACATGCCGTAGCTATAAGTTCTTCACTGGTGGATCTTACTACTTCAACGAAAAAGGCGCTGAATACGCTAACCTTGATGAAAGTAATCCAAATAAGGCTTACACAATTCAAGTTACTGCAAAACGTAAGAAAATGACTAACACAGTCGTTATTTCCACTGGTTATGAATCAACTAGTGGTAAAAAGAAGATGAGTGCTAAAATCTGCTCTGGCACAGACATCACATTATCCGAATTAGCTGATTAATATGGAAGAAGTAAAGACTCAAAAATTATCCGTAATTCAAGAAAACCCAATTATTTCTGAAGAAGAATTGGGGTCTTTACCATACGATGAGCTTACTAATAAGAGCAGAAAAGACCATCAATCCATCGTTAAAACACTAGATAACCAAGACAATGGTTTATGCTTAGTCGTTTTAGGTGGCATTTGTTTAGCGGTCTCAGTTTTATTCTTTATTCTTTCTTTCACTAGGAAGATGAATAAACCAGCAGGTATAGATGTCTTATCCTTGCAATTCTGGATTTGCATTGCCTGCGCAGTTGGTGGAGTAACTTTGTTAACCCTCGGGCTAGTCCAAGTTCTCACTAACTTAAAATATAGAATTGCTTATAAAAAAGAGATTTCAGCCATAGCTAAACTCAAAGATAACATGGCTGACAAAAAGTAATTTCATAAGAAGGAGGTTGGTTATGAAATTCAAGAAAATCTTTTCGACATTATTTGTCACATTTGCTATTGCCGCTCCTGTTTTAACTGGTTGTACACAAAACAACCCATCAGCAAACAATAGCAATACATCCGAACCTGACAGTGGTTCTCAACCAGGTCCAGGTCCAATTGTAAGCGAATATGCTATCGCAATGTCTGGCGATGCAAAAGTCGGTGAAAGAGTTACATTTGTTTTAAACAAAAATGGTAACCCATATTCCGGTGAAGCTACATTCGCTTTAAAATCCGCTGCAGATGCTGAATATTTAGAATTCAAAGATGCAACTACAGTTGAATGTAAGAAGGAAGGTAAAGCTACAGTCGTTGCTAAAGTTAACAATGAAGTCGTTGCTGAACTCGAACTCAACATTGCAAAGAGTAGTGTCTTAGGCATTAAAGAAGCATTTGAAGCAGCAATTAAAGAAGCTCCATTCAACGGCAGTGCAGGTAATGCTTCTGCAAAGACAGAAACAACTTACACAATCGCTGGTAAAGTCGTCGCTATTCCTGTTTCTAAGGCAAGTAGTGATGCAACATATGACGGAACTATCCTTATCGACGATGGTGAAGAGATTTGTCCATTAGTCGTTTATGGTCAAAAATCCAACTTAAAAGCTAAAGTTGGTGATTCTGTCCAAGTTAGTGTCAAATTCACAAACTACTATGGCGTTTTAGAAGGTATCGCTCCTGTTTCAACAGCAGATAAGCAAAACTCTTTATACCCAGATCAATTAAACGTCATCAACAGAACATTCAAAACTCAATCATTTAAAGAATTTAAAGCTGCTGATTTTGCTAGCTATTACACAGAAGCTAAAGCAAACGGCACTAATGGTTCCACAAAGTACACATCAATCAAACCAATTAAGATTGAACAAGTTAAAGGTGCTGGTGGTACTGGTAAAGACGCAATGATGACACTTGAAGGCGATACAAGTGAATGTTCAGGTAAAATCAACATTACATCTACAGATGCATGTCAAGTCGACAACACAGAAGGTAAATATTCTAACGTCGAAGGTTACATGGTTGGTGGTAACTCCTCATCTAAATATTTAAAGATGACAGTTACAAGACAATATCAAAGTGCTCCTACAAGCGCAACAATTACATCTGAAACAGGTGACTTAGTTGTCGCTCCAGGAAATAAATTACAATTAATCGCAAATTTTCTTCCAGCAGGCGCAGCTGAGGCTGCTGTAAAGTGGTATTCATTAGATGAATCAATCGCTACAGTTGACGAAGATACAGGTGAAGTTACTGGTGTCAGCAATGGTTATGTCTGCATTCAAGCAAAAGTCGAAGGACTTTTATTCCCTGTATACACATTCATTCAAGTCGATAATAACCCATGTGTTAAAGTCGAATTAAGCCAAAAGACAGCTGAACTCGTTAACGTCGAAGGCGTTACACTTGAATTAACAGCTACAAGAACAGCTAGAAAAGCTGACAAACCATGTGGTGAAACAGTTGAATGGTCTTCATCAAATGAAGCTGTTGCAACAGTTGAAAACGGTGTTGTTACACCTAAAGGTAATGGTAACGCAGTCATTACAGCTAGAGCAGGTAATGCAGCAGCTGAATGTAAAGTTACTGTTAGACAACAAACATTAAAAGACTTAGATGATGGTATCTATGGTACTAAAGTCGATACATATGGCTACTACATTGGTGGTTATGAAAACGGTACAACTAAAGGTTACTGGATCGCTGATGGTGATAGTGGTATGTACATCTATGGTTCTCCATTAGCAAACGTTCAAATGGGTAGCATTATCCACGTTAAAGGTAGCGTAAGCAACTTCAATGGTGGTAAACAAGTTACTCCAACAACTCAAGAAATCGTTGCAGATGCAGATTTAACACAACCTAATGCTTTAATTATCAATGAAAATAACGTTGATAAATTAGCAGCTAAAGATCAAGGTAGATATGCTGTTGTTTCTGGTATCGTTAGCCAAGCTCCAGCAAAACATACTTATAAAACTGATAACGTTACTTACAAAGTAAAAGTTGCTGAAGGCAAAGAAATGACTGTTTACTTACACAAGAGCTATCCATCAGAAGCTACATACAATGATGCAGTAAGCAAGCTCAAAAAAGGTTATACAGTTCAAGTCGCTGGTTTTGTCAGCGCATACAAATCTAACGCAACAGATTTAAGCACAGTCGCATCTAGTGCATATCAATTATTAAACCCAACAGTCTTAGCATACGAAGCACCAGTAGTTACTGGTATCGCATTAGATAAGACATCTGCAACAGTTAAACAAAACGATACATTACAACTTAATGTTATCTTCACACCAGCTGAAGCATTCTCTGATGAAATCGTTTGGTCTGTTGAAGGCAATAACAAAGTTACAGTTGATGCTGGTTTAGTTACAGTTGCTGGTGATGCAGTTGTTGGTTCTACAGCTACAGTTAAGGCTAAATTAGGAAACTTAGAAGCTACATGTACAATTACAGTTGCTCAAGGTACTGCTACAAGCCTTTCTAAAGCATCATCTATCGCTGTTGGCGATAAGATCATTCTTGCTGCTGAAACAGCTACAGTTAAGAAACAATTCGGTGGTATTTCTACAACAAACACAAAATATGGTATTGCTGATGATTACACAGGTGCTACTCCAGATGCATCTAAATACTTAATCGAAGTTGTTGCTGGTTCTAAAGCAAATACATTCGCATTAAAGCTTCCTGATGGTACTTACCTCACTTGGAAGTCTGGTAACTCTTTACAAACACAAGCAAGTGTCGATGACAATGCTTCTTGGACAATTTCCTTCGAAGGTACTGTTCCAACAATCTTAAACGTCAAAGATTCTGCTAGAAGATTATCATACAATGCTGGCTCTCCAAGATTTGCATGTTACGGAAACGCTAACCAAACTCCTACAACTCTTTGGAAAAAAGCATAGTAATACGAATTTAGTTTCAAACTAAAATAAGGGGCTACATTTGTAGCCCTTTTTCTTTGAAATTAAATCTTGCTTGATTGACTTGTATGTATTAGAATAATCAAGCAAACATATCCCCTTAGCTCAGTTGGTAGAGCAACTGACTCTTAATCAGTGGGTCTAGGGTTCGAGTCCCTAAGGGGGTACCATTTTGATGAAAATGTGGGTTGGAAATACCCACTTTTTTATTTATAATTTATGTAAAGAGGAAATAGTATGAAACAACCAAGTATTTCTGTATTAAAAAAATACTTGTCAGCAATGGGTAAAATTAAGAAAAAATACGTTACTGCTGACAGGTTAAGTAAAGAGGTAGGAATCTATCCTGAAGTTATTAATGAAACACTTTCTTTTTTTGATCCAATGGTAAACATGGATTATGAATACAATCTTTTGGAATTAGTTCCTCAAATTAAGAAATATATAGAAGATATAGAGGAAGAAAAAGCAAAGGCTAAGGAAAAGAAACCACACTTAGTCCAAACTGCTATTAGAAAACAAGATTTCACTAAATATGATGGCATTGGTGACTTCATCTATCAAAAGATGACCATCGGTGGCATGTTAGATAAATACATGACTCTTACAGATAACGATTTAAAGACACTTAAGAAATTAATCGTCGAAGAGCAACAAGAGAGAAAAAAGAAGAAATAGGGTCGAATTAAATTCGAACCTTTTCTTTTTAGCAAATTTATCTGTATTTAGAAAATGATTTTTAACCTTGTATTTATACATACACGCGTGTATATTTATTGTGGTATTTTAAGGAGGAAAAAATATGCCTGAAATTAAGAAAACAATGCTCTCAGTTGATGGAAATACTGCTGCAGCTATTGAATCTTATAATTTTATTGAAGTGGCTGGTATCTATCCTATTACTCCATCATCCCCAATGGCGGAGAATATCGATGTTTATGCCTCACAAAACAGAAAGAATTTCTTTGGAAGTGTAGTAAAAGTTAGTGAAATGCAATCTGAAGCTGGTGCTTCTGGTACAGTTCACGGTGTCTTACAAGCTGGTGGCTTAGCAGCTACATACACAGCTTCACAAGGCTTATTACTCATGATTCCTAACATTTATAAATGGGTCGGTGAACTTCTTCCTGCAGTCTTACACGTTTCTGCACGTAGCTTAGCAACAAGAAGTTTATCAATCTTCGGTGATCACCAAGATATCTACGCAATTAGACAAACTGGTATCGCTATGATTTGCTCCCACAGTGTTCAAGAAATCGCTGATTTAACAAGTGTTGCTCACTTAGTAGCAATTGATGCAAGTTATCCAGTATGTCATTTCTTCGATGGATTTAGAACATCCCACGAAATTCAAAATGTTGAATTCGTTGATGACGCTGAATGGAAGAAACTCTTACCAATGGAAAAAGTCGAAGAATTTAGAGCAAGAGCTTTAAACCCACACACTCACCCAGTAACACGTGGTGGTGCTGAAAACGACGACGTTTATTTCCAAGGTAGAGAAGCACAAAACAAGAAAGTCGATGAAGTTATCGAAGTTGCATGCAAATACTTCAAAGAAGCTTCTAGATTAACTGGTAGAAATTACGCTCCATTTACATACTATGGTGCTAAAGATGCTGATAGAGTTATCGTTGCAATGGGTTCTGTCACAGAAACTATTACAGAAGTTATCGATGACTTAACAGCAAAGGGCGAAAAAGTCGGCTTAATCAAAGTTCACTTATACCGTCCATTCTCTGGCAAACACTTACTCGAAGTTTTACCAAAGTCCGCAAAGAAAGTTGTTGTCTTAGATAGAACTAAAGAAGCAGGCGCTGCTGGCGAACCATTATACGAAGATGTTGTTTCCGTCATTAAAGAAGCAGGTCTTAACCTTGAAGTCTTAGGTGGTAGATATGGTTTATCATCAAAAGATACTCAACCAAAAGACATGAAAGCAGTTTATGACTTCATGAACGCTGAAAAGAGATGGAATCACTTCACAGTCTCTATCAACGATGATGTTACACACTTATCCATCCCAGTTGATAATGACTACCACGTTAAAGGAGATTACACATCTTGCTTATTCTATGGTTTAGGCTCTGATGGTACAGTTTCCGCTAACAAATCCTCTATTAAAATCATTGGTGATGCTACAGGACAATATGCACAAGCTTACTTCGCATATGACTCCAGAAAAGCTGGTGGTGTTACAAGATCTCACTTAAGATTTGGTAAATCCCCAATTCACTCAACATATTACGTACAAAACGCTGACTTCGTTTCTTGCTCACTCGATTCTTACTTATACAAGTTCGATATGATTAAGAACTTAAAAGTCGGTGGTACATTCTTACTCAACACAGACTTAAACGATGCTGACTTAGTAGCATCTATGCCAAACCGTGTTAAATATCAATTAGCAACTAAGAAAGCTAAATTCTATGTAATCGATGCTAACAAAATTGCTGGTGAAATCGGTATGGGTAGACACACAAATACTATTCTCCAAGCTAGCTTCTTCTATCTCAACCAAGACATTATGCCTTATGAAGATGCAAACCACTGGATGAAGAAATTTGCTGAAAAATCATACGCAAAGAAAGGCCAAGACGTTGTTGAAATGAACTGGAAAGCAATTGATGCTGGTACAGAAGGCCTTAGAGAAATTAAAGTTGATCCTGAATGGGCTAAACTCTCACCAAAAGTTGAAGCTAAATTAACAGGTGATGACTACTTCGATAGTTATGTCGCTGTTATGGGCAACCTCGGTGGTGATGACCTCCCAGTCAGCAAATTCATGGAATTCGAATTACTCGATGGAACAATGAGAAATGATATTACATTCAATGAAAAACGTTCTATCGCTGATAGAGTCCCATTATGGCACAAAGATGCATGTATCCAATGTAACCAATGTGCATTCGTATGTCCTCACGCAACATTAAGACCAATCTTAATGGATGAAAAAGAATACGAAGCTGCTCCAGAATTAGTTAAAGACGATGTCCTTAACGCAATGGGCCCAGGCTTAGCAGGTCTTAAATACCGTATCCAAGTTTCTCCAAGAAACTGTGTCGGTTGTGGATTATGTGTTAGCGAATGTACAGCTAATAAAGCTGGTAAAAACGCTCTTGAAATGGTTGAAGCTAAATCTCAATTCCCACAAGAAGAAGCTGCTAACTACTTATTCAAACACGTTACATATAAAGCAGACAGACTTCCAGCTGCTGTTCAAAATACAGTTAAAGGTGTTGGCTTCTTAATGCCATACATGGAAGTAAGTGGTGCATGTGCTGGTTGTGGTGAAACTCCATACTACAGACTTGTATCTCAATTATTCGGTAAAGACATGTTAGTAGCAAACGCTACTGGATGTTCCTCAATTTACTCTGGTTCTACTCCATTAACTCCATTCTGCACAGATAAAGAAGGCCAAGGCATTGCTTGGGCTAACTCCTTATTCGAAGATAACGCAGAATTCGGTTATGGTATGAGAGTTGCAACAAACGCTAAGATTAAAGCAATTATTGAAATCTTAAGCGCTGCAAAAGATGCTTGCGAACCAGAATTACAAGCTAAGATTGATGAATACTTCGCTAATATTAAGAACAGAGCTGCTATGAGAACAATTGCTCCTGAATTAGCTGCTCTTGTCAAAGCAAGTAAGAATGAAGATGTTAAAGCAGTATTAGCTTACGAACGCGACCTCGCTGATAAGTCCGTATGGATTGTCGGTGGTGACGGATGGGGCTATGATATTGGCTATGGCGGCTTAGATCACGTTATCGCTAACGAAGAAGACGTCAACATCTTATTACTCGATACAGAAGTTTACTCCAACACAGGTGGTCAATCTTCTAAATCCTCACAAACAGGTTCTATCGCTAAATTCACAGCTAGTGGTAAAACAACTGCAAAGAAGAACTTAGCATTAATCGCTATGACATATGGTAACGTTTACGTTGCACAAATCTCATTAGGCGCTAACCCATTAGCAGCTATTAAAGCTCTCAAAGAAGCTGAAAGCTATGATGGTCCATCATTAGTTATCTGTTACGCTCCATGTGCTAACCATGGTATTAAGGGCGGTCTTGCTAACTCAATGAGACAAGAAAGATTAGCAGTCGAATGTGGTTACTTCCCAATCTTCCGTTATGATCCAAGAAATGAAGCTGAAGGTAAGCCAGCTCTTACATTGGATATGAAAGATCCAGACTTCAGCAAATTCAGAGACTTCGTCATGACAGAAACAAGATTCTCTCAACTTCCAAGAGTTAACCCAGCACACGCTGAAGAACTCTTAACAAAGTCTGAAGAATGCGCAAAAGCTAGATTAGCAAGAATCAAAAAATTCGGTTTATAATCTAAATTAGCGAAAAAGTGTAATAAAAGTGGGGTGCCAGTTACTAAAACTGACACCTTATTTTTAAGAAAATTTCAAAAGATATTGAATATTAAAATAAATATCTTTATGATATATTCGGTAGGTTAAAGGAGAATATAACTATGAACAAAAATTTGAGAGAAGTTGAAGCTCTTGTTGAATTAGTTAACGAATACGTTCAAATAGAGAAAACAATCGCAGTTTTGCCTAGTGGTTACATTTCTGTAAAGCATATTTCAGGTCACACATATAACTATCGTCAATGGAGAGAAGGAAGCAAGATTGTTTCCGCTTATGTTCCAAGCACAATGTTAAATGCTGTTAAACGTAAAATTGCTGTTCGTAAAGAAAACGAATCACTTCTTAAAGTCGTTAAGAAAGATGTCAAAAAAGCAACAGCAAAAGTAAATAAACTTGGACTATTAAATGAAGACGATGTAAAGATCTTATTTGAATGTGCTAGAAACGGCGATGACGTTTCTAAAAAGGCAAGCGAATTAATAAAATAATTCAAGTCTCAACAAACACGGCCGAGTGCCGTGTTTTTCTTTTGTCTTATTTATAATAAGTGGTATTATTTATATACATGAATAAGTTAATTGTATTATCTGGGGTTCCTGGAAGTGGTAAAAGTTATATCTCTCTTCTATTAAAAGAAAGAAGGAAGAGTCATTTATATATTGTCTCTAGTGATAACTTACGCGCTCAAATAGGTGGTAGCCAAACTAATTTATCTAATGAGAAATTAGTATGGGATATGTATTACAAGCTCGCTAAAGTATATTCTCTAGATAAACAAGGAATAGTGGTCTTGGATAGCACAAATGCAAAGACCGAATTTAGAGTGGATAAAGTATTACCTCTTAAAAAGAGTTTTAATGAAGTGGACTTAGTAGTCTTCAAATTAGACAAGATTACTGTTATGGAACAAAATCTAGACAGAAAATATCCAATTCCAAGTGATGCTTTAGAAAAACTAATTGATAACTTTGAAGATATTGGAGATAGAGAGAAAGAGTTCTTCGATAACATCTATATCGTGGATAAACATGACCTTACTCCAATAATTGAACAAATTTTAAAATAACCATTGCAAAACCCCATTAAATTGGGGTTCTTTTTGTATATTAGAGGTTAAGTGCATTTAATAAAAATACACTTATAATGTGTTTTCATATACCATTTATTAAATTTTTGATAAAATTATCAAAGATGGAAAAGAAAATTATTGTTAAAGGCGCTAGAGAGAATAACTTGAAGAATGTTGATGTCAGCATTCCAAAAGATTCTTTAACTGTGTTTACAGGATTATCTGGTAGTGGTAAATCTACTCTAGCTTTTGACACTATCTTTGCAGAAGGCCAAAGAAGATATATGGAATCATTATCTAGCTATGCAAGACAATTCCTTGGTAACTACGATAAACCAGATGTTGATAGTATTGATGGATTATCTCCAAGTATCGCTATTGACCAAAAGAGCGTTTCACATAACCCAAGGAGTACTGTCGGAACAGTTACTGAAATATACGATTACTTAAGATTGCTTTATGGAAGAATTGGTATTCCATATTGTCCAAATCATAATGAACCAATTATTTCTTTCTCCGTGTCTCAAATGACTGATATCGTTATGGGATATCCAGAAGGAAGCAAAGTTCAACTCCTTTCCCCTGTTGTTTATGCTGAAAAAGGTACACAAAAAGATGTTATCGATAAGATTAGACTTCAAGGTTTTACTCGTTTAAGAGTGGATGGTGAATCTGTTTTAATCGATGAAGTTAAAGACTTAGACAAAAACAAAAAGCATTCAATTGATATTGTTGTAGATAGAATTATCGTTAAACCTGATGCAAGAACTCGTGTTTTCGAATCTATTGAAACCGCGATTGACTGGTCACATGGTTTATTAATCATCCTTTGTGATGGAGAAGAAAAACTCGTTAGTGATAAACATACATGTCCAAAATGTGGATTCTCTGTCCCAAAAGTTGAACCAAGATTATTCTCATTTAACTCTCCAAGTGGATATTGCCCGGATTGTAAAGGTTTAGGCATTAAAAGAGAAGTAGATGTGAAACTCTTAGTTCCAGATCCAACTTTAAGCATTAACCAAGGATGTATTAAATATTTAGCGCACCAAGTTGGTGGCACTAATCTTGAATGGCAAGAATTCAAGAATCTTTGCCAATTTGAAAAGATTAGAATGGATGTTCCATGGAACGAATTAACGGCGGAAGAAAAGAATATCGCATTAAATGGTTCCACAACATACCATAAATACACTTTAAAATCCTCTTCTGGTAACACAATTAATAGAGAAGGAATTATTGAAGGTATTAAAACTAAACTTGAAAGACTTTATAACGACACTACAAGTGATATGATGAGAGACTATTATGGTTCTTTCATGAAAGATACAGTTTGTACAACTTGCAATGGTGCTAGATTATCTAAAGAAGCTCTTTCAGTTAAGATTGATGGGAAAAACATCTACGAAGTTACTTGCTTACAAATCAAAGATTTAGATAAATGGATCTTAGATTTACCTTCAAAATTAACTAAAAACCAAAACGATATTGCGGATTTAGTCTTAAAAGAAATTCACAATAGATTGTCTTTCTTATGCAATGTTGGTCTCGAATACTTAAGTCTATCTCGTATGGCTATGACTCTTTCTGGTGGTGAATCACAAAGAATTAGATTAGCTACTCAAATCGGTTCAAAATTAACCGGTGTTTTATATGTTATGGATGAACCAAGCATTGGTTTACACCCAAGAGATAGCCAAAAATTAATCAATACTATGAAAGAGATGCGTGACTTAGGCAATACTTTAGTAGTGGTTGAACACGATGAAGAAACTA
Source organism: uncultured Caryophanales bacterium (assembly GCA_946403545.1). Classification (GTDB taxonomy): domain Bacteria; phylum Bacillota_I; class Bacilli_A; order RFN20; family CAG-826; genus CAMJAG01. The sequence goes on along the minus strand of CAMJAG010000002.1, from coordinate 9,437 downwards.
TTAGAAACGCTGACTATGTAGTAGATGTTGGTCCTGGTGCTGGTGTTCACGGTGGCTATATTGTTGCAAGCGGATCTCCAGAAGAAGTAGCAAAAGTGGACGAAAGTATCACTGGACAATACTTATCAGGTAAAAAATATATTTCAATTCCTAACGAAAGACGTAAAGGAAATGGAAAATTCATAGAAGTTAAAGGTGCATACCAAAATAACTTAAAGAATATTAATGTAAAAATCCCATTAGGTTGCTTTGTTGCAGTTACTGGTGTTTCTGGCAGTGGCAAATCCTCATTAGTTAACCAAACTTTATATCCGTTCATTAAAGCAAAAGTGAATAAAGACGAAGATATTGAAGTTTTAGCAAAAGAAATCACTGGTGTTGAAAACATCGATAAAGTAATTAACGTTACTCAAGAACCAATTGGTAGAACTCCAAGAAGTAATCCTGCTACATACGTTAAGATTTTTGATGATATTAGAGATATCTTTGCATCTACAATTGAAGCAAAAGCTAGAGGATATGATAAAGGTAGATTCTCCTTTAATGTCCCTGGTGGTAGATGTGAAACTTGTTGGGGTGATGGTGTAGTTCGTATTCCTATGAACTTCTTACCAGACGTTTACGTTAAATGTGATGCATGTCATGGTAAACGTTATAACGAAGAAACTTTACAAGTCACTTATAAAGGCAAAAACATCTATGACGTTCTTGAAATGACTATCGAAGAAGCACTTAACTTCTTTGAAAATAGACCTTCTTTAAAGAAAAAACTCCAAATCTTAATGGATATTGGACTTGGATATATTAAACTTGGCCAAGCCGCTACTACATTATCCGGTGGTGAAGCTCAAAGAATTAAACTTGGCTTATATTTACAAAAGAAACCTACTGGTAAAACAATCTATATTTTAGATGAACCTACCACAGGTTTACATACAGACGATGTATCTAGACTATTAAAAGTTTTAGAGAGAATTGTGGATCATGGAGACACAGTTTTAGTTATCGAACATAACTTAGATGTTATTAAGGTAGCAGATTACATCATTGATTTAGGTCCTAATGGTGGAGATGGTGGTGGCACTGTTGTGGCTACTGGCACACCAGAAGAAATTGCTAACAACCCTAAATCATTTACTGGCGAATTCTTAAAAGCCAGCCTTAAGAAAGGACAATACAGGTAATTATTATGTTATTAGGACTAATTCTACTTATCATATTTGCTCTAGCAGCATTAGGAATATATGTTTTTAGTATTGTTAAAAGCGTTCAATTAATTAAAAATCCACAAGAAACAGTGGATTTCCATACTTATTTAAAACATGAAGTAATGTTACTTCTTGGTTTTGTAGTAGCATTTGTAGGCATGTTAATCTTCATCTATCGCTTTGCGGAAATCACCCCAAAATGGTATGAAGGTCTTCAAGCAATTTTGGGTGGTGCTATTTTTGCGGCTAGCTTATTCAGCGCTACTAACTTATTTATGGTGCATTATTACCGCAAAAATGTACCTGAAAAATTAAATAAATGGCTTTTTAGAGTCATGATGATTGCCTTTGTCTTATTTGTGCTTTCATTCTTTGTATGTACAAATGGATATGCTGATTATTGGACTTATCCATTAGTAAACAAGATTTCTATCAAAGAAGGTTTTACTATTCCAGGAATGGAAATTTCTGGTGGATTTAATTTAACTATTACCTTCTATGCTTTATGTATTTTAGGTGGTGCATTATTTGTATATGTACTTTGTAACCATAAGATGAAACTTGAATATGGAGATAAAAACATATTTGAATCTACATTCTTAATTGCATTCCCTGCAGGTATTATTGGCGCGAGAATTGCTTATGTTATTGGTAACTTTAATAAAGAATTCGGTGGTCAATTCTCTTGGGATATGTTTAAGATCTGGAATGGTGGTATCACTATTTTAGGTGGTGCTATCGGTGGTATTGCTGCTGGTGTATTATGGTTCGTCTTTATGAAGAAGAAATATAGTATTTGGTTAGCAATTGATATTGTTTTACCTACCATTTTAATTGCACAAGCTATTGGTAGATTTGGTAACTTCTTTAACTTAGAAGTCCATGGTGGTGAAGTTAGTGAAACATATTTTACTTGGTTACCAAGAATAATCTTTAATAACATTCACTATTCAAGTGCTACTGGAGCTGTTACACAGGCTAGTGAAGGAAATGTATTTTTACCATTATTCTTCATAGAAGCAGTACTTAACTTATTCGGTTACGCTTTATTAGCGCATGTATTTGGTATCAAACTTAGAAAATATACTGAAATCGCTGATGTTGGTTTTGGCTATCTCATTTGGTATGGATTAATTAGAATGATTCTTGAACCTCTTAGAGATTCTAACTACAACATGGGTAGTGATGGCTATTGGAGCTGGGGATGGTCTATTTTCTATGTAGCTTTGGGTTGCTTATTAATTTTAGGAAACCATGTAGTTCGCTACATTATTCGTAAGAAAAAAGGTCAACCACAAAGAATTAATAATAAAACATATAAAAAATCACTTATTTCTGCGATTGCTTTTGCAGTCGTTATTGTCGCTTTAGTGGTAGTTGGTATCTTATTAGTTGACCAATCCACTTTGACAGCGGACTTAACATACTCACCTTCTTTAATTGGAATTATGTTAATTTCTATGGGTGCTTGTGTTGGTATTTTCTTAGCTATTGCTATATTCGATATGATTACCGCACAAAAATATATGAAAGAAAAGGCAAATAATGAGCAAATATAAGACACTTATTTTTGACCTTGATGGAACAGTGGTGAACACTGATGAGTTAATCGCTAATACGTTTTTAGCGTTATATGATGCGATTACTCCTAATGTTAGAAGAAGCAAGGAAGAACTCTATTATTATTCAGGACCACCTTTAGAAGATAATCTTAGAAACGATTATCCTGAAGAAATGGTGGATATCTGCGCTAAAACATTTAGAGAGATTACTGATAAATTAATAGAAACTGAACTTGTGGAATATAAAGACGCTAAAATTACATTAGAGTCTTTAAAACAAAAGGGATATACCCTTACTATCAACACTAATAGAATTGTTAGGTTTACTAGCAAAATCTTAAAAACACTTAAGTATGATGATCTTTTCTCTATCCTTATGTGTCCTGATTTTGTAAAAATAGGTAAACCTAATCCAGAAGGTTGTTTAAAAATCATTGAACAAACTAATTCTAGTAAACAAGAATGTCTCTACATTGGAGATAATAACGCAGATTTCTACACTGCAAGAAACGCAGGAATTGATTGTGTTATTGTCTCATGGGGACCTAGAAAGTTTAAAGATGATGTCAAACCTGTAAAATTTGTTAAATCTTATAAGGAATTGGAGGATTTTATCTTAAATGGAAAATAATCACATTTATGAAACTCTCATCATTGGCTCAGGCCCTTGTGGTGTTGGCTGTGCTTGCAAACTTAAAGAGGCAGGTATTGATTTCGCTGTGATTGAAAGCTATATCCCAGGTGGAAAAGTTAATATCGCTCCTAGAGTAGATAATTATCCACACGAATTCCAAATTCCTGGACCAGATTTAGCAATGAAATTTGCTGAACGTTTAATGGCACTAAAAGCGCCTTTTATCAATAAAGAAGTAGTATCCCTTACTAAAGAGGACGATTTATTTAATGTCGAACTTAAAGATGGCACAGTTTTAAAATCTAAAACAGTGCTCCTCGCTAGTGGCACTAAAGAAAGAAAACTAGGCTTAGAAAAAGAAGACGAACTTTTAGGTCATGGTATTTCATATTGCGCTATCTGTGATGGTCATTTCTTTAAAGGAAAAGACATCGTAGTAGTGGGTGGAGGCAACTCTGCTTTGAAAGAAGCAATTTATCTTGCTCATATTTGTAGTCATGTCACTATTGTTCATAGAAGAAATGAATTCAGAGGTTTAACTCACCTTGTTGATGAACTAAAAGCAATGGATAACACTACAATCCTTACTCCATATGTCCCAGTTAAGATAGTAGGGGAAGATAAAGTAGAAGGATTAGTTATCAAAAATAGAGAAACAGAAGAAGAAATGACACTCAAAGTAGAAGGTTTCTTCCCACTTGTGGGACAAATCCCAAATACCCAATTCGTTAAAATCCCAGGTGTCTTAAATGAATGGGGCACAATTGAACAAACAAAAACAAAAGAAACTACCTGTAAAGGTTTATACGCAGGCGGAGACATCTTAAATAGAGAAGTTAGACAAATCTTTTTAGCGGAAACTGATGGAAGAATTGCCGCTACTAATATAATTAAGGCTTTAAGAGGAGAATAATGAAAAAAGAATTCTCATTTACATCTCAGGTAAAAGAAGAACTTACTCAAAACGAGTATACTTCTTTAGAACGCCTTAGAGCCCTTTTAGCAGCTTATATTCGTATTAACGGATCTTTAGTTATTAGAAATAAAGCTACTAGACTCACTCTTAAGAGTGAAAACGCTAAAATCTCTAAGTTTTTATATACCACTATAAATGAGATATATGATGCTCACGCAAAACTAAAAATGACCACTAAGAATAACCTTAGTAAACACACTGTTTATTCAATAGAAATTGATGAAGCAAGTGATACTATTTTAGAAGACTTAGAAGTGTCATTTTTAGAAGGCAAAATCTCTAAAAATATCGTTAGAAACGATGATACTATTTCAGGCTATTTAGCAGGTGCTTTTCTAGCTGCAGGATCAGTTAATTCGCCTGAAACTAGTAACTATCATTTAGAGATTTCGCTTAACTCAGAAAACTACGCTAAGTGGCTTTCTAAGTTATTTGCAAGATACAAAAATAGTAACATTGAGCCAAAGATAATTAAAAGAAGAGATAACTATGTTATTTACTTTAAAAAGAGTGATCAAATCTCTAACTTTTTAATTATCATTGGAGCGGTTTCTTCATGTTTAGAATTTGAAGATGTACGTGCTAATCGTGACTTAATTAATAACGCGAATAGACTTGAAAATATGGATACCGCAAACATGAAGAAAATGCTCGAAACAGGGCTACGCCAAATCAAAGAAATTGAGCTTATTGATAAGAAACTTGGTATCAAGAATATTCCTAATGAAAAAGCAAAGCTTTTATGTAGACTTAGAAAAGAAAATGAGTCTGCTTCTTTACTAGATTTAGCTAACATAATGGGAGAAGAACTTGATAAGCCAATTACTAAAAGTAATATCAACCACTTATTTAGATATTTACACGAATTATATGAAAGACTTAACAATGACAATTGAAAAACAACTAGGAATGAGAATTAGGTTTCTTAGAAAACAAAGAAATCTTTCTATTGAAGATTTGGCGTTAGAAGCGGGAGTGAATAAAAACTACCTTTCTGACTTAGAAAGAGGGCAAAGGAACCCATCTTTAAAAATACTTTCTAAAATCGCTGTTGCTTTAAAAATATCTATATCTGAACTAACAAAAGCAATCGAAGAATTCTAATTCAAAACCCAATTATAAATTGACTTAGAATAATCTCGATTGTTTTTTCTTGCGTTTATTTTTCCATATAGTATATACTATATAACGCAGTGAGACAAAGAAGGAGGCATTTATAAATATGTCAAAAGTCAGAGTTGCAATTAACGGATTCGGTCGTATTGGCCGTTTAGCTTTCAGACAAATGTTCGGTGCAGAAGGTTATGAAATCGTCGCTATTAACGATTTAACTTCTCCAGCAATGTTAGCTAACTTATTAAAATATGATACTGCTCAAGGTGGCTATGCAGGATTCATCGGTGAAAACAAACACACAGTCACTTCTAAAGAACCAGTTTTCGCAGAAGATGGCAAAACAGTTGTTACTCCAGGTAGCATCACTGTTGATGGTGTTGAAATCACAATCTATGCTTGCCCTAAAGCACAAGATCTCCCATGGGGAAAAATCGGTGTTGATGTTGTCTTAGAATGTACAGGTTTCTATACATCTAAAGAAAAATCAATGGCACACATCGAAGCAGGTGCAAAGAAAGTTGTTATTTCCGCTCCAGCAGGAAAAGATTTACCAACAATCGTTTATGGTGTTAACGAAAAAACACTTACAAAAGATGACCAAGTCATTTCCGCAGCTAGCTGTACAACAAACTGCTTAGCTCCAATGGCTAAAGCATTAAATGATTATGCTCCAATCCAATCTGGTATCATGAGCACAATCCACGCTTACACAGGCGACCAAATGATTCTTGATGGTCCACACAGAAAAGGTGACCTCAGAAGAGCAAGAGCTGGTGCTGCAAACATCGTTCCTAACTCAACAGGTGCTGCTAAAGCTATCGGTTTAGTTATTCCAGAACTCAATGGTAAACTCATTGGTTCCGCACAACGTGTCCCAGTCCCAACAGGTTCTACAACAATCTTAACAGCTGTTGTCAAATTCGACGGTGAATTAACACCTGCAGGAATCAACGCTGCTATGAAAGCTGCTGCTAACCAATCCTTCGGTTATAACGAAGATCAAATCGTTTCAAGTGATGTTATCGGTATGAGATTTGGTTCCTTATTCGATGCAACACAAACAATGGTCAGCAAAATCGCTGATGGCTTATACGAAGTTCAAGTTGTCTCTTGGTATGACAATGAAAACTCCTACACAAGCCAAATGGTCCGCACAATCAAATACTTTGCGGAAAATTGCTAATTTAGTTTTAAATTAATTAGCTACCAATAAAATCACAAATAATGGCGTTCCGTGATTGTATGGGGCGCCTTATTTTAAAGAAAGGAAAACACAAAATGTTAACTGTTAAAGATTTAGTTGATGTTAAAGGCAAAAAAGTTTTAGTCCGTGTTGACTTCAATGTCCCTTTAAAGAGTGGTGAAATCCGTGATGATAATAGAATCGTCGCAGCATTACCAACTATCAAAGATTTATTAGCAAAAGGTGCACGTGTTGTTTTATTCAGCCATTTAGGCAAAGTTAAACATAAACTCGCTACTGAAGATCCAGAAAAATTTGCAAAACAAATTAAAGATGGTAACTTAGCTCCAGTTGCAGTCCGTTTAGCAGAACTTCTTGGCCAACCAGTCAACTTCGTTCCAGAAACACGTGGTGAAGCTTTAGAAAAAGCTGTCGCTGATATGAAAGATGGCGATGTCGTCTTAGTACAAAATACACGTTATGAAAAAGGCGAAGAAAAGAATGATGAAGAATTAGGCAAATACTGGGCAAGCTTAGGTGATGCATTTGTTATGGATGCATTCGGCAGCGCTCACAGAGCTCACGCTTCAACATATGGTATTCCAGCTAACTTAAAAGCAGCAGGAAAACCAGTCGCTATGGGTTACCTCGTAGAAAAAGAAGTCGCTAACTTAACTAAGTGTGTCGATGTTAAAGACGAAAATCGTCCATACGTCGCTATCTTAGGTGGCTTAAAAGTTTCCGATAAGATTAAAGTTATTGATTCCTTATTAGGAAAATGTGACAAAATCATCATCGGTGGTGCTATGGCATACACATTTGCTAAAGCATTAGGCAAACAAACAGGTGATTCTCCAGTTGAATTAGATCAATTAGATTACGCTATCAACTGTTTAGCAAAAGCTAATGGTAAAATCGTTCTCCCAGTCGACTCTATGATTGGTGATAACTTCGATCCAGAAGCAAGAACTACAGTCACTGTTGCAGAAGGTAATATCCCAGAAGGATTCCAAGGTTTAGACATTGGTCCTAAGACTGCAGCATTATTCGCTGATGAAATCAGCAAAGCAAAAATGATTTTCTGGAATGGCCCAATGGGTGTCTTCGAACAAGAAGAATTCCAAAAAGGTACAATTGCAGTTTGTAAAGCAATCGCTGCATTAGAAGGAAAAGCATTCACAGTTTGTGGTGGTGGTGACTCCGCAGCAGCTGTCAAACAATTCGGTTATAAAGAAAGCTTCTCACACGTCTCAACAGGTGGTGGTGCTTCTCTTGAAATGATTGAAAACAATGGCCACTTACCTGGCATTGATGTCTTAGGAGACTAATAATGAGAAAGAAATTATTACTCGGCAACTGGAAAATGAACAAACTTGCTAGCGAAGCAAAAGAATTCGCTATCGCAAGCAAACCATTAGTTGCTTTAGCAAAATCAAACAAAATCGAATTAGGTGTTGCTCCTACTTATATGTCTTTAGCTACAGTACGTAAATACTCCGCCAAAGCAATGATCGTTGCAGCACAAAACGTTCACTTTGAAGAAAAAGGTGCTTTCACTGGTGAAGTTTCTATTCCAATGTTAAAGGAATTCAAAATTAACTGGGTTATCTTAGGCCACTCTGAAAGAAGAACTTATGATAATGAAACAAGCGAAAAATGTAACGCTAAAATGAAAGCTCTTATTGCTAATGATATGATTCCTGTCTATTGCTGTGGTGAAACACTTGCTCAATTTGAAGCAGGCGAAACAAAAGCAGTAGTTAAAGAACAAATCGAAAAAGGCTTTGAAGGCATTAGTGAAGAACAAGCAAAGAAGTGTGTTGTTGCTTATGAACCAATCTGGTCCATCGGTACAGGTAAAAACGCTTCTACAGAAATTGCACAAGATGTTTGTAAATACATCCGTAAAGTTCTTAAAGGTGTTGTCGGTAAAGCTGCAAGCAAAATTAGAATCCTCTATGGTGGTTCCGTCAAACCAGAAAACATTAAAGCATACTTATCTTGCCCAGATGTCGATGGTGCATTAGTAGGTGGAGCATCTCTCAAGATCGATTCTTACGAAGGCTTATTAAAGAACATTCTCTAATATATCTATAATATATATAGGAAATAGTCAGCCAACTCTTGATTCTGATAATTAGTTATCGGAACAAAATAGAGTTGGCTTTTCTTTTTTTCTTTTTAATCAAATTCAAAATTTCCTACTTTAAGCAGAAAATTTTGAAAAGAAATATTGAGCAAATATATATAAAAATAAGGAAAAAGTGGCCGTTTTTTGAAGGCTTTCAATCTTTTTATAAAAAACTTAAATTTTTTTCAATTTCCCCCTTTACAAAGCGACGACATTTTGAGATAATACTAAACGCTAACGGTTAAGACAACTGAAAGCCAAAAAATAAAATTGGAAAAAAGTTAAATTAACTGTTGACACGCTCTCTAAGAGAGTGGTAATATAACTGAGCGTGCCCTAATGAGAGTTAGAGATATTACGTAGTAATATAGCACGCTACTGATCTTTGAAAACTAAACAGATGTACAAACAAAAATAAACGTCAATTTATTTAAATTTATTTTCAATCACGAAAATTACAAAACCAGATAATTAATTTTGAACTAGAATAAAACTTTGAGAGTTTGATCCTGGCTCAGGATGAACGCTGGCGGCGTGCCTAATACATGCAAGTCGAACGAGGGTGCTTGCACCCTAGTGGCGAACGGGTGAGTAACACGTAGGTAACCTGCCCTTAAGCTTGGGATA
>CAMJAG010000001.1 GCA_946403545.1 uncultured Caryophanales bacterium | reverse complement strand
GACCACTTTATGTGGTCTTTTCTTTTACCTTGGTTTATTATTGTTAAGTATGAAACAAATGAACTTAATTGAAACACAATCCGCTATTAAATATCTAAAAGATAAGTTTGAAGATTTATTATCTAAGAAACTTAATCTAGTTAGAGTATCCGCTCCTTTATTCGTTAAAAAGGATACAGGCTTAAATGATAACCTCAATGGAGTGGAAGAAACTGTATCTTTCTCTATCAATGGAGAAACCATTGAAATAGTGCAATCTCTCGCTAAATGGAAGAGATATGCCTTAGGTAAATATAATTTCCCTAAAGATACAGGTTTATATACTGATATGAACGCTATTAGAAAAGATGAAGTAATGGATAATCTTCATTCTATTTATGTTGATCAATGGGATTGGGAAATGATTATAGATGAATCTAGTAGAAATAAAAGATTCTTATTTAATATCGTTAATAAGATATATTCAGTTATCTATAAAGTAGCTTCTCTAAGTGAAAAAGAGTGGGGTTTTAACTATGATTTGCCTAAAAAGATATTTAAAATCTCCACTAAAGAATTAGAGAAAAGATATCCAGATAAAACTCCTAAAGAAAGAGAATATCTAATCTGTAAAGAATATAGAGCGGTATTCATCCATCAAATAGGATGGCCACTTAAAAATAAATTACCTCATGATGGTAGAGCAGCGGACTATGATGACTGGAAACTCAATGGAGATATCATCCTATTTGATGATGCAATTGACGCTCCTATTGAATTATCTAGTATGGGTATTAGAGTAAATAAAGATTCTTTAGTGAAACAACTTAAATATAAGAAAGAATTAGATAAACTAGATAATCCATATTGTCAAAGTATCTTAAATGATAAATTACCACTCACTATTGGAGGAGGTATTGGACAATCTAGATTATGTATGTATTATTTACAAAAGAAACATATTGGAGAAGTTCAATCTTCTTACTGGTCTGATGAAGTAATTAAAGACGCTGAGAAGAAGGGAATTAAACTATTATAATTGAAACATACGTCGGATATTCCGGCGTTTTGTTTTCAAAAACCTAAACCCCTCGAAATCGGTGGGTTTAAACGCATTGAATTCGATGCGGTTAAATCGAACATTAACAAAGTTTTAAAAAATAAATATATTTTCAATGGGTTTCACTAATATAATGTATAATGGTTAAGCAATATATATTGGAGCAGATATTATGAGAAAAAATAATATTATTAGTTTAAGCGCAGATGTTTTAAGAATATTACTCATTGTTTTAGGATGTGTATTCTCTACTATAGTTCTAGTGTTTTCTATATTCGCTTTAGTGTCTATTCAAGATGGTAATTTAGAAGATGCTAATAAGTCATTATTAATAATCTTTATTGTTTTAGGATTATCTAGATTTGTTACTTTCTTAAAAGAAAGAAACAAAATAAGTTTCTTTAGATTCTTATTCTTATTAGTGTTTGACGTTGCTTTAGGTGTCACTATTATGTTTGCTAAAGACAATCCTCAACTATATAACATTTGCGGTGGATTATATTGCCTTTCTGTAGTGGTTTCTAGATTATTCAAAATGTTTGAAAAAAGAGAACTCAGATCATTTATTTATAATGGTCTAATTATTGCAGCGAGTGTTCTTTTAGCAATTGGTCTATTTATTCCTAACGACATTACAAAAGAAGCTAATGTAGCACTTATTATCTGCTTTGTCGCTGCAATAACTGCTTTCCTTGAAGTAGTAAGTAATGCTTCAAGTAAATTAAAAGTAAGAGTGTTATTTAAGATAGTAATGAGAACTTTTGCATTAGAAATAATCCTTGGATTATTCACAATGATGATTGCAAGTTCCTTACTTTTAACTATCTATGAAGATGGTATTCCTACATTTGTAGATGCTTTATGGTATTCATTTGCGGTAGTGACTACTATTGGATTTGGTGATTTTACTGCAGTTACTCCTTTAGGAAGAATACTAACAGTATTATTAGGCACTTATGGAATTGTAGTGGTTGCAGTTATTACATCCATCATTGTTAATTTCTATAACGAAACTGCAGGTAAACATGATATCCAAGAAATTAAAGAAATTAAAAATGATGAAAAGAAAAAGTAATTAGTTTTATTAGAAAGAGAGATTATTAAGCATATGAATATTTATCGTGGAAATATTGTATATTCTAAATCCCCTAATGAATTAGTGGAGTTAAAACGTGGTTATGTCGTAGTGAAAGATGGAATCATTTTTGGTGTATACGCAATTCTTCCACATAGATACGCTAACTTTAAAGTTACTGATTTTGGGGAAGATGTAATTATTCCTGCTTTTAGTGATTTACATGTTCACGCTCCTCAATATCCTAATAGGGGTATTGCTATGGACTTATTACTTAATGATTGGTTACATACTTATACATTTCCTTTAGAAGCTAAATATAAAGATCCAAAGTTTGCTAAAGAAGTATATTATCCATTTGTAAGAGATTTAGTTAAAAATGGTACTCTACATGCTTGCATTTATGGCACTATACATAACGATGCTACTAATGTATTAATGCAAGCATTAGAAAGAAAAGGAATATGTAGTTTTGTTGGTAAAGTTAATATGGATAAAGATTCTCCAGATTATCTTATAGAAGAGACTAATGAATCTATTGAAGAAACTGAGAAGTTTATTAAAAAGAATTCTAAGAATATCTTTGCAAAACCTTTATTAACTCCTAGATTTGCGCCTACTTGTAGCTTTGATTTACTTAAGAAATTAGGTAAGTTATCCGCTAAATATGATATAGGTGTTCAAACTCATATAGTGGAATCTAAATGGGAAGCAGAAGAAGCAAAGAAATGCTTTGAAGGTTGTAGATGTGATATGCAAATATATAAGGATGCAGGTCTATTAGACCACGCTCCATTTATAGCAGCGCATTATATCTACCCTTGCCAAGAAGATTTAGATTTACTTAAAGAATGTAATGGTGTAGCAGTACAATGTCCTGATTCCACTTTAAACGTTATTGCAGGAATTATGTCTACAGGAAAACTATTAGATATGGGTATAAGAGTGGGATTTGGTAGTGATCTTTCCGCTGGTAGTTATATTGGTATTTATACTCAAATAGCAAGTTCAGTAAGACTATCTAAACTTAAAAACTTATATGAACCTGATAATAGACAAATTACTTTTGCAGAAGCTTTCTATATCGCTACTAAAGGTGGTGGATCTCTTTGGGAGAAAGTAGGTAGTTTAGAACAAGGATATTTCTTTGATGCCTTGGTGCTTCATGGTTTACAAGATAAGTTCACAAACCTATCTCCAAAAGAACTAGTGGAACGCTTCTGTTACCTAGGAACTAGTAAGAATATCGCTCATATATATTTAAGAGGCAAAGAACTATAATTTTAAAATAATATGATAAAGAGAGGCAATTTTGTCTCTCTTTTTCATTTTTGTATATACATGTATACACACATGATATAATGGATATTGCAAGATTACATAAGGAGAATATATTATGCGTTTTCAATTAAACGAAAGAGTCCTTACTTTATACTTTGAAGGAGAACTCAATTCTTATAATGCAGATAATATGGAAAGAGAAATCGAAGATGTTGTTAGTAAACAAGACTTCGATACTTTATATCTAGATTTTTCAAATCTTCACTACATCTCTAGTGCAGGTTTAAGAATTATTCTAAAACTTAAACAAAAATATAATGACACCCATGTTATAGAAGCAAGTCTAGAAATCTATGATGTTTTTAATATGACTGGCTTTACAAATATTATGGATGTTAAAAAAGCTCTCAAGAGAGTGTATATCTCTGGTGCTCAAGTAATTGGTGAAGGATACTTTTCAACAGTCTATAGAATTGATAAAGACACTATTATCAAGGTATTCAATAGAACAAGTGATCCAGAACAAATTGAAAGAGAACTTAAATTAGCAAAAGAAGCATTTGTTAGAGGAATTCCTACTGCAATCTCATTTGATATTGTTAAAGTTGATGATAAATATGGCGTGAGATTTGAAATGCTTGATTGTATGCCTTTAAGAGACGCATTTATTAATAATCCTGACCAATATGAATCTTTAGTGGAACGCTACGCAACATTATTAAAGAAAATTAATACTACAGAATGTGATGATGTCGCTATTCCAATGATCAAATATAAAATGATTGAAAAATTAGAATCATTTAAAGATGAATTTGAACCAAAAGTATATGAAAAGTGCCTTAAATTACTTTCTGATGTACCAGATAGAAATACTTTTATCCATGGTGATTGTCACTTTAAAAACATTATGGTGCAAGGAGATGAACTCTTATTAATTGATATGGATACACTTTCTCGTGGCCATCCAATTTTTGAACTTGCAAGATTAAGAGCACCTTACATTGCATTTGAAGAACTCATGCCTGGTAATTCCACAACATTCTTTAAGATTGGTAAAGAATTAATTGATAAGATTTATCATGACTTAATCGTTAAATACTTTGGTAAATTTGATCAAAATATCGAAGATAAGATTGCATTAGTTAGCTATGTCCATATGTGTGTATGGATTAAGAAAAACACACCTGAAAAGACTGATGCATTTAAATACTTCTACGAAAAACTAAAAGTTTTAGTGGAGAAAGTAGACGACTTAGATTTAGGTATTTAGCTTATGACTGAACAAGAGAGAAATAGATATTTAAAAGCGTATTACGATAACGAAGCTGACGCTAACAGGCACATGTCCTTTTGCAATGCGATTGCAGCTTTTGTTATGTTCGCTATTTGGATGTGTTATGTAACTGGGGCTTTTAAGGTTGTTAACTTAATCCTTCCTATTATTAACATCATCTTCCCTGCAGGTATTTTATTATTACTTTCACCAATCGTTTTTGCGGTTTGGTTCAAAGATAGATTAAGAAGAAAAGGCTATAAGTACTTTGTTATTGGAACCATTATTCTTGTCATGGCTACTTTAAACCTTATTCTTCCTAAACATTCAATGATTGGTTGGGCTCTTTGTTTAGTTATTACAAATCACTACTATAACCAAAAAGTCTGCTTAACCACATATATTGTTGTTTTGATATTAGCGTTAGTTATTCTTTATGGCGCGATGTTTATTGGTGAATATGACCCTAACCTTTTAGGTTATCCACCAGATCAAAATAACCCTTATGGTGCTGTTGAAAGATATAAATTATTACATCAAATGTTATTAGATGGTGATAATAGATACCTTAAGGTATTCTTATACTATTACCTCTCTAGAGCAGCTATCCTCACTCTTATCTTTTTAGTGTGTAACGCTCTTAACAAGAGAACATATAAATTATTCTTAACTGGTTTCCAAATTAAAGGTGAACAAGAAAAGACTAAAACTGAATTAGAAGTTGCCAAAGAAATTCAACTTAATACATTACCTCCAGAATTTGTATCTAATAAAGACTTAGAAATCCAAGCTCAACTTATGCCTGCTAAAGAAGTAGGTGGGGACTTCTATGACTATTTCTTCTTAGATAAAGATCATATTGGGTTAGTTATTGCAGATGTATCTGGCAAAGGTATCCCTGCCGCCATGTTTATGATGAAGACTATTACATGTTTTAAAAACTATGTAAGTATTGATAAGTCTCCAGCGGAAACACTTAAAGAAGTTAATGGAACAATCTCAAAGAACAATGAATCTAAGATGTTTGTTACTTGCTTCTTTGCAATTATCAATAACAAGACTGGTGAGATGAAATTCGCTAATGCGGGTCATAACCCTCCAATTGTTGGTCACGCTAGAAACTATAAGTTATTACCTTGTAAAACTGGCTTTATTTTAGGTCCATTAGAAGATGTACCAGTGGAAGATGAAGTCTGGCAACTACAAAATGGTGATACAGTAACTCTTTATACAGATGGTATTACTGAAGCTAGAAACGCTAAAGGTGATCTATATGGTGTAGATAGATTACTAGAGATTTTTAACGAAAAAGAATATTCTTGTTTAGTTGAACTTCACCATGTAATCAAAGATGATGTTGATAAATTCGTTGATGGCGAACCTCAAAGTGATGATATGACATATCTCACTATGAAATATCATGGTGATGATTATAATTTCGAAGAACACTTATTTAAGTGTACTGAAGATAAGATGCCTACTATTCTTGATGTTATTAAGAAATTCGCAGTTAAAAACGGATTCGAAGATCAATTCATCAATAACCTCATGGTAGTAGCGGATGAAATGGTATCTAACGTTGTTAAATACGCATATAAAGACCATGTTGACGATGTCTTTATTAGACAACTTTATAACAAAGATAAGAAAGAATTCGTTCTAACTATTATTGATAAGGGCGATATGTTTGATCCTTTCTTAGTGAGTAATGGACCACTAGAAGGGGATGCAAAAGATAAACCTGTAGGTGGGCTTGGAATCTTAATTGTTAAGAAACTTATGTCTGAGTATGCTTACGATTATATCAATCATAAAAACATCGTTACTCTTAAAAAGAAGTTCTAAAGAAAACCCAGTCTTTGACTGGGTCTTTTGTTTACTTCTCTGATTTATATTTCCAAAGAGGAATATATTTACTTACTTTATTAACGTAATTTTGATATTCAGGATACTTAGTAGCGCTTACTGTTTCTTGGAGTATTGAACTACCTAAGAATAAGAAGATAAGAAGTAGTGGTCCTGTGATTGACCAAGAGAAGAAATTATTAGCAACACTACCTGCTCCTAAAGTAACAAAATATAGTGCTAACCAGAAACCTTGTTCTCCTAAGTAATTAGGATGTCTTGATCTAGACCATAACCCTAAAGTGTTAAATCCCTTATTAAATGGTGCAGGTAATTCTTCTAATTTCTTGCCCTCATTTAATAAATTTCTTTTAGTGGTGTGGAAGAACATTTGTTGTTCATCTGCTGCAGTTTCAAGTAATAGGAATACGAAAGCACCACCAAAAGCAATGTAATCAAATAAACCAATAGTGATATTACTATCCATACTAGCTAAGCTAGGTAAACATATAGCGAGTACTAATGCGTTTTGATAAAAAGAGATAAAGAATAAATCAAATAAAGCCCAAATAAACTTATTATTAAAAGGTTTTTTAGCTCTTAATAGTCTCCATCTATAATCTTCTTCACCAGACCAGAATTTAATAGAATAAGCACCTTTTCTAGCAAAGTTAATAGTGAGTCTTATACCCCATAGAGTTACTAATATAGCGTATATAACTTGTCTTGGATTCATATTAGATTTAGCCGCAATTATCCAAGCATAAGCTATTGGAAGAATGGACCATAGTTTATCCATTTGAGAGTTGTTTCTAGATATTTCTCCTACTATAAAGCAATATGCTATTGCACAACCACACACTATTAAAAGAATTAATAATGTATCCTTTTGGTTAGGGGATAACTTAATAGGATCAAAAATAAATGACAGTGTTATTAATGTAATAACTACAATCGCTGTCATAATAATTTCTACATACTTTTTCATAATATATCTTCCAATCTTGATGAAGGTGATTATACCAAAACATATCTAAATAACATATCTACTAATAGTAGAAATAACAATTGGCATATATTAAATTTCATCATATGACAAAATGGCATAAATAAGTTGTTTGTATATGCCAACCGTGATACAATTTAATTGGAGAAAGAATTATGAGTTTAAAAGAAATTAGAAAGAGTTTTAAGTTGTCCCAACTTGATGCAGCTAATATAGCAAACATTCCTTTAAGAACGTATGTTAGATATGAATTTGATGAGGAATATGGAGATGAATTAAAAAGAAAAATGATCATACAAATGTTACATGACAAATGTGAAATTAATGAAGAAAAAGGGCTTTTAAATCTTGCTGAAATATCACATGTTGTCACAAGAATATTTGATAGAGATTATAAGGATGAAATAGATTTTTGTTATTTATTTGGAAGCTACGCTAAAGGATGCGCAAAAGAAAGTAGTGATATTGATCTATTTATATCTACAAAACTTACTGGTTTTAAATTTGCTGGTATTAGTGAGAAACTCAGAGAATCGCTTCATAAAAAGATTGATTTAATACGAATTGATAGTGTTAAAGACAATTTTGATTTATTAAACGAAATTATGAAAGATGGAATAAAAATATATGTTTCATCTAGAGAATGATATATATCATTATTCATGCTAAAATGTTATTACTTAAGGGGAAGATATAAAATATGGTTGAAAGAGATGTAACCATTTACAGTGGTTTTGATTCATTTATTATCGATAGTATTTTTAAGGATAATTATCCATTTTATTCTCTCTTTTATGATGAAAATATTAAATGGAAATTATATGAAGATAAAGATGTCTCGATAGTGGCCACTGTCACATCTAGAAAAGAGTATCTTTTATCTATTAATATCAATGCTATTATGGATGCTTCAGCGTATGGAGATTATAAGAGTATTGAATACTATATCCTTCATGAAATAAGACATATATATCAAAACGAACAAATAAGAAGATATAAAGCTAAAGAAGTAGTAGAAGAACCTGAATCCATCATTAAAGAATGGATTAAAGAAAAGAAACTTAATCTTAAAAGAAAGAATGAAGATGGAAGTGATAATGTAGACTTCTATATGCTTAAGAAAGAATATGATGCTTATGCATTTGCATACGCAGTCATGAAATATAGATATGAGAATGAATTTGATCCATTCATTCCAGAACCATATAAAAGGCCATTCTTAATTCAAGTTAAGAGATGGATGGATTTATTTAAAAGAGAGGGTATTTAAACTAAGGCAACGAGAAAATCGTTGCTTTTATTTATTTTGAAAGTTTCAGATTTTTTTGTGATTTTTATAAGACTTGTTTTTGTTGTATCGCAAGTTTTTTAAGGTTAAATCTTGTAAAGATATAGGTTAAGCATTAAACGCACCCACATTATAGGTTAAATATGCTGATTATATCGCATCTTTTTTAGTAAATTATTGGTATTTTATTTTAGTTTGAAATGATTTATTAATTAATCAGGAGGAAAAGATATGAAGAAGATATCTAAACTTATTTTGGGTTTACTTGCTTTACCTATGTGTCTGACTCATTCGAAACCAGCAGCCACAATTCAAAAAGCAAATGCCTTTGATATCGTTAAAAACCAAAAGACAGAAGTTATTGATCTTCAAGAAAAAGTTTTTGAACGATATTATTCTGATTTAAAACCAGAAGTGCGCGAAAAAGTATCTTTAGCACAATTTAAAGAGCTTTATCAAAAAGGAGATTTAACCGCTCCTGAATTAGTAACAAAGCTTAATTCTTTAGGTGCGCTAATTTTTACTGCTCTAATAGCTGGAGCTATTGGGCTTGCTGTTTGGGATTATATTGACCAAGCAAGAACAATAGGCACTACTTGTTGGAAAGATGTACCAGATGCTGATTATATTATTAGTGATAACCACAATAGAACCGTCGCTAGTAAGCAATCTGGCTATACACCAAAACCATCATGGTATTCAAACAACGATAAGAATTGGGCAACAGAGCAATCAAGCATAAGAGATTTTGATTTCTATGACACTACTTATGATGCAAACAACCATATAAACAATCATGGACCTAGAAAACCAGTTTACTATGGAAATCCTAATAGTCTTGATCCTAGTGAAAACAATTTCGAATACTATTATGATTATTTACAAATTGGCGATTTGGTCTGGGACCCAATATCAGGACTCACAACCGAAGATTGTCCAAATTTGCAAACCGTTCAAACATGGGATATGGTAAACGCTGTAACTCATATGGGTATGATTGTCCAAACACTTAAATGTGGTAGAGTTGTTAATTCCAATGGAAACAGCGAATATTTCAACTTTATTGAAACTGTTGAAGCAGTCGCTAGTGGCGTAAGATTTGGTGTTTTAGATGATGAAAGAATTTTACGTTTTGGTACAAAAGTCTTAAGAGTAATTTATGCAAGTCAATCAGAAAGAATAAATGCTGTACGTTTCATGGTGTCTCAAGTAGGCAAACCATACACACTTAAAATACTTGATGACTATCAAGGACCTGTTTGGGGTGAAAACAATTCTACTTGGTACTGTACACAATTAGTGTTTGCTGCTTATTATCATGCAGGTGTAAATATTTGTAGAAGATTTAATTGCTATTCAAGTGATTACTTTGCTGGAGATGGCGTAGCACGTGGAAATGTTATTGGACATATGATTGCAAATGGTGATTATGTTGGTGATTTACAAGTCCAACCTAACCATTACTATACAGAATATTTAACAGTAGAAGCTGGATCAAAAGAAGGCAGTTACTATAATATGGAAATCCACAATAATACTAATGAAGACATTATTGCAGCATATTATCCACAATTATGTGGCTTCTCAGCAATTGCTTCACACTTCCGAGAAGTACAATTCAAACATGTTAAAGTTCCTGCTAATTCATTTGTGACAGTTGCTGTTAGACAATCTCATGATGAACAAAATCTTGAACAATTAGTAAGAAGCTGGCATGTTTATCATGTCAAAAACAACACAGCTTATTGCACAATTGTTAACAGAGTTTTGGGTCCTAATACATGGCCTGATCAATATAACTATGCTGTTTTCTTAAATAGAACACATGTCATGATTGCTCCAAATGGTAATGAAACATATACAATTCAATTAAGCCGTCCAGCATATTGGAATGTAAGAGCGATTACAAACTTAGTACCTGAAAGCGATTTGAATAGATGGAATTTCAGAAGAGCAACTGCTGATTATATTGCTACATATTCTGGTGAACCAATGGAAGTTAAATTCACTAATGCTGCTTATTACGGTTCATGGTTTGGTGTAAGAAGTATGGGTGATAGTAACGGAAACTTCACTATTTATAAATGGCATTACGATAAAGATAACAATCTTCTTGACATAAACCCTACAACAGTTACAAATAACGCAAGACACATTAGATTCTGCTTATCTAGTAAGCAAGGAAATAAGTGGAGACTTGACATTCACAATATCGAAGGTGTTTCAAAGCAAATCGCGTTTACAAACAAAATGACAACAGAAAATAACGCAAAAACATGGACAGGTTTAAATGGAATTTGCACAACTAGATACTTAAGCGCTTATGAAGGTATGTTCATTGATGTTCAAGTAAATGGTAACAATCCAGCTGTTGGCATCAGTTATAAAATTGATGGTAAGAGATACATTAGCTGGGCTAAGAATTTAAAAGACAAACAAGAAGGTCTCAATGGTGGAACTCTTACTTGGAACACAGTTACTTTAGATCTCTAATAAAGTCGTAATTTAATTAAAACAACCCATGAATTAGATTTAGTCTAACAATGGGTTGTTTTCTTTTAGAAAAGAATTAAAAAACTAAGCGGGAAAATGTATAATAATATTACAAACAAAAACATACTGTTACCTTATTTAAAAGGAGGATTAATATATGGCAAAAGTTACATGTCCTAAATGTGGAGAAGTATTTACTGTAGATGAAAATGTCTATAAAGAATTACTATCTCAAATTAAAGATGATGAATTTAATAAAGAATTAAATAGAAGACTTGAAGAAGCTAAAAGACAAAAAGAATTAGAACTTAAACTTGCAAAGCAAGAAGGTCAAAAAGAACTTGAAGATAAGATTAATAAACTTAATAGTGAGCTTCAATCTTTAAAGAGCCAAAAAGAAGTTGAACTCGCTAAATTACAAGGTGAATTAAACGCTGCTAAGAATGAAACAAAACATGCAGTGGAAGAAGCTGTTAGTAAAAAAGACCTCCAAATCGTAGAGCTTAAAGGTGAACTTAATTCCAAAGAAAACGAATATAAAATTAAAGAACAAAATCTTAAGAATCAACACGCTGCTGAAATTAAGATGAAAGATGAAACAATTGAGTTTTACAGGGATTTAAAGACTAAATCATCCACTAAAATGCTTGGTGAAACTTTAGAACAACATTGTAAAAACTCCTTTGAAATGTATAGAAATGTTTGTTATCCAAATGCTTACTTTGAAAAGGATAATGAAGTTAATGAAGGCACTAAAGGAGACTTTATCTTTAGAGATTTCACTGATCAAGGAGTGGAATTCATTTCCATTATGTTTGAAATGAAAAACGAAGCAGATGAAACTGCTACTAAACATAAAAACGAAGACTTCTTTAAGAAACTTGATGAAGATAGAAATAAGAAAGGTTGTGAATATGCAGTCTTAGTTTCTACTTTAGAACCAGACAGTGACTTATATAACGCTGGAATAGTGGATGTGTCACATAAATTCCCAAAGATGTTTGTGGTAAGACCTCAAAGCTTTATGGCAATTATCGGTTTACTTTATAACGCTGCTAAGAACGCTGCTAATTATAAAAACGAATTACAAGTCATCAAAGAACAAAACATTGATATTACTACATTTGAAGATAAACTTACTGATTTCCAAAATAAGTTTATGTACAACTACAATCAAGCAAGTAATAAGTTCAACACTGCTATTGAAGAGATCGATAACACAATTAAGAAACTCTTAAAGATCAAAGAAAATCTCTTAGGCGCAGATAATAACTTAAGACTCGCTAACGACAAGCTACAAGACTTAACTATCAGAAAACTTACCTATGGTAATCCTACTATGAAAGAGAAGTTTGATGAGGTTAAGAAAAATAAGAAATAGTTATTTCGTGAAATAACCAAAAAAGCACAAGGATTAGGCAATTGAAAAACCTAATCCTTTGTTTTTGCAGGGTTTTCTAGATAATTAATTCAGTATTAGTCATCTCTTCTTGTTTATTATTGTAGTTTAATCTACAATTAAAACATTATATGGGTAGGTACAAGTTTAGAAAATTTATTGCAGTTAGTTTAATAGCGTTAGGAATAATGACATGTTTCGCATGGCTATTTATTTATCTTGCTAATACAAATATAGATTTTCTTAATAAGTATTTATTCTTTATTGGATTAGGAATTCTATTTATTGGAATACTAGTGTTCCCTCTTGATATCCTTAGACAATTTGTTAAAGAAAGATATGACACTAAGTCTAATACTAGAAGAAAACCAAAAAGAAAATACTCACCTCAATCAGAAGAAGATGAGGAAGATGAAGATGACTTCTACGAGACTATGGAACACATAGATAACGATAATTTATAAAAAATAAAATTTTCTCTATTAATCATTAGATTTTTATCATATAATACAAAAGGTCTTTTTCCGGAGACAAAGTTTATGCATTTATATAATCACAAAGTTCAATACTACGAAACTGATAAAATGGGAATAGTGCATCACTCTAACTATATTAGATGGATGGAAGAATCTCGTATCAGTTTTTTAGAGAGCATCGGATTAGATTATTCAACCTTAGAGAAGAGAGGGGTTATCTCTCCTGTCATAGGAGTCAACGTTAGATATAGAAAACCAACATACTTTGGTGAAGAGATATCTATCGAAGTATCTATCAAAGAATTTACGGGTATTAAACTGATATTTAACTACACGATGAAAAATAAAGATAATCAAGTAGTGTTAACTGGTGAAAGCGAACATTGTTTCGTTTCTGATAAAGGACATATTATCATTCCTAAAACAGCGTTCCCTGATTTAGATGAAATATTACTTAAACACGTAGAAAATGCATAATAAAAACCACTGATTTATCAGTGGTTATTTTTTTAAATCTCCATGTAATCAGTATATGGAATTCCGTAGAAGTCTCCAGAATAGTCAATAGATAATACTTTAGGAGAATTGTATCCGGTCGTTGCTTCATACATACATAAATGGTATTGATCTTTAGAAACTCTTATAGATGTTGATACTCCATCTACATCTTCAACGAATTCATAATAATCCTTAGATGTGGTTACATCGCTTTTCTTTGGATGGAATTTTTTGCTTCTAAGAGCTTGGGTCACAAATTCATCATCAATTGAATCTACGTCTACTGAATATTTCCATGTCGCAACTGAATAATCGTAATAATAACTTCTATACGCTTTTGATTGTTTTGACCAAACATAAAGAGCTTCTGTTTTTGTTCTGCTTTCTAGTTGAGTTCCAACATTTTTAACATTAACACAGCATGTATAAACTGCATCGTATTCTTTGCCGTCAATAGGAGTGATAGGGCTACTAACGGAATAATAAGTAGTTGTTTCGCTTCTACTGTTCAGAACTTCTAAAACACCATAGTAATACTTTGGCATTTTAGGTTTAAAACTCATGGTGTCACCACAAGCAGTTAAGGTCACTAATGATAATAGTGGAATTATAAATAGTTTGTTTTTCATGACAAAATTATAACGATGAAATGAAGTAATTATCAAGAATAGAATTACCAAATAGCGATAACATCTTCTTCATCGATATACATATTATCTCTACCAGTAATGTTGTAGAAGGTTTTGAATTCATCGAATTGCGCTAATGTTAAGTTAACTCTAATAAAGCTAGCAGCGTGAACATCAATTTCATTACGTCTATGAGCTTCTTCGTTAGAGTAAATAACAGACCACCATCTTGCATACGCTTTAAAGAATTTATCCATATCAAAACTTGCATCTTTTGATTCAATCATTTTAAGTAATACTCTCATACTACCCATATCTGCGATAACTTCACCAGCAAGATTTTCCCCATGAATAGTAGCATCTTTTAATGTTCTAACGTTTGTATTTATGTAGCTAATGAGGTTTTCGACTTTAGTATTGAAAGTAGTTCTGTCTTCATCTGTCCACCAGTTGAGATATTTACCTTGCCAATATTGACTACCTGTATTATCGAAAGCATGAGAGATTTCATGTCCAATAACAAAACCAACAGAGCCATATAACTCTTCATCTGTTAAATTTGGTTCGTCTATGAATGAAGAGAAAATTCCATGGCAAATATAGAAACTATTATTCGCGTTTTGATAAACAGCGTTAACTGTGTATGGTCTAAATTGTTGGAATATCTCACTGTTAGTGAACGCACCAGCGATGATTCCATCCATGAAATAAGTTTGATATTGACTATAAGCATCCATGATTGAAAGATTTTCGATATTTTCAAATTCGATTGGAGCGACTTCTAATTCTTCATCATTATAAAAAACGGTATAGGTCATCTCATTGATTTTTTGAACTGCTCTTTGTTTTGTTTGAGAGGAGATCCAATCACAATTATTTAACATCTCACTATAAGTGGATATTACATCTTCTACAATGTTAGTGACTCTTGTTTTACTAGAAGCGGTGACATATTTATCAATATATGTTCTATTAACTATTTCAGGAAATAACTCTTCGATAATTGCATAAGTTAAGTCTTGAAAATCCATTCCTTCTTTTTTCATACTTTCAAAAATGAATGGAGCATAATTGGCACATTCAGGATCTTCAATCCAACTATATAGGGTAATCGCTCCAAGGAAATACATATTATTTAGAGTGTATGTATCTAAAAGATATCCTCTTAATTTATCAGGATCATGAAGTACACCAGAACAGAACTCGTTTAAGAATGCTAAAATTCCATCTGTGCAATAAATGTAATCATCATCTTTAAAACCCAAACTTTTGAGTGTGCTTGTTAAATCTAGAAGATTTGTATAGAGTTTTGGAAGACCCTTAACTTCATATAATGTAGGTTGCCAACTTACATTAACAGATGATGCGATGGCAGCTTTTAAATCATCAAAATAGTCTCTTCTAGGATAAAGCATAAGTCCACCTGTCATAAATAGTTGCATTCCATCAATAGCGCCATAAAAATCCCTTTGTTGTCCATATAAATTTAGATATGCAAGATATGGGAGAGTTAGATAACTGCTTAAAAATTGAATATCAATTAATGGATATTGATCACCGGGATAACGATAAATTGTAGCTAATTTATGCAAACCTTTAAATAAGTAGTCGTTACTAAAAGCTTTAAGAAGATCTTCATGAGACATATTCATGATGCTATTCAAACCAGCACTAACAGCATCTAAATCCCCTGATGAAATTATCCCAAACAATGTATTAAGGCGAGGATCATTATCATCGAAGTGCATATTTACTTTTCTTTGATCCACTAAATCACTAGATTCATAGAGTTTACCTCCATGAACCTTAGTTCCTTGTGGAAGAGTATATTGACTTAAATAGTCATAGTTAACATTAGCAAAGAAATCATCTTTAATAGATGGTTGTTCAATCTTGTTCATTATTCCTTCAATAGAAGTATTTAACCAAGGAGAACCTTGTAAATCACTAATATCTTCTACTTCATCTTTAATAGTGTATTTACCATATTTTCTTTTAGGAGTGCCTCCTCCAGGATTATCAGAGGAAACATTATGAGTACTTTCAAATGAAGATACAGGTGTATCACTGCTACTAACATTGCTATTTGATGGAGTTTTGTTACATGCTCCAATTGATAAAGTAATTAGTAATATTCCTAAAATTGATAAATGTTTAGTCTTCATAAAAAAGTTCCTCCTAACCTATTTATTTATAGATTATAAAGGAACATTTAAATTAATAAAAATAAAATTTATTAAATAAAATAATCAGTAGTGTAGCTTTCTTTTTGTTGATCCACTAATGATTCAAGAGTGATTGAGCTTAGATAGTTATCAATAGTGGTATCTAATCCTTCAATGATATTGTTTATAACAATAGATTTATCTTTCTCATCATTAATAAGATTAGTTTCAGAGATATAAAGGATATCTTTTAATGTAATTTTAATAGCAGGTTTTGCTAACCTATATCCACCTTTATTTCCTCTATTACAATCTAATAATTTTGCTTTTTTATATAAAGGCACTATTTGTTCTAGGAACTTTTTAGATATTTCTTTTCTATTAGATATATCCACAAGTGAGATATATCCTTCTTCATAATGTTCTCCTAGATCTATAAACATTTTAATTGCGGTAATACTTTTACTTGATAATTTCATAATTCATCCTCGTTGACATAAGTATAACACAGTGCTATTATATTGTAAACCTATTAAACATATAGGATTAGTAAAAACGAGGTAGAATTATGAAAGTCTATGAAAGAATAGTGGACACAATTGGAAACACTCCATTAGTGGAACTTAAAAACATTGAGAAAAAGTACAATTTAAAAGCAAAAATCATTGCAAAAGTTGAATCTTTTAACCCTGCAGGTAGTGTTAAAGATAGAATTGCTAGAGCAATGATTTTAGATGCTTTTGATAAAGGATTAATTAATAAAGATACAGTATTAGTAGAACCTACAAGTGGTAATACTGGTATTGGATTAAGCATGGTTGCAGCATCATTTGGTATGAAGATTATTCTTACAATGCCAGAAACAATGTCTATTGAAAGAAGAAACTTATTAAAAGCTTATGGCGCTGAATTAGTGTTAACTGAAGGTAGCAAAGGTATGAAAGGTGCTATTGCAAAAGCAGAAGAATTAGCAAAAGAAATTCCTAATGCTTTTATTCCTTCTCAATTCACTAACTTTGCTAATCCTAAAGCTCACTACTTAACAACAGGACCAGAAATCTTTAATGATTTAGAAGGTAATTTAGATTATTTTGTTGCAGGTGTTGGTACCGGTGGCACTATTTCAGGTACAGGTAAATACTTAAAAGAAAAGAAACCTTCTATCAAAGTAGTAGCGGTTGAACCAGAAACTTCTCCAGTTCTTTCCAAAGGTACTCCAGGTCCTCATAAGATCCAAGGTATCGGAGCAGGTTTCGTACCTGATACATTAGATACAAAGATCTATGATGAAATCCTTCCTATCGCAAATGAAGATGCATTTGAAATGGGTAGAGAATCCGCTAGAGTAGAAGGATTATTAATTGGTATTTCTTCAGGTGCAGCTTTAAAAGCTGCTATCACATTAGCGCAAAGAGAAGAAAATGCAGGTAAAACTATCGTTGTTTTATTCCCAGATACTGGTGAAAGATACTTATCTACTGCAATGTTTCAAGATTAATTAAGCAATAAGTAGTCCCCCTGGCTATTTAGAGACTATAAACCCACCACAAGAGCACGTTAAAAACGTGTTCTTTTTGTTCTTTAAAAATGATAAAATAAATTTAGACAGATATTTATATGTAATTGAATGGACAAAAACTATATGTTTGAAGTCTTTCATTAATGATGGGAGGATTTCATATGGATGCTGAATTAAGAAAAATGTGCCAAAACATTTTAAACGAAGAACCACAAGAAAAAGTTAATATTGCTGCACATGCTTTAAACGACTTTATCGGAGGTTTAAAAGAACTCGGTTGTAATAAGGATGAAATTACTAACTTAATTATTCACTTAGTTAGAATTTTAGTTTCTGCTGATGGCAAATGTAGTGGAGCAGAATATTCTTTCTTTAGAGCAGTCACTGGTATTGATATGGATACAGATACATTCTATGACATGACCAATGGTGGCTTAGATGATGATTATGTTAATGAATTTGCTAACTTAATGAAAAAAGCAGATAACAAAACAAGAACAAGTATGGTCTTATTTGCAGTTACTTTCTTAGCAAGTGACCACACATTAACAGTTGCAGAACAAGATTTAATCGACAAATTGCTTGCATAATGAAACCATTTCAATTTCGTAACGGAAGACACTTATACGAAGTAAGAGATTCAGTATTTGGAGTTAAAGAATCCAAAATATTTTTGTTAAATCCAAATACTAAAGAAGTTATCAAAGAGATAACTGATGAAGATAAGAAATATAAATT
Source organism: uncultured Caryophanales bacterium (assembly GCA_946403545.1). Lineage (GTDB taxonomy): Bacteria > Bacillota_I > Bacilli_A > RFN20 > CAG-826 > CAMJAG01. The sequence continues at coordinate 55,625 of CAMJAG010000001.1, read as the reverse complement.
ACTTCAAATAGCAAGAGCAGCAGCGTGGGAAATTAATTTCCCAAATGCTTGTAATCTAAAAAGTAAAAAATAATAGGAAGAACATATTATGAATAAAGAAGTAGAACGAGTCATGCATGAAGTTGTTAATTTAGAAGATGCTGAAAGAGCAAAGTTAGGTAGACAAGCTTTAGAAAGACTTTATCGTAATCTTAGAAAACAAGATTATCACAAAGATAGAATCGCTAATATTGTTATTAACTTAACTAGAATGTACGTTTCTGCTGATAAAGATTGCGCTGTTAAGGAATATGGATTCTTTAAAGAAGCAACAGGATTAGATGTTTCTTATAGAGAATTCTTCCATGCTACTCAATTTGGAGATAAAGAAGCTTTTGTTAAAGCAATGGTAAATAATATCAAAGAAGAATTTGATGAAGATACTAAAACTGCTGTTGTTTTATATGGTATCGCTCTAACTGCTAGTGATGATACAATAACTAGAGATGAATACAGCTTATTTCAAAAAATACTAGAAGACGAATAATTATGGAAAAAGATATTGTTATCACTGAAGATATAAAACAACTTATCGAAATAATAGCGGAACAAGTCCATATAACTTGGATGGAAGGAAGAATCAAAGATGGATGGACCTATGGTCCAGAAAGAAATGACACTAAAAAACAAACTCCTTGTTTAGTGCCTTATGATGAACTTCCTGAAGAAGAAAAAGAATATGATAGGAATACCGCTCTTGCTACGATTAAATGTATTCTTAAAGAAGGCTATAAGATAATTAAATAATTATGTATTTAAAATTTTTAGGTGTAGGAGCCGCTTTTAACTATTTCACAAATAACAATTGTGCTTATTTTAAACAAAATGGCAAATTGTATATTTTTGATATGGGCGAGAAAATTTGTGACAAGATTTTAGCACTTCATCTTTTAGATGATGTTGATGAAATTGTTGTTTTAATTACCCATCTTCATAGTGATCATATTGGAAGCCTTGAACCATTCTTATATTGGATTCATTTCTTCTCAAAAAAGACGGTAAAAGTCTTCTATCCTTTAAAAGATAATCTTAAAAAACTACTCCAATTAACTGGTTTAGATTTTGATTTTGAAATATATAATGACTACTCTTTAATCAAAGATTTAAAAGTGGAACCTGTTGAAGTTCCACATATTCCTGGTAGTTATGCATATTTTGTATATTCTAAAGAAATTAATTTCTACTATTCAGGAGATACATCTGAACTACTTGATAGAGCAGTTAGAGAACTTAAATCAGGAAAAATAGATGAAATGTATCATGAAGTTACAACTTCTCTTAATGCGATGATACATACTCATATTTCAGTATTAAATAACGCCTTCAATATGGAAGAGAGAAAGAAAATTACTCTTATGCATTTAGCAAATGAAGAAACATTAAATGAAGGCAAGAAAGCGGGTTATAACATTGCTTTAGAGGAAAAAGTACATGGATAAACAAGTTATTTTCATATCCTATGGACATCAAACTTTAGAAAACGTAGTCAATAAAGTTGTTACTGATTTACGCAAAGAAGAAGTTTATGAAGTCTTCCTTGATAAGGACTATCTATATCAAGGTGATTGGGAAACTAAAATTGATAACGCGATTCAAAGATGTAGTCATTTTGTTTTCTTTGTATCTAAAAAGTCTGTTTCTCTAGACGGATATTGTTTAAATGAACTCGCTAGAGCAGTGGAATATAAGAAAACAATTGTTCCTATCATGTTAGATGACTCTTATGTTCCTCTTTCAATTGTTCGTTTACAAAGAATCATGATTAAAAACGCTGTCGCAGCGGATAATTCAATCATTGAAGATGTATACGAAAGTTGCTATCAAAGATTACTAAAGATCGTTAGAAACGAAGAAGAAGTAGGCTACTTCGATACTGGTTTTGATATTTCTAAAGAAGTCCAAGCTATTGACGCTTTTGAAATTACTCATCATACACTCAACTTTGTTGGTAGAGATTCTTTCTTCGCGGATGTAGAAAAATGGATTAATAAACCAGATAGTTTACCAATCTATTTATTACAAGCTGCTCCAGGTATTGGAAAGACTGCAATGTGCGCTATGTTAACTATTAATTTCCATAACAATGTTGCAGGTATCCATTTCTGTAGCTTTGGTAATAGAACTAAGACTGACGCTAGAAGTATTATTAAAAACTTAGCAGCACAAATCGCTGGTCGTAACGAAGATTATAATCTCGAAATTAAAAAGATTTTAACTAGAGAAGCAAATATAGATAATTTAGACGCTAAAAGATTATTTGAGTTGTTCTTTATTGAAGTAGGTAACAAAGTTACTTTTAAGAACCCTCAAATAATTGTTATCGATGCATTAGATGAAGCAGTTTTGGATAATAAAAATGAAATTGCTGAGATGATAGTGACTTATCAAAACACTTTACCTTCTTGGTTAAAGATTTTATGTTCAACTAGACCTCAAAAGAATGTTGTTAGTTACTTCTCAAGTTGTCACGTTTTCAGCATGTTAGAAAACAATGAAGAAAACGTTGCGGATATTAAAAAGTATTATGACCAAGCACTCTCAAATTATAAATTCGATGCAGAAACACTGAGGATTTTGCTTGGAAAAACACATGGATCATTCTTATATGCTAAGAGTATTGTTAGTCTAATTAAGAGTGGTGAATACTCTTTAGATAACGTTAGAGAATTCCCTGACGGAATTTATTCATACTACTTAATCTGGTTTGATAGAATTTTCCCTAAAGCACCAGATGATTATGAAGATATTAGAAAGATTATATCTTTATTACTCGCTACAAGCGTTCCTCCAACAGTGGAGTTTTTAGCGGATGCAACAGGTCTATCAGAATCTGAAATTAGAAAGAATATCGATATAGTATCTAATTACTTTGTAATTATTGAAGATGGCACTCTTAAGAGTAGACATAAATCAATTTTAGACTGGTTAAGTGAATCTAACGAATGTCCTGCAAAATATTGTGTCTCTAGAAGAGATGGTTATAAGATCTTGCTTGAATATATTGAAAAGCAAATTGAATTAGGTGAATGGAAGAACAATCCTTATGTCATCTTAGACTATCAAAAAGCCTTAAAAGCACTTAAAAAGACAGAAAAACTTTGTAAACTATTAAAGAATTTTGACTTTTTAAGAGTGTGTATTAAATCAAAACTTTACACTCTTTATGAAGGATTATTTGAATACATTGATAACATCAATTACATCTATAAGGATGATGATTATGAAGCGTTTGAAATCTATCAGTCTGAATGTTTTACAAAAATCTTTATCAAATATAGACAAGCAATCTATAACGCTGGCTTATTTATCAAACTTAAAGAAGCAGGATTTGGTAAGTTCTTAAAGAATAGAGATCCAAGTGATGATGTGAACTATGATATGGGAGTTATTCAATTCCACTATATTTCCTTATCATTTACTGAAGCATTTAATGACATTAAAGAATTCATCAAAGAACATGATTTAGGCGAATTAGACATAGAAATTCGTAGTGAATTTGAAAGAATGGCAATGCTTGTTTATCGCAAGATGGTGCTATTCGACGAACTCATAGGAATGAGTGATGGTGCGATCAAAGACGCTAAAGAAGCAGGCGATTTATACGAAGAATCTTTGATTAACTTAACTTTATCAAAAGTTTATTGTAGAAGGCTTGATTTAGAAAACTGCTATAAAGCAGCAGATAATGCTGTCGCGCTTCTTGATAAAAGAGTTAAAGAAGAAATGGAAGATGGCACTCAAATTGGAGATCACCTCTTCTTAGCGGAAGACTATCGTGTATACGCTGATGCATGTATATGGCATATGGATTTAGCTAAAGCTAAAGATAAACTTAATAAAGCGGAAGCAATCTATGTCTTATATAACCAACATGATAGATATTACACAAGATTCTTATATACATCTATGTTCTATGAAATTGTTAATCGTGGCAATGAAGCAAGGATCATGGAATTAAAAGAAGAAGCAATGAAATGTGCTAAAGAGAATAAAGATTTATATGACCAAGGTCAAATCTATTTCTTAACTTCTCTTTACTATTTAGTAAACTATAATGGAGATACTTCCTTACTTGCAAAAGCGGAAGCTCCTTGTTCTGAAGCAATTGAAATTGCGGAAAAACTAAATATTCCAATCGAATTAACTGAAGCACAAGCTTTATATAATTTGATTTGCGAAGCACAAAAAGTAACAAGAAAATACGAATACTTACAAAATGAATCAGTATTAACATGGATTAAACATGTTGAGAAATTTATTAGAGATTTGAAGGGATAATCGCATGGAAGAGTATTTAAAACAACTAGTTTTATCTTCAAAAGACATATTCTTTAAGCAACATAAATCAATTAAACATAAATCTATTAATGACTTACTCTCAGAAGCGGATTTAGAACTTAATGATTATTTTGTTAACGCTATTAAAAAAGAATTCCCTCAAGCAAAAATAATCGCAGAAGAAAGTAAAAACGAACCACTAACAGATGAACTAACCTTTGTTATCGATCCACTTGATGGCACTTGTAACTATTCAATGGGCATAGAACTTTGTGGTATTCAACTAGCGGTTTTCCAAAGGAAAGAAGTAGTGTTATCAATAATCTATTTGCCATATAAGGATGAGTTATATCTTGCTAAGAAAGATGGTGGAGCTTTCCTTAATGGAAAACCTATTAAAGTAAATAAAGATATTAAACATGAAGATGGAGTTTTATTATCTAGTGATTTTTATAAAGATAACAAAACCATTTCATTTGATAAACAATTTGAATTAATGAAGGATTTACAAGGGAATTTCCTTAAAACGAGACTTTTAGGAGCGGCTTGTGTAGACTTTACTACATTAGCCACATCAAAAGCACAAGCATATATCTGCTACTACAATTACATATGGGATATAGCACCAGGTCTTTTATTGATAAAAGAAGCTGGAATGGTTTATAAAACCATCAATAAAAAAGAATACGAATTTGGTAGCGATTCATTAGTGGTTGCAAATAACCAAGAAACACTTGAGTTAATACTTAATAGAGTGAAATAAAAGGAAGTCTAGGACTTCCTCTTTTCTTAGATAATCTTATCTATTAGACCATAGTCTAGAGCTTCTTGAGCGCTCATCCAATGGTCTCTTTCACAATCCTTATGGAAGACTTTAATGTCTTTACCAGAATTGTCTGCCATGATTTGTTCTAATTTATCTCTATCTTTTCTTAAATTAGCGGCGATTTGTTGAGCTTCGCTTTCTTCAATCATTCTTCCATAGTTGTTATAGACAAGTGGTTGATGGATAAGAATACGAGAGTGTTTTAAACAATATCTATGTCCTTTAGCACCACAAGAGAGTAAGAAACTACCCATCGATGCTGCCATGCCATTACATACTGTATATACCGGAGCGGATATGTTATTCATAACATCATATATTGCTAATCCATGAACAATATTTCCACCAGGAGAGTTGATATATAGATATATTGGTTGTTTTCTATTTTCAGCATCCATTTGAAGTAATGAAAGAATAACTTTCATCGCGCTTCCTTCGTTGATTTCACCATTTAAAGTAATAATTCTGTTATCCATAATTATTTCCTCACAATCTTATCTACGAAGCCTTTTTTAATAGCTTCTTCAGGAGTTAAATAAGTGTTTTCATAGCAAAGGTGGTGTATTTCTTCAACGGATTGACCTGTATGTTTTGAAAGAAGAGATTCAAATGTTTCTCTTTGAGACGCTAATTCGTTTGCGAGAATTTCGATTTCTGTTTGTTGTTTACTTCCACCAGGAATAATGCCAGAAATCTCTCTTAAAGCAATTTGACTATGCTCTAAAATGTAGCGTTTACCTTTGTTACACGCCGCTAAAAGTAGTGCAGCGCAACTACCAACTAAACCAATACAATATCCTGAAATTGGATTACTAATTGATTGGATAGCGTCATAAATAGAAAGGACATTTAGGTAGTCTCCAGATACTGAAGAGATATAGAGTTGTAATTCTTTCTTTGGATCAATTCTGTTCCAATTAAGAAGAGATAAGATGATGTTACTAGTAACATCCATATCTTCTATACCAGTAGTGATGACTATAATTCCTTGTTTATATAATTCTTCAAAATTATCGTTAGCCATACTACTTCTTTCCTTTCATCTTAAGTTGAACTTCATGTAAGAAGTCTTCAAAGTCTTCAGGATCTTCTGCTTCCATGTCTTCATCTTCGTATTGAACTCTACTACGAGGATTTCTTGGTCTAGGTGGACATAATCTTCTTACTTCAATAGCGCTTAATACTGGTAAATAAGAATGTTCTAAATCATCAGGAATAACATAGTTAAGTGGAATAAGTTCTTCTTCCGCTTTATTATTCCAGAAGTTTTTAAAGATACCTTGTTGAGCGCATTGATAGCTTCTGATAAAGCTACATCTTAATATTGGAGAATAAATACGTTTAGTGTACATTTCACCAGGTTTGATTTGATCTAGACTTGTGATAGGCACAACTGGGATTTCTACAACATCGTTAACTTCACCATGAATAACACCTTCTAAGGATGTAACAGTCTTTTTACCACATTCTCTAGAGAATCTTTCTTTAGTTTCTTGAGATTGAGAACCTAAGAATGTTTGTTGGTTACAGTTATCTACGATAATAGAGGCTGTTTCTTCTCCATAGATTAAATCTAATTGATCATAAGATTGAACGAATAAGTGGAACCACATATTTCTACTTCTAGCAGTAGCAATCTTATTATCAAAGTCAGGGATTCTTGGAATGTTAGCGAATTCATCTAATAAGAAGTGAATTGGTCTAGGTTCTAAACCGAGTTTACGTTTCTCTTCAACAGCTTGTAGAGATTGTCTATATACCCAGTCAATGAATAAACCAGCGATAACATTATCTGATTTATCATAGTCTCTAGTGGATACAAATACCGCCCAAGGATGTTCATTATCTTCTAGAGAAATAGATGTATGACTTGTCAATTGATAGATGTGACCTTGCATCCATTTTTCAGTAGTGGATAAGAATGTTGATAAAAACCCTTTTCTCGTTGTTTGAGCAGTCTTAATAATATTATTTAACTTGCTCATACAAATAGATGATTTACCATGCAAGAAGTCTACCATCTTCTCATGCATTTCTTCGTTAGTGTAGTGATCTCCATATGAATCGCGAGTTTCGCTACCTTCTCTAATTAAATTGAAGATATCGTTAACTGTCTTTAATGTCATATGTTGTTCGCTAAACTTACTTCCTGGTAAAACAGCTTCTTCTAACATGGACAATAAAATACCATGGAATAATCCTCTAGCACCATCACTCCAAGTTCTATCTGTAGTGGATTTATCTTCACTAAAGATACAGTCACATAATTGGTTAACTAATGAAGAAACTTTGGATTTATTTAAATAAGTTTCAATATTCACGTATTTATCAAAGTCTTCTTGTGTTGCAAATGCCATGTGTTTATAAGCAATATATGTGCCTTGATATTTACTCTTTTCAGACATTAACGCTAGTGACTTATCTACTGGACAATTACATTTCTTACTATTCTTTCCAATAGTGAGAGATTCCATTTGTTTTTCATACATTTCTTTAAGTGGATTCCATGTATGAGTTCTACCTAAGTTTCTAAAGTTAAGAACAAATACGTTATAACCTTGGTCTTTTAAGTATTTACCATTATGTTCAAATAACTCACCTTTAGGGTCAGTAATAAATAAGTTAGCTTTATTCTTTTGAGTGGATATCGCTCTGATTTGTGGTTCAATACATCCTGTAGTTTTACCAGAACCAGTAGTACCGATATATAACTCATGATAATTAGGTAAATAGAAGAATCTAAGTTTACAATCCGCTTTTTCTTTATCACTTAGATTTTCAAAATCAATAAAGGAATATGATTTCCCTTTAGAAGATACAAAATCACTAGAGAATGGGAATCCTTTGATATCAGTTTTTGCTAAATCATCAAATAAGTATTTAGCGTAGCCTTTACCTTTATATTCAAGGAAGGACATTATTTGAGTGTTTTCAAGATTTTGATCAATGTATTTTTGAGATACTTGTTCAGAATATGGTCTTCTTTTCATAATCTATTCTCCAATCTTAAATCCAATCTTCTTATTTGGATTAAATGATGAGTTAGTAACTTCTTTCCACTCTTGAGCGTCATATTTATTAATGAAGTGGAGTTTATCATAGTAATCAACTTCTTTAAGTAACATAACTTCAACGAATGAATAATCTATGTAGAACTTATGTTGATTTAAGATAATGTCTTGTTTAATAGAACAGATAATTGCGAATGTTTCTATTGCTTCTCTAGAGATTTTCTCTGCAATTCTTTGAGGAATTACTGTTCTTCCTTCTTTCATGAAAGGTACTAATGACACTAATTCATCATAGAGTTTTACTTGTTCTTTCATTTCTAAGATTCTATAAACTTGTCTAATCATAATTAGAGAAGAAATGTCTCCCCAAATAGCGCATTGTCTAAGTCTATAAACTCCAGAAAGAACCTTTTCTCTAGTAGCTTCGCATCCAATACCTAAAACAGAAAGAATACCAACGATCTTATTTGCTACTACATTACCTGTGGAAGCAGCGATAGATAATTGTTGATATCTAATTTCTGGATAATATGGATTGCTATGACTATAGTCAAACCAAGTCTCACTTAATTGAGGACTTCTAACTTCTCCAAAGTTTCTAATAACTCCAATAACATCACATTTAGCGCTTAATAAAGAGTCTAATTCTTCTAATTCACTGTCAGCGGTATGTGAATTTACGAAAGCGCGGATATCTTGGTCAGTAGATATTGTAACTAGTTCATCTAAAATGACCTTTTTACAATATTCTACGAGGTCTTTTTCTAGACCATATGCTTCTCCGATGAAATCAATGATTGCTTTGCAATCGTCATCATATTTCTTACTAGAACGGTTGCTTAAAGCAGTTGTGGCTAACAACATTTCTCGAAAAGCAGAATAATTCTTATGAATTTCTGTAATCATAATCTAATTCTCCATTGCTATATTTGTATTTCTACAAATCCATTATATAACGCATTATGCGTGTATTTGTAGTGTAAAGTAAAAAGAAAAGCCAGTTCTATGGCTTTTCATAGGTTATTTATTCTTTTGTTCTGTTCCATTTTTGATTATCGTTCTTAACTGAACAATATCGTTTGTGTACACAAGTTTTAAAGCGACATCTTTATATTCAGGATTTTTCTTTCCAACATAATTGTAGAAGTCTCTTAATCCCTCATTAGTGACCATACAAATGTGTTGTGTATTGTCGTTATATTTCCTTGTGATTTCTTTTTCATTGGTGTATTTATTCACTCCAAATAGTTCTTGATCCTCGACCTTTGTGTAATCTTTAGATAAATATCTAAATCTTTGGTTATTGGATTGTAACCAGCGGTTATGTTCCATATCAGCAATCTTAAGAACTTTTGCAACATCACCAGTTTCATCTTTAAGTTTTGTTCTTTCAAGGAATGTTTCTTCATTTTCACCTGAAGTAAGAATTGAAACATCATCACCAGGAACCATTAAGTATTGGTTTTCTTGTTTATTTAGATTTAGTTTGTAGCCAAATAAGTTTAGCTTTGTTCTAAGTGAAAGAACATAATCAGTGTTATTTTTAACTTCTTGTTTATTTTGTCTTAACCATAATCTATCAAGTTGAGTTTCAGAATAATTGTTATAAGCTTGTTCTAATTGGTAGGATTTCCAAGCGTTTTCAGCGAATCCCATGAAGTATTTATGTTCTCTAGCAAGATATGTGGACATAATTGCATCATTACCAAAGAGAATGATAGGTGCTTTTAAATCTTTAATTAATCTTTTCTCTGCTGCTTTTCTTTCTTCCTCGTCCTTGAATGAGTTGAAGTATGCTTCTTTCTCTACATCAGATTTCTTATTGAAGTCTTTTACTTCGTGAATATGAGAGAGAGTTTCGTATGTGTATGAAAGATTTGAACCTCTGAATTGTTCTCCAATGAGTCTTTCTGCAACTCTGACGTAAATAACAACTTGTTCACATCTATCATTGAAGTATTTTAAGATAGCTCTTCTTAAGTTAAGCGCGATATTTAAATCGTTATTTGAGTTTATGACTGAAATAACAAAGATTTCAAAACCATCATCTTGGAAACGGTTTGGATCGTTTTGCAATGATGAGATATATCTATCAATTGTTTCGTAGTGTCTTAAATCTTCTCCATCGAAAGCGGAGTCGATAGAGTATAGATAAACACTGTTATTTCTATCTGTATATTCGTTTACATAAGGTTTAATTAAAGAATCAGCATCTCTATCTAAAACATGGTAATTAACTTTGTTAATATTATCTCCATAAAGTTGATAAGAGAATGTCATTCTTTCAAATATTGCTCTATCAATAACACCAAAACCAAGGAGTGTAACATTTAAATGTTTATTGTCTTCTTTAAGTTTGATGTTGTTTAAGTCCACTAATTGAGAGATTGGATTATCAAATACAAATCTAGAAGCAATCATGTCGTACTTAGAAAGAGTATTCATGATATGCAATGTCTCTCCAGAGAAGTTATGGAGAATATCTAAATCTGTTTCTTGATAAGTGACAAAGATTTGGATTTTTTGTAATAAATCATATTCTTTCTCATTAAAGTTCTCTTTTAATTTCTCTAATTTATCTTTGTCTTTTGTTTCCTTTAAAAGAGTTACAAAGTCGTTAATTTTTTTAAACTTACGATTCTTTTGAATCGCTGTTTTGAAATCAGTTGCCACTTTTGTAGTGGTTTCGTCATTTGAGAAAAGTAAGTAAATAAACGATTGTTGCTTATCAAAAAGATGTAGTTTGAAGTATCTAGAATTAAAGATCTTTCTAGCCATCCTGTATGAGAATTTTTCAGCTTGAACAGGAATGCCTAAGCCCACTAACATATCTCTAAATTCATTACCTTCTTGAGTTTTTAAAGATGCTCTAGAAACGAAAACTTTAACTGAGTTTTTACGACCTTTTGTTTCATCTAATAGTTTAGTGGCTAAAGGAATTACTGTTTCATTTCTAGAATCTGTGAACAAATAGTACACATTTGCTCCATTTATAATTCGTCTTTTATAGAAAATAAATGCATTTAAGAAGAGTTTTGCAAAGTTAAGAATAACTGTGATGGATAAGAATGCGAATGTTGTATATGAGGCGATAAAGTAGAAAATTACTAGCCATTTATTCCATTCGCCCGGTAAAAACAGCCAAGAAATCTTTTCAGTATCAACTTTACCTACTGCTGCCGCAATAGTGTCAAACACTATGTTTCCAAACATAGAAATAGAAAGATCTGATGATCTATTGACGAATGTTGAATACATCAAAAGAACTAATACACTTACAGTTACGTAAAAATATTTATTACCAAGATATCTATATCTGATTAGGTTATAAAAAAATACACCTATTAAAACGAGTTCAACAACTCCAGTAATAATGAAAATAGCAAGTAATTCAGGATACATATGTTTAATACCTCACGTAAATATACTTCACTCTTATATTATCATATTAAAGTATTTTTCTTTATTTTATTATAAAATTAATAAATAAGAGGACTGAATATGCCTGAAGAAATTAATAAAAACACTCAAATTAAGAGAAAAGATTTTATATATGATGTTTTCATTTCATATAGAAGAAGTGATGGATTATATCCAACGTATCTTTTATATAGAAATTTGATGGATAATGGTTATCTAAGTTTCTTTGATAAGGTATCAATTCAAGGTGGTATGTTTCCACCTCAGTTAACTAATGCAATCCATAATTCCAAAGACTTTATTCTTCTTGTAACTCCAGATACATTTTCTAAGAGAATATTTAAAAAAGATGACTGGGTTAGACAAGAAATAGAAACCGCTTTAAAAACTGAAGGATTAAATATTCTAGTTTTATTCTTAGATAAAGTTAATTATCCAAAAAAGTTACCAAAGGAAATTGACGCAATTAGAGATTGTCATAGTGAACCAATTGGTGATGTTTTTGATGTAAATGATTATCAAAAGAGATTGTTTAATAGGTTTTTAGTTTCTAGACCAAGACCAAAAGATTGCATTGATTACAAAGGAAGATGGTCTATTTATGAATTTGATTTCACTAATGAATCAGAAAGATTAAAAAGCCAAGGATCTAGATATGATGATGAAAACCAACGCATTTTAGACATGTATTTAGACAAAAACAATTACACAGTTCTAGATGTTGGTTGCGCTCAAGGATATGTAACTAGACAAGCTTTTAGAAAAGCAAAATACACTAAAGTAGTGGGAATCGATATTAGTGAAAGTGCTATTGAACAAGCAAATAAAAATAATAAAAATAGTAAGTTCTCTTTCTATCAATTAAATATTGAAAGTCCAACATTTATGGAGGAAATGCAGGGAATAATGAAGCAAAAGGGCATTAAAGGCTTTGATGTTGTTTCTTGTTTCTTAGTCCTCCATCATCTAACAAATCCTGAAAAAGCATTAGAGAATTTAAAGGCTCTTATGAATAAAGGCGGAATGATTATTGTTAGAGGTAGTGATGATGGCAGTAAGATTTCTTATGGAGATGATGAGCTTATAGAAAAAGTCTTAAAGAAATCTTATTCTCTTGAAGGAATGTCTGATAGAAACAATGGTAGAAAACTTTATTCTTGGTTAGTCCATGAAGGATTTAACAAAGTTAAAATGCATTGCACTGTTACAGAAACATCTCATATGTCTTATGAAGAGAAATTAGGTCTTTATAAAGTAAGCTTTGCTTATAGATTGAATTATTTTAAAGCTCAATTAATCGCAAACGAAAATGAGCAAACTAAAGCAGAGTTCAATGAAATGGAAGATTTGTTAACGCAACTCCAATATCGTTTCTCTAGAAATGATTTTTGGTACGCAGTTAACCGCTTTGTTTGTGTAGGATTTAAGAAATAGGTATTTATATGGTTGATGTTGAGGCTAAGAAAAAATATTTGAGGCAACTTACTTTAGAAGCAACTAATAAAATGGTAATGACATGCCTTAGTGATACAGAGCAAGAAACAAGAGTAGAATTTAGAAGGTTTAGAGATATTGCTATTAGGTCAACAGATAGAACTGAATATAAGTTGGCTGTTGTTCAAGCGTATCTACACCTTCAATCTTTAACATTTGTACAAATATTAGAACTTGCAGAATCAATTTCTGACAATTAGTGTTGACAACAATCGTAGGATAATTTAAAGTATATACGCTCATAAACTACTTAGTGAATCAAAACTCAGGAAAACCTGTCAATATAGGTAGCAGATCAATTTGGGAGGTAGTAGTTATGAGAACATTAATTGATTCACGCTTGATTGGTACATCCATCAAGAACCTAAGAAAAAGTAGAAACTGGACTCAAGAAGAGCTAGCAGACCGCGTTGGATATTCAGTAAGAAACTTACGCAGAATTGAAAACGAAGGAACAGTGAATCTTGATACAGTCAATACTTTCGCTGATATCTTCGAGGTATCCGCAATAGACATCCTTGACGGGGTGTCTTTCTTTTTATTCTATAGATATTGTATTTAACCTATTTTCGTGATATTTTGTAATTGAGGAGGATCTCAATTATGAAAAGAAAAATTAGCTTAATACTCATAACAGCAGTCTCGTTATTATCTATCAGTGCATGTTCCTTTTCTATGAAAGGGGAAACAAATTGTCCGATTTTAGATGAGGATTATAAGCCACAACCAATTCCATGGAAGGAAGTTAATGTTATTGCAAACGATGGTGAAGTAAATACCATACAATACATAAATACTTTCGAATATCAACCTACAGAGAAGAAGGACAAACTCTTTATGGGTTGTTTCGAAAAGCCAAACTTAAATTCAAAGAAATTAGTGGATCGCTCTGGCAAAGCAATTTATGACAATGTGGAACTTCCAGAAAACATTTACGCAAACTATTTGGACACTAATGAAGCTCAGATTATAGACTTCAATTTTCCTAGTGTAGACATCTCTTGTTCTAATAAGTCAAAATCATATGAATTAAAGCTTAGTGAAGACTATCAATACTATCTCCAACACACTGAATCAGTTGGTTATTTGACTATAAAATTCAGCCACTATGAAAAAGAAGAAGGTGTAGTAGGAATTAACACATTTAATTGGGTTGATTATAGGTTAGATACTGCAATATCTTTAATTGATAGTGGAACCTTCCGTTCAAATGATGACTACACAGTCTTCAATAGAATGTACAAATTAGATAAAGAAGAGATATTAAAAGGAATTAAATTCACTGTTTCTAGACCAAAAGGTTGTATCTCAACTGCACCTGCAAAAATAAGTCCTATTTCAATGAAACTTTATTTAGGAACTGAAGCATTATTAGAAGAATATAAATATATAAATCTTAATAAGAGTTATGCAGGCCTACGTGTAACAAGTACATTTGAAGATAACAGTGCAACCATAAATAGCACTTATTCCTCAAATGCATCATTGAAGTACAAACTTCCATTTAACTTAAAAGAATGGATCGCAGAATCTTCAACTGAATACATTACATATACGATTAATATCTATAACTATGGTAGAAAATTATTGCTGTTATGTAATTGGATCAATGGGTCGTTTATACTCAATAACCAATATAAAACCCCGATACATTTAGAAAGTAACAATGGTGCGGATTTGGATAGTTTCTCAATTAAAGTACCTAAATCAGATGCATTATTTATAGAAGAAGCTATGCTAAATCTAAACCATCCTACGGCGAATGCATCAAGTATGTTCTATTATGTTTGGAGTGTTAGCCTCTCAGTTACTCGAACATAATAAAAATGGTGGACTCATGAGAATCCACCTTTTCTTTTATTCAAAATCCGTAAAGAAATGCTCTAATAATGTGTTTAGCAGTCTAAATGAGGACACTTTGAATTGAACATCACTAGAAGTATCGAATTCACAGACTAAAAAGTATGCAAAATTCTTTTGGAAAACATCTGATTCAATGACTGAATAATAATCGTTAATATTGTTATAAAGAATTACGGGAATTATTTCTTTATTAAAGTATTGTGCTAGCTTTATTTCATCATAAATGAAATGTGAATTAATGGATTGTTTGCTTAAAAAAACCAGAAAATATGGCGATTTAACAATTTGATTATGAATAGAATGTTTCCAATCTGATCCAAAATGTGTCATGTCATCATAAAACAAATCAACACCATATCTTTTTAAAAACTGGACAATACGAAGAACTTCAACAGAGTCTTTGTGTGAATAAGAAATATACAATTGTTGTAAGTTTCTAAATCCGTTAATAATGACATTAAGTTTATTTTTAACGCTATTTTTTAATTCTCCATTTTCATCTAGGCATCCATCGATATCTATAACTATGTTGTTTTTACCTGTTTGCTCAACATATGTTACTTCATCATTAACCCATTTAGATTTAGATGCATTTATAGATCTACAATAAATAAACCAAACTCTAGCATCAATCTCGTCTTTGATAAGTTGAATTATCTCATCTTCATCATCTTTGCTTTTTAAAAAGAAAAGAATTGGTTCACAATCAAGACTCTCTAAATAATTTCTAATTTTTCTTACTTTTTCTATATCTTTATGAGAATGCGAAATGAAAATATAAACTTTCTCATTCTCTAATTCATTTTTATTTGTTTCATTATTCATGAATTCATTTTATCATGTGTCATTCATACTACAAATAAAAATGGTGGAGTCATAAGAATCCACCTTTTTTGTACATTGATGACCTTCGCCATACATAACTTACTCTAATTTGTTTTTCGTACACATGCACGCCAGGCTGAGTAAGAGGGAGCGACCCTAATACTTCTGGAATGGGTATTGCTACCGTACCATGGGAAGAGTTACATCATCTTCCAACTTTCAGAGAGCTTCAGCTATATTTTTTATCTTGTCGTAGATCCAAAACTCGCTGGCATTCTCCTACTAGTGCCCACCAAAGTAGTTATAGGTAATTGCTTACCATCAAGCCAAACACTTTCTTTGAGAACGTAGATATTAGTTTCTCAGACTAACATCTTATCGTGGGATGTATTGCTACAGAGCCTCTTGTAGTGCCTACTCGGGTGTCTACTTACATCGAAGAGCATTATGCGCCACCAACCAAAGCGGTATTTTAATCCCGGAATACCTGATAAACAGGTCTTGTTAGATATTCAGTATCCCGAATATCCTTCTCTTTTGGTTGGGCCCCAGCCATCAGCAAGATGACTTCACTGGGTTCCAATGCTCTTTCATTTTATATATATGTCAATAAGTAGTGTGAGGACATGATTTGTCCTCTTACTTATTTATAAATAAATACAGATATCGTATAATAATTTCAATATGAAAAAGAGAATTAAATTATTTACATTATTACCTCTAGTAGCGTCTTGTCTAGCGGCTACTGGATGTTCATTATTAGACAAAAATGCAAAGACATATTATTTTCAAAATCTTTCACCTGATTTTCAAATAACTACAAAGAGGATGAAATTATTCTTTCCTGATGGAGGTAATGTTCCTTATGTAGATATTGCAAAGTTTGTTAAAGATTTAAGAGGATATTTAATTTCTGATTATATTAGTATTAAAAAAGATATTAATGAAAAGAAGATGATGATGTCATTCTTAATCTATGGCGCTATTGAGATTGATTGGGAAAATGATGTTATTCGTGGAGATAGCCAATTCTTTAACATAATTGCAATGACATCTTTATCCACTGACTATAGTGCTAATTTTAAACAAAATAAAGATGAATCTGACGCTTCTCAAATTAGACAACTTAACTTTAAATTAAGTGATTATGGATTTGATATTAAATATGAAAATAATAAGGTTTTACTGCCTTTAGTGATCGCTAATATACTTTTCTGTAGTCAAAATTATTACAATGTTTTCTTTAATGGAGATAAACTTTATGGAGCGTTTGGAGAAGTAAGCGATGCTCAAGCAACGACTTTAATTAAACTTACCACTCCTATGTGTGGAACTGAGATTCCTGAAGATGTTAGTAACGCTACTTTGAGTTCATTAGCATTCTTATTAGATTATTTCTATGGTCTAAAAGAAATTAAAGGATATACAAAGGCTATTGATTATATTGACGCAAACACAAAAGCGTTAATTACATCTCCTGTTGGTGCAAATAACTATAGAGGAATAACTGACTTTGTATTTAAAACATTAAACGATCTCCACTCAAGAGTGGATTTTGGAACTTATTATATGGATAGAGATGATTCCACAACCGTTCCGTTAGCTAGAAGAGGAACAAAGTGGAATACATACTTCAATTTAAAAAATGATTTAACTGCTAAAAGAAATATTGCAGAAATTAATCCTGAAAGAAATCCTGTAAGATTCTCTGGAGATACTGCAATTATTACATTTGATAGCTTTGTTACAGGCACTAAAGATCAACTCAATAGTGCTTCAGCATGGCAATATGATACATATAAATTGATGCAATATTGCATGACTAGAATTAAAGCCCATGATGAAGTTAAAGATATTGTTGTAGACTTATCACTTAATGGTGGTGGTAATCTTGCCGCCTTAATTAGATTCTTAGGCTTTATGACAGATGATGATGTTTTCTATTCTATTTACAATACTTTAAATAACACTTATGAAAGAGCAGGATTCTTAATTGACACTGATGAAGATGGCAAATATGAAGGTGATGCTTATAACGATTACACTTGGACAATATTAGCGGGAGAAAATACATTCTCTGCAGCAAATTTAGCGGTTTCTATTGTAAAAGAGCAAGGAATTGCAAAGATTATTGGCAAACAATCTGGTGGTGGAATGTGCGCTGTTATGCCTACCGTTTTAGCGGACGGAACAGCATTAACCATCTCATCTACTATGACATTAAGATATGTTAAAAAGGAAAACGGAAAGAACTTATATCTTCCGATTGAGGATGGTTTAGACCCAGATTATAAAGTGGAATATGATGACTTCTACGATGATGCAAAAATTGTAGCAGCAGTGGACGCAGTTCATGGAGGCAACTAATATGAACAAACTAGTAAGTGAATTAAAACAAGTTAAAGTGTTCTACATCTCTACTATTGATGGAGATCAACCAAGAGTTAGACCTTTTGGAAGCATCCTAGAATATGAAGGAGAAGCTTATATTTGTTCAGGAAACTTTAAAGAATTCTATAAACAAGTAAAAGCAAATCCAAAAGTAGAACTCTGTGGCATGTATCCTGACTTTGATTGGTTACGAGTAACCGCTACATTAGTTGAGGATGATAGAAAAGAACTTCAACAAGCTATGCTTGATGATGAAACAGGTCCTAAAGGATTGTATGAAGCAGGAGATGGAAGATTTGTAACATTCAAATTAACAGATGTTAAAGCAACTAGATATAGCTTTACTAAAGCACCTGTTGAAATTTAATAAAATTGACCATGCTGGGAGCATGGTTTTAATTTGTAAAAATAATATTTGTATATTTATGTATTTTTATGTATAATTTTTGCCAAAGAGAGAGAAATTATATGATTGTTCCTGATAATGATAACAAAAACATCTATGTTAATATAGATAAAATTCAAAGTATTAAAAATCAAAAGCTTAGAAAGAGTTTTGTTACCAGCATTTTTAATATTTACGGCTTATCATTTTTTGTTACATTAATTTTCTCAGTTCTAGGTATTGGATTCGAGCATCCAGTAAGAATAGTGGCTTTTGTTATCGCAATGATTTGCGTAGCAGGTCAAATATTTTACTTTATCAAAACACACTTCTTGCAAGAATATCATCAATTTATGAAATCGATGATTATTGTCTATATTTTCACGGGTTTATTCCTTTTATATGAAATAGGAATTGCGGTTTGGGCCTATTTTAACGTGGTTTTTGTATATGATTCCGAATCTTTTGGAATAATGGGATACACATTCTTGTATATGCCTCTTGCAAGCATTGCAATATTCTTAGTTCTTCTTGCTTTTGCAACTTCAACACATTTAAAGTGCCTTTCTAATTTAAGCAGAATGAGAGAAGACGATACTGTCCAAGAAAAGCTTTTCTTCGAAAACTTTATTAATAAAGAAAAATTATTTGAATTAGAATACATTAAAAGAAGTAGAACAATGATGATTTCATACTTTGAAGCAGTTGCTTGGTTACCAATCGCTTGCTTGATGTTCATTGCTAATCCAGGAACAGATAAACAAATTATTAACTGGTTCTTGATGGGATCAGTATTTGCTTCATTTATCGTTTTTATAATTCTTTCAATTACATCTAAAGCTTTTAAAAAATGGTATTACCCAGTTCTTCTTATCTTGCCATTTATATTAATCGCACTTATGAGAACGGGAGAACTTGTTTGGGGAAGACCAGAATTCCAATTCTTCAACCAATTAGCGGAACTAAATACAGTTCTTTTCATATTCTTATTTATTCCAATCTATGTAGTTAACTTAATGGTTTGTCATTATGCATTTGCAAAAGTGCTTCAAAATACTGTCTTTGTAGGAAATAAAAGACAAGAACAAAAATACATAATCAGACAAGAAATTGAACAAGAAAAGAAAAGCCAAAACAATGAAGATAATGAATAACCGTGCAGGATTTGCATGGTTTTTCTTTTAATAACCAATAAAGTTATATCTATAAATGTTAAAAATATGATAATTTTATATTACGTAATAAAGAGGCATTACATATGAATATCGTAGATAAGTGGTTTTTATCATTAACAGAGAAGTTTGATGGTTGGGGCATCTTAATTTTTATTACCATAGCCTTACTAATTTCTGGAGTTTTAAGTGCTCTTATAGGACTTGAAAGGTATAGAAAAGGTGAGAATGCTGGTATGCGTACTCACGCTTTACTATCTATTGGATGTTCAATATTTATGATTATTTCTCTCTGGGGAATAAAACTTGCAGTTCCTGGCGGAAATTATGATATTTCTCGTATCGCTGCTGGTACTATTACCGGTATTGGTTTCTTAGGCGCTGGCGTTATTATCAAAGATAAATTTACAGTTAAGGGTTTAAGTACCGCTACTACCTTATGGATTTGTGCAGGCGTTGGTTTGGCAGTTGGTGCAGGATTTGTATTAGAAGCAGTTATCGCTACATTAATTACGTTATTATTAGTCTTTATTAGAAATAGAATCATTGTTACTGTTGATACTCACGCTCCTCATGTAGTCGTGGAAGTTCAAAAAGACTATCCAGCTTTAGAAAAAATTAAAGAGGTTTGTGATCGTAATTCTTTAAATATGAGGAATATTGATATCTCTCAAATTGGAGATAAACAAATGACAGTAGTGGTTTACTTCCCATACAACGTAAACCCATTAATTCTCGATTACTTTATTAATGAACTTAAGAAAGAAAAAGAAGTAATCACTGCCAAAAAGATAATGAAAAACCCATCAAAGAGAATTGGGGAAACTCACGAATCCTAATATGAAACTAAATAGAATTGACCCTAAGGATATATCTAAACTTATAGATCCTGTTGTAGCGATGCAAAGAGAGACTCCTTTCTTATGCACTGCGAAAGCGGATAACGAAATAGGTACATTAACATGTGCTTGGGGTGCTTTTGGTAATGTATGGAAAAAGAAAACTATGACTATATACATTAGACCAATAAGACATACATTACCTATTATTGATAAAGCAGGTAGATTCACTATGACCTTCTTTGAAGGACATCAAAAAGAATTAATGTATTTGGGTACAGTTTCCGCTAACGATGTACCTGATAAAATAGAAAAATCCGGATTACATATTTTGGAATTGAATGATAACGATGTAACATTTGAAGAAGGAAAATATGTAATCGTATGTAAAGTGCTTTATAAACAGCAAATACAAAGAGATAATTTCTTAGATAAATCAGTAGCAGATGCTGTTTATAACGCTCCTAATCAATTCTCTTATATGTTTGTAGGAGAAATTGAAGATATTTACGAAATTGAAAGATGAATTATGAAACAAGAAACAAAAGATAGGATTAGAAAATTTACAGAAGATAGAGATTGGGACAAGTTCCATAGTCCTGCTAATCTAGCTAAATCTATCTCTATTGAAGCTAATGAATTATTAGAATGTTTTCAATGGGATGAAGAAAACTTTGACATCAATGAAGTCAAAGAAGAGTTAGCGGATGTTTTAACTTATTGTCAAAACCTTTTAGATAAATTAAACCTTGATGAAGATGAAATTATAAATGCTAAGATGGATCAAAATGAGGCTAAATATCCAGTAAGCAAATCTAAAGGAAAGTCCGATAAATACACAAAACTTAAGTAATTAAGATATATAGTATAACTAAGTAAAATTACTCCTCAAATATGCAATTAGGGAGTAATTTTTCTTATTTTTCCTTTAATATGCGTGCATATGGTTTATACTAATTACATAGAAGAATATATATAAGAATTGCTTTATCAAAGTGTTTATAGTCTTTGTTTTAGTGTTTCTTTAAATCGACATTACTTATTATTTAAGTTGTTAAAACTAGGAGATTTTGAACAAGAAAGGAGTTAAGTGATTATATGGCATATTCAATGGCGGGTATAATTGCTTTTTTCGTAACTATCATTGTTAATATTGATGTATTCATGAAACCATCAGGGCAAAAAGATTTAATCCCTGCTAGAAATATATACAGACTCTTTTTACTCAGCACTCTTTTATATTACTTAACCGATGGTATATGGGGCATTTTAAACATGAACCATTTAAAGATAGCCTTATACATTGATACATATGTCTACTTTGTTGCTATGGGCTTAACTGTATTTATGTGGGCAAGATATATAGTTGAATATCTAAAAGAGAAGAACCATTTCACTAATTTATTAGTGATATTCAGTTGGATGTTCTTGACCGCTCATTTAATACTTTTAGTCATTAACTTAATTGTGCCTATTTTCTTCCACTTTGATGATGCAGTTGCATATCAAACAGATATGGGCAGAAATATATCACTTATTGTTCAAGCGTTTATTTTCTTAGGAACTGCTTTATATACTTTCTACTTCATGATAAAAAACCATGAAGACGAAAGAAAACCTAGATATTTAGCAATTGCTTTATGTTCTAGCGCTTTAACAATATTAACTATCTTCCAATACTTCTATCCATTGCAGCCTCTATACTCTTTAGCCTTCCTAGCAGGTACATGTCTATTACATACATTCGTTCTTGAAGCAGGAAAGAAGAGTTATAGAAGAGAACTTGAATCACTAATTGCAGCAGATAAAAAACACCGAGAAGAATTAGAATACGCTCAATTATTAGCGATGACTGATCCACTAACAGGAGTTAAAAGTAAGCACGCTTATATTGAAATTGAAACTATGTTTGATGCAAGAATTGGATATGGAAATCAAAGAGAATTCAGTTTAGTTGTTTTTGACTTAAATGATCTTAAGACTATAAATGATACTTATGGCCATGATAAAGGTGATGAATATATCAAATCCGCTGTTACAATCATCAAAGGAATCTATAAATATAGTGATATTTATAGAGTAGGTGGAGACGAATTTGCAGTAATTCTTGAAGGTGAAGATTTCACAAATAGAGAGGTTTTAATAAGGAAATTCAATGATATTATTGATAAAAATGTCGTTAATGGTGGACCTGTTATTGCTGCAGGTATGGCAGATTTCTTGAAATATAAAGATAACTCAATTACTCACTTATTCATTCGTGCGGATAGACTGATGTACGAAAGAAAAGCAGAGCTTAAGAAAGCTCAAGGTATTGATAAACCTAATTCGAATCCACACGACTAAAAGAAAAAGCCATCCAATAAAATCTTGGATGGTTTTCTTTATAGAAAATGTCTATAATACATTTGCTAAATAAATGGGTCCGTAGCTCATCTGGGAGAGCGCATCGTTCGCAACGATGAGGTAGCGAGTTCGATCCTCGTCGGATCCACCAAAAAATATTTCTTAAGGCCGTTTTAGGCCTTTTGTTTTGCAAAAAGAAAAGAAGACCAATAAATGGCCTTCGTTTTCTTGAGTAAACAACTATGCAGCTGCTACGCGTTTAACGCCTAAACAACCCCAATAGTTTTCTTCACCAGACTTACTTGAATCTGCGAATACTTGATATGTTTCACCATTAACTGTGTAGCTAACGCCATTGATTGTAGCGTCTAAATTCAAGCCAGCACTTTCGTTGCCACTGACGACATCAAAGTGTGTCATCCAACCTTCGCCTTCAACGATAAATCCAACATAGAGGTAGAAATAAACTTCGTTACCTTCGATTGCCCAGAATCTTTCAGTGTCTACATGAGCGTGTAATAAGTATTCACCACCAATAACTCTTTGGAAGTTACCTGCGATATGACCTGCATCATGCCATCCATTAATTGTTTCCATTGTTAAATTCTTTGAATTTGCTCCACCGAATTTAACATATGCACCCATTTGTGTTACGCCTGTAGGAGCATTTTGAGCAGTAACTTCAACAACTGTTGCTTTTGTGTAAGTAATTGGTTGAATGTTATCAAATGTTAATGCATTGTTTTGATCTTGCCTTAGGTAGTAGTTTCTAGTTTCATCATGAGCACCAAATTGGTTAGATTCAAATTGGATATCTCCATATGATTCTGGTGTACCACCATAGATACGATAAAGTTTACCTGCTACTAAAGTAGTGATATCAGTTAAACAATATTTTGCTGTGAATTGATTATTAGCAGCATTGAATGTTAATGGCTTGTAGTCATCATTAGATGGAGTTTCTTTACCATCATCAAATGTACCATTTTGATCCATTAAACCCCACGCCCATTTGAATTCTTCAGCGGTGTAGTTTTCTTGTGTACCTCTAACTGTAATGTAAGCTTTGTTTCCTTCATTACCTAAAGCGATAGAAGTAACTGTAACACTCTTTTGAGGTGTAGATTCTTTGCTTGTTGCAACACTTGTTACTTTAGTAGATGTAGCAGCAGGCTTTGATGCAGATTCACCACACGCTGCTAAAACTAATGCTAATGCAGCAAATGTGGTGGTTAAAATTAAACCTTTTTT
Organism: uncultured Caryophanales bacterium; assembly: GCA_946403545.1. Taxonomy (GTDB): domain Bacteria; phylum Bacillota_I; class Bacilli_A; order RFN20; family CAG-826; genus CAMJAG01. The sequence goes on along the minus strand of CAMJAG010000001.1, from coordinate 31,485 downwards.
CATTATAAATAACTCCTTATTTATGTTTTTTAGACAACTCCATAATCACACAAAGAAAAGAAAAAAACAACACTATTAAGTTATTTAATGATTTAGTCTTTACGTACGAAATTGCGTACGATATAATATAAACGAAAGGAGAATTCTATGATTAATTTAAATATTAGCAAAGCTAGAGATGAACTTTACAAGCTTGCTTCTTCGTGCATTAGATATAACGATACAGTTAATATCAGCACAAAAGAAGGTAGTGTTATTCTTCTCAGTGCGGATGAATATAATAGTTTAATTGAATCTCTCTATTTGGCGGGTATCAAAGGTGTTTACGAAGACATTGAGGAAGCTGTTAAAACTCCAACTTCTGATTTTTCAAAAGAACCTCCATGGAAATAGTTTTTAGTAAACAATGTTTTAAAGATTACGAAAAACTAAAACAATATCCTAAATTAATAGAGAAAGTAAAAGCTTTAATCGAACTTCTATCAAAAAATCCGTTTGAAACGCCACCATCATATGAAAAACTAGTAGGTTTTGAAAATGTCTATTCACGTAGAATCAATGTCCAACACAGACTGATTTATGAGGTTAGAAAAGATGAAAACACAGTAGTTATAATTCGTATGTGGACCCATTATGAATAAGAAATAGCCACTCGTTGGCTTTTTTCTTTTTCCTATATTCAAAAAATGTTATGATTTTTAAGGTGTGTAATTCAAACCAAAACTACCGCAATAATGTGAATTTATTTGTTCTATTTCGGAAACGTAAAAATTTTTTTGAATTTTCTTGAATTAATGAAAATTCGATTGTATTATATGTATGTTAGGAGGTAGAAAAAATGGAAATTCAATGGTTTAGTTCAGAAGAAAAAATTGGTACCGCTTCTTTCTATAATACGAATATTACATTGAATACTATTGCGTCTGTTCCATTCGAGTATGCATATAGAATACAAGTTGGATTAGATGTTAATAAGAATGTTGTGATTCGTCCACTAACGAAAGAAAAGGTCCAAAGCGGTGACTTGGATGAATACGCAATTTATCAAATCTCCGTTAAAAAAACATATGCAAGGATATCTTCAACAGGACTTATGAAAAAGATATCTGAAGCATTAAAGATTGAGCTTAGTGATAAGCCAGTCAAGTTCTCAACTTCTTGGAATGATGCTGAGAACATACTAACTATACACATTAATAAGTAATGAAGGAGGACAGTATTATGTGGGTAGCATTCGTTGTAATTGGTGTAGTTGTAGCAGTATTATTACTTATCTTTATTCTCTGCTCATACACTAAAGCAGGACCAGATGAAGCAGTCATGATCTCTGGTTTAGGCAAAAGAAAAATATTAAGAGGAAGAGCAGGATGGAAATTACCTTTCTTGCAAAGAAAGGATAGATTATCCCTCAAAGTCTTCCAAGTTGACATTAAAACACGTGAATCAATTCCAACAAACGAATTCATTAACATCAATGTTGATGGTGTCGCAAACTTAAAAATCTCTAGTGATCCAGCATTACTAGAAAGAGCATTCGAAGCAACTTTAGGAATGAATAAAGCTGACTTAATTGAACAAGTCAAACAAGTTCTTGAAGGTAACATGCGTGAAATTATTGGTACAGTTGGCATTCGTCAATTAGTACAAGATAGAAAAGGTGTTGCAGAAGCTGTTAAAGAAAATGTTATTCCAGATATGTCTAAATTAGGTTTGGAATTAGTTAACTTCAACATTCAAAACTTCTCAGATGGCAATCATGTTATTGAAAACTTAGGTATTGATAACATCGCTCAAATCTCAAAAGAAGCTGCAATTGCTAAAGCAAACGCTGATAGAGATGTAAGTATTGCAAGAGCAAAAGCTGCTCAAGAAGCAAATGAAGCAGAAGTCAATTCTAAGACAATCATTGTTGAAAAGAATACTGAATACGCATTAAAAGAAGCTGAATTAAAGATTAAAACTGATACTGCAAGAGCAGACGCAGATGCAGCATACAAGATTCAAGAACAAAAGAGACAAGAAGAAATCAACACTGCAACAGTTAACGCTGAAATTTCTAAGAGAGAAAGAGAAGTTGAACTTGGAAATAAAGAAGTTGAACTTACAGAAAAGAAATTAACAGCAGAAATTAACAAGAAAGCAGATGCTGAAAAATACGCTGCTGAAAAAGAAGCTGAAGCAACTCTTTATAGAAGACAAAAAGCTGCAGAAGCAGAACTTCTTGAAGCTCAAAGAAAAGCTGAAAAAGTCAAAGTTGAAGCAGAAGCTCAAAGAATTGCTAGAGAAAAAGCAGCAGAAGCTGTCAAACTCGAAGCTGAAGCTAATAAACAAGCTGCTTTAGCAGAAGCTGCTGGTATTGAAGCAAAAGGTAACGCAGAAGCTAAAGCTACAAAAGAAAAAGCAGAAGCTATGAAACTCTTCAATGACGCTGCTACATTAAAACTCATTCTCGACTCTGGTGTCTTACCAGAAACAGTAAGAGCATATGCAGAACCAATCGCAAGTGCATTATCTCAAATTGATGGAATTACAATGTACGGTTCTGGTAATGAAACAAAACTCGTAGAAGAAATTCAACAACACGGTGATCAAATCTTCGCTGGATTAAATAAAACTCTTGGAATCGATCTAAAATCTCTCCTCCTTGGATATCTTGGCCCAAAGGTCTTAAAAGAAGTAAAAGAGAAAAACGATAAGAAAGACGAAGACTAATTGATTATCTTAGATACCCCTACCTCAGTGGTGGGGGTATTTTTTCTTTTTGTTTATAAATAAACACATGCTAAAATAACTATGAAGGTGAATTAATATGAAAAAGTTTTTTAGAAACCTGCTTTCAGGTTATTTGTTAGTTATTTTTATTCTACTAATAGAGTTTGCAGCACTCATTGTTTTGCAGTTCTATTTAGATGATATCATTCTATTTATTATTGATAAAACAAATCCAAGTGTAGATACAGCATTAATAATTATCCTAGTTTATTTACTATGTAGATTAATTATTTTCTTCATAGCGTTCTTCATCTTCTTTAGAATTGTTAATAAAGCAGAAGATCCAGAATTTAAGATTCCTTGGATTATTGGAATGCTCTTACTTCCATTATTCACCTCAATAGTGTTCCTTATCTTTGGTAATCATGGTCTTAGAAAGAAAGATAAAAGAATTGTTAAAGCATATTTAGACGCAATTACTCCTCATTTTGAAAAGAGTAAAAAAGAAGAAAAACAAATCTCAAAAGATTTACAACAATCCGTAGGTGCTTTTAGATATTTAAAAAACACTACAAACTTGAGTGTTCATACTAATAATAGAGTTACTTATTATAAGTCAGGTGAAGAATTTTTCCCTGCTATGTATGAAGACATTAAGAAAGCAAAAGAATTTATCTTTATGGAATTCTTCATCATTACAGATGGTAAGTGGTGGAACCTAATCAAAGAAGAATTAATTAATAAAGCTAAGGAAGGTGTTGAAATTAGAATCGTTTATGACGATATGGGTTGTGGTGGCACAATCTCATCAAAAACACCTAAAATCCTTGGTAAATATGGCATAAAATGTTACAAATTCCATCCATTTAGACCTATTCTTTCAGGTATGTACAATAACAGAGATCACAGAAAGATAGTGGTTATTGACCATCAATTTGGTTATACAGGCGGAATGAACTTAGCAGATGAATACGCTAATGAAATTAAGAGATTTGGTTATTGGAAAGACACTATGGTTAGAATCGAAGGTAGTGGAATTGATAACTTAATTTCTATCTTCTTAGAGAACTATTCGTTAGCTAGTGGTAAAGCTACTGACTTTGATAAATATCTCAATCACAAATATGAAGAATTCGATGATGATGGATTCGTTATGCCATTTGGAGATTCTCCAGGTGATATCGATAGCGCTCTTATTGGTGAACAAAATTACATCAATATTCTTAACTACGCAAAGAAGAGAGTGGATATTTCTACTCCTTATCTAATTCCTACATATGGACTCATAGATGCTTTGCGGAACGCTGCTTTAAGGGGTGTTGAAGTAAATCTTATTGTTCCAGGAATTCCAGATAAGAAACTTGCTTATTTATTGGCAAAGTCTAATTTCAGATATTTATTAGATGCTGGAGTTAATATCTATTTATACACTCCTGGATTTAACCATATGAAATCTGCAATTGCTGATGGTGAATTAGCATTCGTTGGTACTATTAACTTTGACTTTAGAAGTCTTGTCCATCACTTTGAATGTGGAACAATTCTTTACAAAGTAAAGTGTATGAGTCAAATCAGTGATGACTTCAAAGAAATGATTAGTGTTTCTAAGAAGGTTGATAAGAACTTTAAACTAAGACTTATTCCACGCAGTATCTGTGGATTGTTTAAAATTATTTCGGCTTTATTCTAATAGATGTTATTATTTCAAATATGGGATTAATATCTACACTTTATAGAAATAAATTTGTATGCCGCTATGATAGAGAAATAGGGGTTCCTTATCATAGTCATTTCGACTTTAAAGGTCTGAAACAAGAGGAATATCATTTCATCAACTCAAGAGGAGTGGATATCCGCTATTTTTACTATTACTATGAAAACTACAACCAAGATAAACTAATTCTCTTTTTACATGGATTAGGACCTGGACATTGCTGCTACCTAGCAGAAATAGAACAAATGGCAAAAAGAGGATATAAAGTCTTAACTTTAGACTATACAGGTTGTGATTATTCTGGTGGTGAAAGATTAGAAAGCGTTAATATGCCTACTAAAGACACTATGGAATTATTAGATCTTTTGAAGATTAAACAACCAATAGTGTTAGTGGGACATTCTATGGGTGCCTATACCGCTCTTAACTTAATTCATATTAGAGACGATATTGATCAAGCGGTTATCTTATCTGGCTTTTTATCTATTCCGATAGAAATCAAAGCTTTGCTTAAGAAGAACTTCTTTGTTCGTAGAATTCTTAAATATGAAAAGAAAACAATTCCTGAATATTATGATTTAAACAATTTAGAATTCCTCAAAAACACCAGCAAAAAGCTATTCTTTATCCACTCAGATAATGATGTAATGGTGCCTATTTCTACTTCTTTTGAAAAGGTTGAAGAGTTAAATAATCCAAATATTACATGCTTGAAAGTTACGGGTCGAAAACATAATCCGAACTACACTGACGCTGCTACTAAATATATGGATGAAGTCTTTGGAACATATAATTATCTTCTTAAGAAGAAAAAGATTATAACTAAACAACAAAGAATCGATTACTTCAAAGATGTATCACTAGACAGACTAGTGGAACAGGACGAAAAGATATTCGATCAAATAGACGAATTCATTAAAACGAAATAACCCGGAAGGGTTTTTCTTTTCTTTATATTTCATATTTTATATAATAGGTAGGACTAATATACCGAAAGGAAGTAAAAGGTATGAAATATATATCCGTAACAGAAGCCGCTGAAAAGTTCGGCATTAATGAAAGAAGAGTAAGAGCGTTACTCAAAGAAGGACGCATTGAAGGAGCAATCTTAGAAGGACATAGGTATTTAATACCTGAGAATGCAAATAAACCTTTAGATAGAAGAGTTAAAGGACAAAGATTATTTGAAGATTCTCCTTTAAAAGGAATCGAATTTGATTTTAAAAACTATAGAAAGAAGTATCCAACCGATGATGGATATTTTGGACGTTATGGAGGCAGTTTCGTACCTAAAAACTTACAAAAGGCAATGGATGAAATCTATTATGGATATCAGACAATTGCTAAATCTAGCAAGTTTATCGCAGAACTCAGAGAAATAAGAAAGAACTACCAAGGAAGACCTACTCCTATTTATCATTGCCAAAATTTATCTAACTATTTAGGTAGAGTTCAAATCTATTTAAAGAGAGAGGATTTAAACCATGGTGGTGCTCATAAGCTTAATAACGCAATGGGTCAAGCTTTACTTGCTAAGTATTTAGGTAAGAAAAAGCTTATCGCAGAAACAGGCGCAGGAAGTCATGGTTCTGCAGTTGCAATGGCGGCAGCATACTTTGGTTTAGAATGTGACATTTATATGGGTGAAGTAGATATGGAAAAACAAGCACCAAATGTTGCAAGAATTAAAGTTTTAGGAGCTAATGTTATTCCTGTTAAGTTTGGAACAAGAACACTTAAAGAAGCAGTTGATGCTGCTTTTGAAGCATACATGAAAGAATATAAAAACGCTTTCTATGTGATTGGTAGTGCAGTTGGTCCTCATCCATATCCATTAATGGTTAGAGACTTCCAAGAAGTCATCGGTAGAGAAGCAAAACAACAATTTTTAGATATGACGGGCGAACTTCCTGATATCGTAACAGCATGCGTTGGTGGTGGTAGTAACGCTATTGGAATGTTTGAAGCTTTCTTAGAAGAACCGGTTAACATTGTAGGCGTTGAAGCTATGGGAACAGGAAAAGAACCAGGTAAAAACAGTGCTACTATGACACTTGGAAAAGAAATGGTTTTACATGGATTTAATTCATTAGTATTGCAAAACCCTGATGGATCCGCTGGAGATGCTTATAGTATTGCTAGTGGTCTTGATTATCCTGGTGTCGGTCCGGAACATGCTTTCCTAAAGGAAATTGGTAGAGTTAAATACGAATCAATTACTGATGATGAAGCCGCAGAAGCATTCTTCTTACTATCTAGATTAGAAGGTATTATTCCTGCTATTGAATCAAGTCATGCTTTGGCATACGCAATTAAATGTGCTAGAAACATGAAGAGTGGATCTATTTTAGTTAACTTAAGTGGTAGAGGGGATAAAGACATGGATTACATGTTAGAAAGATATCCTCATATGTTTAGATAAGTGTATAATCTAACTATGCTCAATAGTTTAAATAAACTTAAATTATTTGGTAGATATTCCATCAATGATGGAAGTTATACCTTTTATAACGGAGGCTCAGGTCTTTCTTTCAAAATGAAAGGAAATAGTTTTTCTATTAAATTAGAACTAGTTCCTGCTCCTGGATACATTTATTTAATCTTAGATAAAAACTATGACAAGAAAACCAAAATCCTCGTTAAAAACCCTATATTTAATTATTCTTTTAATGATAATAAGGAACACTTTGTAGATATTTTTAAAGCAAATGAAGCTAATGATAATGCTCTTGTTATTTCTTCTCTAGATATTGATGGAGAGATATTAGATTACGACTTCAACCATAAATACAAAGTTAAAGTTTATGGAGATTCCACAATCGCAGGATTTGGTATCTTAGCACATGATGGTGACGCAAGTATTCATGTCAACGATTCTATAAGAGATTTTTGCTTTCATGGATTATATGAACTTGGTTATGACTATGACATATTCTCCGCTAGTGGATGGGGATTAGTGTTCTCTGATTACACAAATCCAAAAGAAATAGGAATTATAAATTATAAAGATAAAGTAAAAGTTTGCTCTGATATCAACTATGTTGATGATAAAAAAGCAGACCTACTCATCGTTAGCCTAGGCACTAACGACTATTCATATGTTGCAGTTAAAGACTCTTTAAATCGTGTAAACATCTTTAAGAAGACTTATAAGGAACTTATCGATAGTGAGCTATCCAAAAATCCTGATCTAAAAATCTTAATGGTGTATGGCACTTTAAAAGAAAAAGATGTTTACCCAATGATAGAGGCAACATATGAATATCTAAAACCATTATATAAAAACCTATTTATCCATAAATTTGATGGAGACAATACGGCAATATCCAATCATGCTTATGTAGATAAACATGACATAATGGCAAAAGAATTAATTGAAGTAATTAATCAAATTATGGATAAAGAAAAAGAGGATTAATCCTCTTTTACTTTGCTAAGAATGGTTCGAATGCATCTGCGAACAAGTGACCTAATAATACTTCACTTTCTGTATCGTAGTGACATGTATCAGGAGTGTCAAATGGTTCTACGTTAGTGTGCATTCCTGCAGCAATAGTATCAATGTAGATATTGTTTTCGCTTTCTGCTGCAAACTCTTGTTTAGCGTTATTTACTTGTCTATAGTATTGCCAATCTTTTGAATTAGAAATACCAGCATCGATAAATGGAACATCTTTGTTACCTGATAATTCTTTAAGATCTTCACGAATATTAGCGGCAAAGCCACTTAAATTATCTTTATATTCTTGATAATATCCATCCCAAGAATCACCTTCACCTTGCATCCAACAGAATGCTTTAATAGTAGGAACATATCCCATACTTACTAAGTTTTGCATTTGTTTTTTAACATATTCGATTAATCTAGGATACATTGGTGAATTCTTTTGTGCCCAGTCATCTTTTAGATTAGAAGCGCCACAAGCATATTTTATTAAGAACAATCTATCAGCGTATTTTTCATGTAATGCTTCTGCAATACCAATTTCAGGACCGAATGTTCCAAGGCCATTTCCTTGTCCTAACATGACTTTCACAAATGTTTCATCTTTAGATTTGTTTTGAGAATAAAATCTTGGACCTTCATCTTTCGTCCAACAATCATATGCAATCTTAATGTCGTTATAACCAGTCATATATGTTGAGTAAGCTTCAGCACCTATACTTCTTGTAATACATTTAGCGTGCGTGCATCCTACTGCGTTAGATTGACCAGAGATAACTACTACATCAACAGGTTTTGGTTCCATAGATTTTTCCTCTGATTTTGTTTGATTTCCACATCCGATAACTGAAAACATCATCGGGGATAATAGTAAATATTTAATAAACTTTTTCATGTTTATATTGTAAACCATTATTTTGGTAAACATTTATAAAAATTAGTAAACAAATATTTTTGAAATTCTCTACTCTTATTCCTTATATATAAATAATAATTTTGCGCGTAACGCACGCTAAATTTAAAATTAAAAATATTTGAATATACTTAATAGTGTTTTCGTAAACTTTTTAAAATGTTTACAAAATTTTAGTAAAGTTTATTAAATTAATATATAAAATATACTAATTTCCGGGCTATAATAAATCCGTTAAAGAGTCCAACTCTTTCTACATATTGCATAATGCAAGGAAAGGAATTCTTATGAGAAATAAGAGAAAATTCGCTTTTTTACCGGTCGTTTTTGCAACTGCATTAATGCTTGGCGCATGTCACGGAATTTTAAATCCTAGTGTTGATCCAGGCGAAGGTTGGGGACCAAAACCAACATCTAGAGAACAAGGTGGTTCTAGCTCTCAAGGTGGAACATCAAGTTCACAAGGTGGCGGAAATACTTCCTCATCGAGTAAAGAAACTCCATCTTATACTCCAGCTAAGCAAAAATACATCGTACAATTCGTAGTCAATGGTTTACCAGTTCAAATCAGCCAAGTTGAAGAAGGTCAATGCGCTGTTTATGAAGGTGAAACACCTACAAGAAGAGGCGATAAAGAATCTAAGTTCTACAGATTCAAAAAATGGGATAGAGATATTAAAACTCCTATCACAGCAGACACACAATTCAACGCAGTCTTTACTACATATGATGACTTAGTAGTAGTTGATGACTTTGAAAACTATGCTGACTCTCCATCTATGACAGACGCTGGTTGGGTAGCACTTGGCTACAAGAATGAAGGTGGCTGGACAGAAGATACTAAAGCAGCAGTTTCATTAGGCGTTAAGTCAGTTGAAGGCCAAAAGGCATTAAGATTTGACTCTTGGGGAAACAACGTTGGCTATAAGTTCGCTAAACGTTTCAATGGTGGCGAATTCCCTAACGCTGTTAATGCTTTAAGATTCAGACTCATGACTCCAAGCTTCATGACAGTTAAAGTCCTATTACACGCTTCAGTTGAAATCGAAGGTAAATTACAAGCTCCTTCATTCACTTACACACTCAAACCAACAACTAGTGAATATGCAGAATACACAATTCCACTAGATGATGATGGTTGGGCATTATGGGGTGAAGCAGGCAAGTCCATTAAAGCAGTTGCTGGTTGGACAGGTATTCACCAAGATGACATCGTTAACTACTTAACAAGAATCGAATTCTATTTACAAGGTGACGATAAGACAAGTGGTCAACCATGTGCTTCATTCTGTGATTCTGTCAGCTTCGTTACATTAAAAGAAGCAAGAGCAGAAACAACAACAGTTAATAAAGCTGCTAATGTTTACACAGGTAAGTTAGCCACTGGTAACATCGTTAGAATCGAAATCGGTGCTAACGGTGCTGCAACAGCTAAGGTTGTTGACTTAGAAGATCCAGTCGAAGTTCCTGGTAAAGTCGTTGCTAATAACGATTCATTAGTATTCACATCTAGTGATAATGGCGCAACACTCAAATACGTTGGTAACTTCACTAATGGTGGTCAAAAAGTTACATTCGTCAGTGCTGAAGGTCAATTAGCACAAGAAGTTGGTCAAATGGATCTTGATGCAGTTCAAGTCGTTGATAACTTCGAAAGTTACGATAAAGATGGCACTGCATATTATCAATCCAACAAAGATAAAAACAATAGAAGTGGTTGCCGTGGTGCTTACTACTCCGAATACTACGCAGGTGGAACAGCTTCATCTGATTGGGGCGGAAGTGGTTGGTCACTCTTAGGTGGCGATGGCTCACAACTTAAATTAAAACAAGATAAAGCTGGCGCTCACTCTGGTAACAACTATCTTTGCTTAAAACACTCTAAATCAGTCGCATTCAGATATATGCAATGGGGCTTATTCGATGGCACAGCAGAAAAACAAGCATTCCGTGGTAACAAGCTCTCCTTCTGGGCTAAGACAAACGGTTTAGTTAAATCATTCAAAGTCTCTATGTATTCTCAAAGTGCTCCAACAAACGGCACAAGAGATCAACAAGTTAGAGCACAAACATTCGAACAAACAGCAGCTATCGGTCAATGGAAACATTTCGAAATCGATCTTAATCCAAACCTCGTTTACTATGGCTACATGATCTTCACAGAAAAGAACACAAGCTTATCTGCAAACGAAGCATGGTTATACATCGATGACGTTGAAGTCTATGGTGCAAATCCATACGCAGTCTTCGTTCCACCAGAACCAGACAAATTAGTGGAAGTTGGTCAAATGTTCATGGGTAAAGCAATGAATTTATGCCCAGCAACAATTGAAATCAAAAAAGACAACAAGTGCTTATTCGACTTTGCTCAAGCTTCAATGGAAGATGTGGCAGGTACATATAGCTATTCTGGTAACAAGATTACATTTGATTTCGCTACATCAGGTAAATACGTTGCTAACTTAAGCACTGATGGTAAGACATTAACTTACGTTAGCGCTACAGGTACAATTTCTAACATCTTAGCTAACGTTAACATGACAATGGTTGATATCTTAGATAACGCTGAAACATATACTGAAAGTGGTAAGATGTACTATCAAAGCAATAAAGATGAATCCAATATCTCTGGTGCTCGTGGTGCTTATTACTGTGATTACTACTCAGGTGGTAGCGGTTCCCCAATCGGTGGCAACGGCTGGTCATTAATGGGTGGTAATGGTGATCAATTATCACTTGAAACAGGTTCAGCAAATGTCCATAGCGGTAATAACTCTCTCAAACTCAAATGGAACAAGAGTAACGCTATGAGATATATGACTTGGGGCTTATTTAAAGGAACAGCTCAAGCTCATACAAAAGCAAACGTCTTCTCATTCTATGTTAAGAACCCAACAAATTATGATATGGTTCTTAGAACTCAAGTCTATACAGCTCAAACAATTACATCCTCTAACGTCGGTTCAGCACGTGTCTCTAGCGACATTACTGTTAAGGCAAACAGTGGTTGGGTAAGAGCTACAGTTACATTAGACCCATCTAAGACATACTATGGTGTTGGATTCGTTCCGCAAACAAAGAGTGGTGCTGGTTCAGCTGAATACTTCTATGTTGATGACATGATGTTCTTAAACGAAGACAACAATATCTACTCCGCAATCACTCCATATAAAGGCTTAACTTTCAATGGTAAGATTGCTGGTGGTACAGTTGATGCTTCTATCAGATTTGATGAACTCGGTGCTTGCTATCTCTCATGCGCAGCATTAGGTGGCGAAGTTAAATGTTCATACAACGTCTTCAATAACGAAGTTACAGTTAATGTTCCAAAACTACAATCCGCAGCAAGTGTTATTAAAATGACATTGGCTCCAGGTAGTGGTAACACACTTACAATGACAGTCAATTCATGTACTGGTGACCTCGCAGCTTATGTCGCAGCTAACACAGTTTTAACTGCTACATTATCCGTGTAATCCTTGCACATATATACACTCATTCATGGAGGGGTATTTATTACCCCTCCTATACTCGTATTATTTTATTAAATATTATTAAAGAAAAATTATGAAAAAAACGACATTAGAACAAATCGCATTAGAATGTAACGTTACTAAAGGTTTGGTTTCTAGAGCATTGGGAGGCAAAAACAATGTCTCTGATGAAACTAGAGAGAAAATCATTAGGAAGGCTACAGAGTTAGGCTATGACACTTCTAAGTTAAAAGCTTATAAGGTATCTAGTAGCCATGTTCTTTTGATTAGCTCATCAAGAATATTGTTTAAAGAAGATTTCTGGCAACCAATTATTACCTCTATATCTTCCACACTTTCTAGAAACAATCTCATCATGGAATATTTTGTATTCGAAGAAGATAGGATTGATGATGCGCTTCTTAAAAAACTTAAAGACTCTTCTTGTGGCGCTTACATCATTATGCATGTTACTCCTAAGTCAATTATGGATGTTGTAATTAGTAAGAATAAACCAACAGTCGTCGTAGATCCTAAAACATTCTATTCCGAAGCAACACAGTTTAAATTCTCCAATTACGACAGTGCTTATTTAGCTACACAAAGACTAATTAGGCAAGGACATAGAGACATTGCTTTCTATGGTAGTGACTCTCATAGTACATCCTTCAGAGAAAGACACGAAGGATATATGTCTTGTATGGAAACCCATAAAGATGAAGCAGTTCCTTATAGCATTATTTTTAATAATGATAAAAAGGATTACGCTGATGAAAACATGCTTGTAAATGCCTTAAATAATAATCCAATTACTGCGATTGTATGCGCTAATGACATCATTGCGTTAAACGCTATTAAGACAATTAATAGATTAAATAAAAAAGTTCCTGATGATATTTCAGTTATTGGATTCGATAACATCAGGACTGGTGAATTTGTAACTCCTAAACTATCAACATTCAATATTCCTAGACAGGAAATTGGAGAAGAAGTAGCAAAATACATTGCAAATTCCATCAAATCACATCAAATTGCGTATTCTCAAATAGTCATTCGTTGTGACTTTATTGAAAGAGAATCGAATAGAGAAATAGTAAAGTAGGTAGTTAAATATGAAACACAAAATTTATGGAAATGAATTGAATAACATGCCATATCAACCTCGTCCTGAAGGATACGATGGTCCAATATGGAGATATTCTGAAAATCCTATTATTAAAATGAATCCATTCCCAAATGCTTCACGTGTATTTAACAGTGCAGTCATGGCATATAAGGGTGAATTCATTGGTGTTTTTAGAGCAGACACAAAAAATGGCATTCCATTCCTTTTTGTTGGACATTCTAAAGATGGTATTCATTTTGACTTTGAAGTTGACCCAATCGTCTTCAAGGATAAAAATGGAAATCCAGTCAAATTAGAATATGCATACGACCCTCGTTTAGTAGAAATTGAAGGCACATATTATATTGTCTTCTGCACTGCAAATCATGGACCAACATTAGGTATTGGCAAAACTAAAGATTTCAAAAACTTCGAATTAATTGATAATCCATTCCTTCCATTTAATAGAAATGGTGTCTTATTCCCAAGAAAGATTAATGGAGAATACGCTATGTTCTCACGTCCAAGTGACTCAGGACATACATTATTCGGTGATATCTTCCTTAGCTATTCTAAAGATTTGGAATATTGGGGACATCATAGACATGTTATGGAAAAAGGATGGGAATGGTGGTGTGGCACTAAAATTGGTGCTGGACCAACTCCTATTGAATGTGACTTAGGTTGGTTAGTATTCTTCCATGGTGCTAACTTAACTTGCTCTGGTCTTGTCTATTCTATCGGTGCTGCAATCGTAGATAGAGATGATCCAAGTAAAGTACTTCATAGATGTGGCAATTTCCTATTAGCTCCTGAAAAAATCTATGAAACTAGTGGATATGTACCAAATGTTTTGTTCCCAGTTTCATGTTTAGCCGATGCTAAAACAGGAAGAATTGCTATTTACGCTGGTGGGGCGGATACAGTTACAGAATTATTATTCACTGATATAGATACAGTCATCGATTACATTCTTAAATACGAAAGATAAGATTTATGGAACTTACGACAATTTCAAGAAGAAATAACGTGTTTGTCAAATTCGGCAACAAATTCTGGAGAAGTAAATATTTACTCCTCATGATTTTGCCTGCCATCGTTTTCTATATCATCTTCTGTTATGTTCCAATGTATGGTGTCTTAATGGCATTTAAAGACTTTAAACCTAGGTTAGGTGTTTGGAATTCGCCATGGAATGGCTTTGATAACTTTGTTAGAGTCTTCGAAGAACCAAAATTCTGGTTAGCATTTAGAAATACACTCATCATTGGTTCCGTTAAGATTGTTATTGGTTTCTTAGGCGCAGTTACAACTGCTTTATTACTTAATGAATTAAGAATGATTAAGACTAAGAAGACAATTCAAACAATCGTTACTTTCCCTCACTTCCTTTCATGGGTTGTCGTCTCAGGTTTCGTCTTCTCATTATTCGCATATAATGGTGCGATTAACTCGCTGATAAAGGCGATGGGAGGAGACCGAACGAACTTCCTAGCGAATAAAAACTTCTTCTTTGGACTAGTTTTCGCTAGTGATATTTGGAAAGAAGCTGGCTGGGGAAGCATTATTTACTTAGCCACTATGGCGGGTATCCCGCAAGACCAATACGAAGCCGCAGATATCGATGGTGCGACTCGTTTACAAAAGATTTGGCACATTACTTTGCCAGGAATCAAACCAACAGCGATTCTCCTACTTATCATGTCTGTTGGTGGTGTCCTTTCTGCTGGTTTTGACCAAATCCTTAACTTAGGAAACCCACTTATTAGAGAAGATGTCAATATTATTGACACTTATATTTATTATCATGCAATTGTTGGTAGTGATTCCGCTGGTGTAGGTACCGCTATTGGTTTATTTAAATCAGTAATTGGTTTTGCACTTGTTATCACTGTCGATAGAATTGCTAAAGCTTGTGGTGAAAGGGGAATTATCTAATTATGAAAAAATATCAACAATTAGCGCGTCTTCCTCTTAGACCAAGAGGCTCTTCAAGAGATAGAAAGATTCAAGGTTTAGATGTAATTATCTGCGTTATCCTTTGTATTTACGCATTATTAATTATCTTCCCATTCTGGAATGCTTTCGTTATTTCTATTTCTACTGAAGATGCATATTTACATTCAGACTTATTACTCTGGCCTACTCAATTAGACTTATCTAGCTATAAACAGGTTTTCGCTGATAAGAACTTATGGAGTGGCTTTGGTATCACAATGATTCTTCTTATTGGTGGTACCTTATATCAATTATTCTTTACCGTTATTACAGGCTATGCTTTATCAAGACATAACTGGACAGGTAAAAACTTAGTAATGAATATGATTCTTGTCACTATGTTCTTTGGTGGTGGAATGATTCCTTACTATTACTTAATTAGGGATTTAGGAATGATGAACACTATTTGGGTTATGATCATTCCTGGCGCAATTGATACATTTAATATGTTATTAATGCGTAACTATTTTGCTAGCTTACCAGTGGAAATGGAAGAATCCGCAAAGATTGATGGTGCTAATGACATTATCATCTTCGTTAAGATCTTCTTACCACTCTCACTTCCAATGCTAGCAACAATTGGCTTATTCTTCGCTGTTGGTAACTGGAACTCATGGTATAACGCTATGTTATTCATTCCAGACAATAGAAAGATATGGCCATTACAACAAGTATTACGAACTATGATTGCAAAGGTCTCATCGAACATTGAAAACCCTGAAGCAAGAGAAGGGTATTCAGAAGGTCTTACAATGGCGAGTATCTTCTTCACTATTGTACCTATGATGAGTTTCTATCCTTTCTTACAAAGATTCTTTGTAAAAGGCATAGTTGTTGGTGCTATTAAAGGATAACAAAAGGAGGTTATTTTATGAAAAACACTAAATTAATATTTGCAAGTTCTATGGTAGCGTTCCTTACATTAGGAATGACTGCATGTGGAGGAAAAAACGGAGAAGATAAATACGATAATGAAGGTCGTCTTCGTTTACAACTAAAAAACGTCTACTTCGATAACTGGGAAGGTGAAGACGTTTATACAGAAAAGATTAATGAGAAATTTAACGTAAAGATTGAAGCAAGTAACTACAGTTACACAGATTGGGATCAAGAAGTTAACACATCTATCAATGGTAATAACTTAGCAGATACAATCCAATTCAACTTAAAAGCGTATAACTTCGGCTCAACTTATGAAAAGTGGGTTGATAATTTAATGTTTAAGGCACTTCCTGATAACTTATCTAAATGGCCTAACTTAAAATCCATGTTAGATAACATCTCTAACCTTGATGCATTAAAAGTTAATGGAAAACTATATGGTATTCCAATCGCTAACGATATTTCTAATCCTACAAAAGACTTCTCAAACTTCACTTATGTCTATCGTAGAGACTGGGCTAAAGCAATTGATGAAGCTAATAAGAATACCGCTGGATACACACCTGTATATAAAGAAGGAGACGTGTACACATGGGATGAATTCAAAAGATTAGTAGCAGCATTTTCCACAAACATCACAAAGAAAGACTTTGCAAATACTGATAAAGCATGCGCAATGGTGGATGAAAGATGGGGATTCCCTTCTGTTACTAACTTCTATAAAGACGCTCCTCACTGCTATACAAAAGACGCTAATGGTAGAGCAATCAACGCATTCACATCTGATGGCTATATCGCTGGCTTAGAAGTTGCTAAAGAATTCGTTAGTAGCCATTACTACTCACAAGACCAATTCAACTTTGATGATGGTAAAGCTAATAAAGAATATTTAGCAGGTAGAGCAGCAATTTTATACGATAACTTCTCTCTTGCAAACTACTTAACTTTAAGAAAAGAATTCAAAACAAGTAACAAATACGTCAATTTAGACGATGGTACTGCATTCCTTAAAGTTAAAGGACCGGATGGTAAATTCGCTTTAGAAGGAACTGAAAACTGGTTCTCAATTACATTATTTAACTACAACATCTCTGATACAAAGATGGAAAAAATCTTAGATATCCTTGATTACTTACTTTCTGATGAAGGCACTAAGTTTGCTATCTATGGTATCGAAGGATATGACTGGAACATGGTCGATGGAAAAGTCGAACTCAATCCAATGTCTTGGGAAAAAGGCTCAGATGGTAAATATGGTTCTAAACCAAATGGTGGTAAATATCTAAGATATATGGCTACATTAGGTAATGACACAAAAGCATATGACCCATTCACAGATATGGAAACATTCAATCTTCATAACGCTTGGATTGAAGAAATGAAGACAGTTAAAGCCGCAAATCAATTAAGAGTGGTTAAAGAACCAAGCGATATTTCTTGGATGTCCACAAAGACAAAGAATGACAAAACAGAATCAATCTTAGCAGACGCTAACGTTGATGCTATGAAATATGCATTCGGTCAATACTCTACAATTGATGCTTATAAAGCAAAATTCAATAACACAAATTGGACAAAGATTTTAGCAGAAATTAACGAAAAGTTAGGAAAATAATTTTATGACAAAGACAAAGAAAATTTTAAGTTTTGGAATATTATCTTCTTGTCTTTTCACTATTATGGGTTGTCAAAAAAACGACGTGAAATCTAAGGAAGTAAATCTAGATGATGTTACCTTTACAAAGGAAAACATTGTTTTGAATAACTTCGAAGGTTTAGGTGTTGAATGGGGTACTTATGAAGACCCTGATAAACTCTCATCTGGTTCTTGGGAACGTTCATTAAAGATTATGGACAGATTAAATCCTCAAGTATCTAGATGCATGCTTAACTATGACTGGTTTATCACCAATTTTGATGATAAAAACAACTCTGACAAATCAGATGATACTTGGGAATATAACTTCTCAAATAAACTTATGAACAACACAATAGATGTCCTTAAATATTGTGATGATCATAACATAACAGTAGCGTTTGGATGTTGGAATGTTCCTGGTAGTTTAGGAAAAGATGAATATAACATGTTTGGGGATGTTACAAGTGATCCTAGATGGGCTAAAATGACCGCTGATGTGCTTGAATATCTCATCAAATTCCAAGGAATTAGATGTATTAAATATTTCGTTAATTCAAACGAACCTAACTATAAAGGTGTTGAAGGTAGAAGTAAAAACTTCAAAAACACTTTTGAAGTATGGTCTAAAGGTGTTAAGAATGTTCGCGCTGAATTAGACGCTAGAGGATTTAACTACATCAAAATCGTTGGTGGTGACACCACTGGTTTTGAAGGTACAGATGAATACTTCTCTGGTATCGCTAACAGTGAGGAACTCAAAGCAAAAGTAGGTGACTATGGATATCACTTATATTGTCCAAACATCATTATTGATACAGGAGACTTAATCACAAGAACAAAACAAGTCTTCACAAAGATCAAAGGTATCGATAGTGAATTAGGTGTTTCAAGAATGCCACACATCTGGGAAGCAGGTTTATATGATGGTAAAGATGCCGCAACTGACTCTAACGCATTTATTGCTAACTTCTCATATGGCTTAAGAATGGCAGATTATACACTTCAAAGTGTTATCTCTGGAGTTTCTAGTGTTGTTTACTGGGACTTTGATGATGGTATGCACTTTATTTATAACGATGATGGCACAATGACATCTAAAGGTTGGGGTATGTTCTCCTCTTTAGGAAGTGATAGTGCTGCAAAACAAAGACTTAGACCTTGGTATCATAGCTCTGTCTTATTAACTAACTTAATGCGAGCAGGTTCTAAAGTTATTGATTCTGGATTAAATGATCCAAGTATTTCAAAAGACTTTAGAAGTATGGGCATTATTGGACCAAGTAATTCTTATGCAGGTGTTGTTGCTATTAATAGAAGCATGTTCACTGTTACTAAGACGTTTAGAATTGGAGAAGAATTCCAAGATTCTGGAAAAGTCTACGTCTACATTTATAACGAAAACGAATTAAAACTCGGCGATGATGGTTTCGTGAGAGAAAATATGGTCTTAGATGCATCCTTAAACGATAAGATTGAAATCGAAGTACCAACTTCTACAATGGTAATTCTCTCTAGTAAGGAGCTTTAATATGAAAAAGAGATTTTTAGGCTTCTTACTTTTACCTTTATTGCTTACTGGATGTGGAGCTGAGCCTAGTGAATCAGTATCTATTGATAACACTTCATATCCAACTCACAGTGCAGTTCACCCAAGAAAAACAGGGGAAATTGCAGACTTTAATCTTGTTGGACCTGAAAATGGTTTCTCTACAGGCGAAGGATTTTCCTTTACTTGGGAAGCTTGTCCAAATGCAGATTATTATCAATTAGAAATCGCTAGCACACTTAACTTCTTATCAGATGATCCTGATGAAGTTTATGTTAGAGAATCTAATTTAAGTAACAACAAATTTGATTTAACTTATGTTCTTCCAAAGAAAGATATTCTTTACTATTGGAGAGTAACTGCGGTTAATAAAGATCACACTAAAAAATCTAAAACGGATAGAAATTTCTTCTATGAATCCGCTAAGATTGATGAAATCCCAATCACAATTGAAGATGAACAAGACTGGGTATTACATAAAGAAGGAAGTTATGCAAATATCTCTATTGATAGAAGTAACTTCTTTGGTAATGGTAAAGATTCTTTAGCAATTGTTTTTGATAAAGAACATACAAGCCAAGGCATCGCTAAGAGTGATGGTTGGATTGTTATTACAAAGACAGAAGATAGAGAACTTTATGGTACAGATAGTTTCTATTTCAATTTCTATTATTCAGGTCATGACGCAACTGTTCTAGTTCGTGTTTTAGACTATGATGGTGAATATTGGCATAAACAAGTTCAAATTTCAAATAACGCAAAACAAACTATCTTAATGAAATATGATGAATTTGAACTTAGAACTGCTGGTGGAAACGTCTTTAATAGAAGATTTGACTGGGAACATATTAGATATTTTGAAATAGTTTTCGAAAGAACATTTGGGGATGGAATTTGCTTATTCTCCAATATCAAAGCGGTTAAATACGAAAACTATGAACATATGTTTATGAAGAAGATGGATTTCAGAAGTACAGATATGAAAGATTGGACTTATGAAAACTTCAACTTCGATAAAACTATTTCTGAAGATGGAACTGAATTAACTTTAGGATACGTAGCGAAAAACGCTGAAACAAATCCAAATGGTTTCAATGGCTATGGTTTCCAAAACGTTAATGTCTATAAGTACTTTGTACAAGGCGACGCTGTTAGAATGAAAGTCAAAATCACTGGCTCCGCTACTAATGCAATGTTTTATTTCAGAATCTTAGAAGAAGATAACGATAGATGGCAATTCAAGATCTCCTTCACATACTTTGGAAGAGATGAATATAAAGAATTAGTTATCCCACTAAAAGCGTTCCAAAGAACAGACTATATGACTGGTGATGGTGCTAAACAATTCTACTTCATTCAAAAGTTCAACATTGGTTTAGCAGATAACTATTCCACAGGTTCTATTTCTATTAAAGATTTAGAAGTTATTAAGATTGATGATATTGTCGATTCAAGAACAAGAGTAGTTAGTGAAAACGGTTGTATCGAAGACTTCAATAACTACGATGTTTATACACAACTTTACTATTATTGGGATCAAAGTGTAGTCAATAAAGACGAAGCTATGAAACTCGATAATACACATAAATCTGGTGGTAGTAGAAATCCATATTGTGGCGAATTTGACTATAAAGCAGATATGGAAATGGCTGTTTACCAACTCTATATGGATTCAAGTGCAGTTAAGAATAAGAACGCATTCCAAATCTGGTTAAAAGATGCTTCTGTTAAGTTTGATGATCCTGCAGTTGCATATCTTGATGAAAACGATATTGCTGCAGAACTCACAATTCAACTCACTATGGATTCAGGTGAATGGTATAGATATGTTATTCCAAAGGTTAAGAAAGAATGGCATAACTACACAATTAAGTTCTCTGACTTTGAACTAAATAACGAAGCCGACTTATTCGATGAACCAAAACCACTTAGTAGTGAACATATCGTTCACATGGCTCTTGGATTTAAATACCTTTACTATGATCAACAAGGTAATCACCATCCAACATACGCTATTGCTAACCCAGTCTATCTAGATGAACTTTACTTTGTAAATGCTACAGAAACTTCTGTTACAGAAATCAGTGGCACAATTAAACCTGATACTGATAATCCAAATAGAATTACATTTGAAACAATGGAAAGCTATGCAAATAGTGATGAAATCTTTGATAATTGGAGTTATTTAACAGAAAGAGACTATAACGAGATGGCATTAGCGAATGATGTTTCTAGTGTTGGTGGTGCTAAATCCTTAAGAATGCACTACAAGAGTTATGAATCAGTCTCTTATGGTAGAATTACGCAATTTGCAAATACAGTTACTGCAAAAGGCTTTGCAATCGATATTAAAGGTGATGGTAAAGCTACAGTTTATCTCAATCTTAACTGGAGAAGTGGTTCTACTTTATTCAAGATGAGAGTAACTTTAGGCGATCTTCCAACTGTTTGGACACATTATGAAATAGGATTCTCTTTATTCAAGGACGTTAATGGTAGTAGTAAGACAATTTCCGCTAACTACGCAAAGAATATTGAATCAGTGTCCTTCGGTATCGTTAATAACGATTACACAGCAAGTGATATCTATGTCGATAACTTAAGACTCTTAGTAGATATCGGTTACACAACAAACACAAGAACTGCTCTTTAGAGGTATCAAATTATGAAATTAAATAAATATAAAAATAATCCAATTTTAAAACCAAACCCAAAGAACCAATGGGAAGAACTTTGTGTTCTTAACCCAGCTTGTGTTTATGTTCCTGAAGAAGATAAATTCTATATGGTTTATCGTGCTGCAGGAAATGACAAAACTCACTTAATCCATTTAGGTTTAGCTACTTCTAAAGATGGAATTAACTTTGTTAGAGAAAGTGATTCTACATTATTAAGTGGTGATCCTAATGGCTTAGATGCAGGTGGATGTGAAGACCCAAGATTAATTAAGATGGGGGAATACTTCTACCTCACTTATGCTTCTCGTCCATTCCCTCCAGGACAATATTGGAGAGAAGATAAGGAATATTTCGGTTTTCAACCAGAATTCGGTCCTAAGGTTCTAGTTTATAACAACACCTTAACTCACTTAGCCATTTCAAAAGATTTAAGACATTGGAAAAAACTAGGACCTATCACCGATAGCCATTTCGATGATAGAGATGTAATTTTATTCCCTGAACCAATTAATGGTAAGTTCTATATGCTTTCTAGAGCTATGGAAAGATGTGGTGAAGGCTATCCTAATAAGAATCCTGCGATTTGGATTTCTAGTAGTGATGACTTACTCCACTGGGACAATTACTCCTTATTAATGCAAGGCGAAACTGATTGGGAAGATAAGAAAATCGGTGCAGGAACTCCACCTATTAAAACTAAAGATGGTTGGTTAGTGCTTTATCATGGTGTCGCTACAAAAGATGATGCTTATAGAGTAGGCGCTATCCTTCTTGACTTAAATGATCCAACAAAGATTATTGCTAGAACAAAAGATTTCTTTATGGAACCTGAAGAAGAATATGAAACTAATGGTTATTACAATGGTTGCGTATTCCCAACAGCAGTAGTTAATAAAGATGGTCTTTTATACATCTACTATGGAGCAGGAGACAAAGTAATTTGCCTTGCTACTGTTAAGGAAGATGAACTTCTTAAATATTTAAAGGAGGAATGCCATGTATAACAAAATTAAAATTTTAGGTATTGTGGGTTTAGCGGTTTCTTCTATGGCACTAGGTCTTGCTAATAATTCATTAGTAAGAGTGGGTGCTGATTCTAGAGAAGAACCAGGTACTATCGAACATCGTATTGACTTCTATTACAACTATTTAAGACAAGAATTCACTCTTTCTAATGGCACTAAAGGTAAAGGCAATAATTTGCTTTACAAAACTGTCACAATCTCTGGTGAACATCAAATTACAAAACCAGAAGATCCAACTAGAAAGAACTATGAATTTGATGGTTGGTATAAGGAAGAGAGTTGCAAAAACGAATGGAATTTCACTACAGATGTCGTGCTTAAAGACACAAGACTATACGCTAAATGGTCTGTCGCAAGCGCTGAAGAAATTACAGAACCTCCTTACACACCTCCTTCAACAGTATTAGAAGAATCTGCTTCAGTTGATTATCAAGTTGATAGTGTGATGAACTTTAAGATTTCAAACGATGAAATTAAAGTTTCTAAAGCAGCGCTTTTAAAACTTGAAGATAGCAAAGATAATGTTTTACCACTTATGGAATATAAGGCTAAAAATAGTAAACCATTAACAGCTACATTCGCTGATAACAAGATTACTCTTACTTGTAATGGCACTAACAAAGTCATTAATGTTAAAGATGCTTCAGAAGACTATAGAGTAAATAATTCTAACTACGAAACTAAAGCAAAGAACTATGAAAACAAAGCTTTAGAAGAAGAAAGTCATCATGTAATGCTTGCTGGTAGCTCATCAATTGAATTCTGGACATCTTCTAAAGAAGACTTAGCACCAATAGTAAGTTATAATCATGGTATTGGTGGTACTACAATTGAAGAATGGGATGAATGCTTAAATCAAAGATTAGTATTCCCATATAAACCAAAAATGGTAGTGTATTACGTAGGTATTAATAACGTAATTAACTCCAAACAAGATGCTGGCACAATTTGGAATAACTTATCAAAGTTCTTAAATGACACTCATGCAGCTATGCCAAATACAAAAGTTCAATACATTATGATGAACTTAATTCCTGGTTATAAAGGCTACTATGATGTTATTAACTCGGTTAATGCAAATGTTGTCCAATATCAAAAATCAAATGCTTCTTGGTTAACTCTTATTAATCCAGGCGAAGCATTAATCAAAGAAAATGGCGAACCAAATGCTGCATATTTTAGAACCGATGGATTACATCTTTCTTACTATGGATATGTAGTATGGGGTGGCATCATCAAACAATCAATCCTCGAAGGATTAGAAAATTATTAATATGAAATATAGCGTAGACGTAAATTCTGAATATAAATTAGCAAAATCTAACCTCCTTAGATGCTCTTTAGCATTCTCTTGCGTCTTCGCTATCGTTCTTATTGCAGATGTATTATTAGTAATTTTCTCTAAGAAAGCATATTACCCAACACTTATTATTGCAATTGTTATCACTGTTTTATTTGTTTGGTTTGCTATCTTCTTCTTTATGAACGTTTATAACGATATTAATCAAAGATATAGATATTTTAAAGGATATAGTAGTGGACTTAAACCTGTAGAAGAAGTGGAATTTCTAAAGAAAAGTGATGAAATGTGCTACATGAATGGACTTTATGTCTATCCAGTATATGTAAGATATTTCATTGGTATTAATTGCCAAGACAAAGTAATATTTGCTTTCACAAACGAACTAGACTACGAGATGGGAGATAAACTCACTATTGAGACTTATCAACGTATTCTCATTAAGGCGGAGAAACATCTATGAATGAGTTAAAAAAGTCTAGAGTTAAGGCCGTTTTCAAATATACTTGGCCATTTTATATAATCTCCGCAATTCTAACAGTGTTTTTAATGGATTTCATTTTTAGATTGAATAACAAGACTCCAAAATACCAAACTCTTACATTGTTTGTATCAGGAGAAGTTACTAATAGAGATTCATTGGAAAAAGATTTGTTGGAGAAATACAAACAAAAAGATTTAAAGCTATTCTCTTGTATTGATTCAATGCCAAATAGTTTCAACTATGACACTAAGTTATCTGTAACAGGATATAACTCTGCTGATGTGTTAATTATTCCAAGTACTAAACTTTCTAGCATTAACATTTCTGCTTTTGGATTAGAACTAGATGAAACTTTAACTAATTATTATTCTTCATGTACTTTTTACTCTCAAAAAGGAGTTAATTATGGAGTGAAGATTGATAAAGAAAAAGTTAGCAAATATATGACTCTTCCAGGTGAAGAATGTTATATGGTTCTTAATGCAATTAGTGAGAATCTTGGGGAGTACTCCAAAGATAAAATCAAAGAGCATGATAACGCTCTTACTTTAGTAAAAGATTGGGCAAGCAATGTTTAAAAGAAAAGAAAAACAAATTTCAGATTCTCAAGCAATAAGTGCTCTTCCTACTACTAGAAAGGAAGTCTTCTTTGATTTACTTGCTCACAGAAAGATGACCTTATTCTCTCTTTCTTGCTTTGTATTTATGTTCTTTATTCCGTTAGCGGTTGATCTATTCTACTTTGGATTTTTAGAAGCTGCTGCAATGGCAAATGATAAGTTTGAATATTTATTCTCTCTAGTTTTCTATTCAATGCTTATTATGCTTCCATGTATGATTATCGGATTCCTTGGATTAGCAGGCGGTTTCTACGCTGTTAAGAAGCTAGTTTGGCAAGAATCCACAACATTCTCTATTGATTTCTTCTTTGGAATTAAAGAAAACTGGAAACACGCAATAGTGAATGGAGCAATATTTGGACTGACACTATTTGGTCTTATTGTTGGAGGAAGTTATTTATTAATCTATTCTCCTACTTCCCCTGTATGGTGTGGCATTGGTGTTGGTGCACTTATCGTCTTCTTCATTACTTTAGGAATAGTTAATGCTCTAACTTTTACTCAAGATGTCTATTATTCAAATGGCTATGGAGTAACAGTTAAAAATGCATTCTGTTTCTTAGGATTATTAAATTGGAAAGTATTATTAACTTTC
Source organism: uncultured Caryophanales bacterium (assembly GCA_946403545.1). Classification (GTDB taxonomy): domain Bacteria; phylum Bacillota_I; class Bacilli_A; order RFN20; family CAG-826; genus CAMJAG01. Next base: position 5,356 of record CAMJAG010000001.1, on the reverse strand, counting down.
CTACTTACAACTGGTGTAGTCGTGGGACTCGGTTGTATCAATTATCTTACTTTAGCAATAGGACTTGTCCTATTTGCTATCACTAATAGTGTGGTTATAGTTTTATACACACTTATGTCTCACGAAATGTTTGATAAATATATTAACAAAGAATATTACCCTGACATGGTCGGTAAGGGTCTATATAAAGTTAACAAGGAGGCCTAATTTATGGCAGATGTAACACTTAAGCACGTATTTAAAGTTTACGATGGAGGAGTAAGAGCAGTTAGCGATTTCGATCTTGAAATTAAAGATAAAGAATTCGTTGTTTTCGTCGGTCCTTCTGGATGTGGTAAATCCACTACATTAAGAATGATTGCAGGTCTAGAAGAAATTACTGCTGGTCAACTCTATATTGATGGTGAACTAATGAACGAAGTTGAACCAAAAAACAGGGATATTGCAATGGTTTTCCAATCATATGCTTTATATCCACATATGACAGTTTATGAAAATATGGCATTTGGTTTAAAACTTAGACATGTACCTAAAGATGAAATTGATCAAAGAGTTAAAGCCGCAGCAGAAATCTTAGAGATCTCAGAACTTTTATCTCGTAAACCAAAAGCACTTTCCGGTGGTCAAAGACAACGTGTTGCTTTAGGTAGAACAATTGTTAGAGATCCAAAGGTCTTCTTACTTGATGAACCATTATCTAACTTAGACGCTAAACTTCGTGTTGCGATGAGAAGTGAAATTACTAAGTTACATGATAAACTCCAAACAACATTTATTTATGTTACACACGACCAAACAGAAGCTATGACAATGGGTAATAGAATTGTCGTTATGAAAGATGGATTTGTCCAACAAGTTGACACTCCAATTACATTATTTGAAGATCCATCAAACCTCTTCGTTGCGACATTCTTAGGTTCTCCACAAATGAACATTGTTGATGCCGAACTCTTTATGGATGGTAAAACACTTAAAGCAAAGCTTAATGATGTTGATGGCATGGTAGTAACATTCCCAGAAGTTAAAGCAAAACAATTAGCAAACAAGAAATATATCGGTCAAAAAGTCTTATTAGGTATTAGACCAGAACATGTTATTCCTAACCAAGGTAACTTAAACGCCTTCATTGAAGTTGTGGAACACTTAGGTGATGAATCAATTCTTTACACCAAGATGGAAAATAGAAAAGAACAATTCATCATTAAGATTCCATTTAATTCCAAGATTCACTCTAACGAAGCTGTTAATGTTGAATTCAACATGGAACATGTTTACTTATTTGACTACGAAACTCATAAAGCAATCATGGGTATCCCTGCAGAAGATGAAATTCCTGCAATGGTTAAAGATGGCGTAATTCATGTTGGTGAACAAGCCGTTGTCTTAGATCCAGACTTTGTCTCTCATTTATTAGATGAAGCATTCAACACGGACATCAATCTTGCAATTAAACCTGATTACATTTCATTAGAAGAAGTAGCAAATTCACTCAAAATCACTGCAAAACTCGAGTTTGTTGAACAAAAGACAGATTATCAAGCAGTCTATTTCTCACTCAAAGGAGTGGAAGGTTACTTCGCTATGAAGATGAGAAATGATGAAAAGGTTAACTTAGGTAAAGAAGTTGATTTATATCTTCCATACCAAAGAATTAAACTTTATAACCTTGACCATAACAAAATCAATTCTAGAGAAGAACTCTTCGCTAATCATGGCATCGCAATGGTTAAAAACGCTGGTGGCAAGACAAAAGTTACAGTAGGTGGTTCTACTCTCGTATATGATGATTTAGGATACGAAGATGGCGAATACGATATTGACTTCTATCAAGATAGATTAATGCCAATTTACTCCAATAAGATGATTAAAAAAGCAGGACTTGTTAATCCTGAGATGGAAAATCCAAAAAATAGAATTAGAGTGTTTGCTTATGATGAGGACGTTCTTGGAGATAAATTATTAGTCTATGTGGCAGTCAAAGGATTTATTAACTACTCCTCATTCGTAGTAGATAACAATTTCTCAGTCTACAAGATGCCAAAATTTGATATGTATGTCCCAGCGGACGCATTCAAATTGACTAGAAGATAGAATAATCTGATTAAAGGTTTTCAATCATTAATTAATGTTGAATACCTTTTTTCATGTAAAACAAGTAAAATGAATAGGTGAGGTAATTTATATGGCAAGAGATTTCATGAAAGTATATAACGAATGGTTAAACTCATCGTTATTAAACAAACAAGAGAAAGAAGAACTCCTTTCTATTAAGGATGATCCTAAAGCAATTGAAGATAGATTCTTCCAAGATTTAGCTTTTGGTACAGGTGGTCTTCGTGGTGTCATGGAATTAGGCACTAATAGAATGAATAGATTTATGATTAGAAAAGCCACTCAAGGTTTAGCTAATTATTTAAATAAAAAATACAAAAATAGCTCAGTAGCAGTAGGATATGATTCTCGTAATCATAGTGAAGAATACGCTAGAGAAACAGCAGCAACTCTCGCTGCTAATGGCATTAAAGTTCATTTATATCCAGAACTTATGCCTACTCCAACAATTAGCTTTGCTATTAGATATTTCAAATGCCAATCTGGTGTAGTTGTTACAGCTAGCCATAACCCAAAGATTTATAACGGCTATAAAGCATATGGTGATGATGGTTGCCAATGCACTAATGAATTAGCAGATGCTGTTTTAAATGAAATTAATACTCTAGATACATTCGCTGATGTTAAAGTCGGTAATTTTGATGAACTCGTCAAAGCAGGAATGATTAACATTATCGGAGATGATTGTTTCAACGCATTTATCGCAAGCACTAAAAAGCAATCAATTTATAACGAAAAGAGAGTTTTAAATGTGATTTATACTCCTTTATATGGTGCTGGTAGAAAATGCGTTACAACAATCTTAAAGGAAGATGGATTTGAATCTGTTCATGTAGTTAAAGAACAAGAATGGCCAAATGGTAACTTCCCAACATGTCCATATCCAAATCCTGAAATTCATGAAGCACTTAAATTAGGTATCGAACAAATGTTAGCGGAAAACGCTGATATCTTAGTCGCTACTGACCCTGATAGTGATAGATGTGGTGTTGTTGTTAATGATAATGGTAATCCACATATCTTAACTGGTAACGAAGTTGGTATCGTTTTATTTGATGCTATTTATCATGCTAGAAAAGAAAATGGAACATTAACAGATAGACCAGTTTTAGTTAAAACAATTGTTTCAAGTGATATGGCAAATGTTATGGCTAAAGACTTCGGTGTAGAAGTTAGAGATGTTTTAACTGGATTTAAATATATTGGTGAACAAATTCTCTTCTTAGAAAGAGAAGGTAAAACTAGTGACTATTTATTAGGATTTGAAGAATCCTGTGGTTACTTAACAAATACTGATATTAGAGATAAAGATGCAGTTAATGCAGTTATGCTAGTGTGTGAAATCGCTAACCACTACAAATTACAAGGAATTACTTTATTAGATAGACTCAATTTCTTATATAAGAAATATGGTGATTTCAAAACTGCATTATTAACATATGAATTCCCTGGTTTAGAAGGTATGCAAAAGATTAAAGACTTAATGCTTAAGTTTAGAGATCCTAAAGTTGTAGCTTCTATTAAGGGAGTAGATCATATTGGAGATTATAAGAAGGGTGTTATTTCTTATAAAGACAAAGAAGTACCTACTAACTTACCAAGTAGTGATGTTGTGAAGTTTTTCTTTGAAGATAACTCCACAATTACAGTAAGACCTAGTGGAACAGAACCTAAATTAAAAATTTATGTTCTTGCTAATGGCGAAAAGAGAGTTAACGAATTAAAGGACTTATTCAATTCATTCGTTAAATAGAAAGAATAATTTATGGAATTAGTTAAACTTGCACCAGCTGTTAAAGATTACATCTGGGGTGGAACATATTTTAAAGCATTCAATAAAGGCGTTTCTTTAGAAAGAGTTAGTGAATGTTGGGAACTATCTGTTAGAGATGTAGATTCATCTATTATCGCTAGTGGAAAAGATAAAGGAAAACTTTTAGTGGATGTTATCAGCAAAGAAGATGTTGGACCTATTCAAGATAGATTCAAATACTTTCCTATATTAATCAAATTAATAGACGCGAAAGAAAACCTTTCTGTACAAGTTCATCCAAGTGATGATTATGCTTTAAAAAATGAAAACTCATTTGGCAAAAGTGAGATGTGGCATATTATCTCTGCTGATAAGGGTAGTGGACTATATGTTGGGTTAAATAAAAAGTGCTCTAAAGAAGAAATTAAACAAGCTTTAGAAAACGGAAATATCTTAGATTATCTAAACTTTTTCCCTGTTAAACCTGGAGATACTTTTATTATTGATCCAGGAACAATCCATGCGATTGGAAAAGGAGTTAGATTAATTGAAATCCAACAAAACTCCAATCTTACTTATAGACTCTATGATTATAACCGTGTAGATAAGTTTGGTAATCCTAGAGAACTACATATTCAAAAGGCTCTAGAAGTTATTAACTATAATAAATACAAAGTTAAAAAATCTGATGGTAATTTACTCGCTGACAACCAATACTTCACAGTAAAAGAAGTGAGTTTTAACGGGGAAATTGAATTAAAAGCAGATGAAAAATCATTTATATCTTTTACCTTCTTATCAGGAGAAGGAAAAGTTGATTATATTGATTTTAATCAATATGATACATTCTTCTTACCTTATGGAAAGAAGTGTTTAGTTAAAGGAAAAGGAACCTTAATTATTTCCTCAGTTAGATAATATGGATGATTGGGTAAAAAATTTAAGAAACAAGATTGGGCACGACACTGTTATTCTTCCTCATGCAGTTACTATTGTTATTGATGGCAAACATGTTTTAGTGGAAGAAAGAAGTGATGATGGCTATATTGATTTTCCTGGTGGCACACTAGACTTAGGCGAAACTATTGAAGAATGCGCAATCAGAGAACTTAAAGAAGAAACTGGTATCATCGCAGACTCTCTAGAGTTATTCAAAATCTATACAGGTGAATTAACCAAATACACATATGTAAATGGTGATGATATGTATGGAGTAGATGTTGTCTACTTAGTTAGAAAATTTCATGGCGAATTAAAACCTCAAAAAGATGAAGTTAATAAACTTGAGTTTGTTAAGTTAGATGATATTAAAGGCAAATTATCTCCAAGAAATAAGCAAATCATAAAAGATTTAAAAGCGATTCTATGAAAAGCGTAAAAAATATCAACTTCTATAAAGACTTATACATGGATTTGTTCTTACCTCAACAAGAGGAGTTTTTTACAATTATTCATTTCACACTTTTGGCATCTACCAAATTCATCTAATTT